>CAMYNX010000061.1 GCA_947259875.1 uncultured Gammaproteobacteria bacterium | reverse complement strand
CGATTGACTCGATGCCTCAATCCCGAAACGCTGGTTATTGGTTTTGCCCGGCGTTTTGCAACCTACAAACGAGCAACCCTGTTGACCAAGGACATGGACAGATTGACCAGGTTAGTGCAGGACAGTCAGCATCCGGTGGTATTTATATTTGCCGGTAAAGCGCATCCTCAGGATGGGCCGGGTCAGGAATACCTCCACGCGATATACGATCTCTCGCGCCGCCCGGACTTCGAAGGAAAAATCGTGTTGCTCGAAGCCTATGACATCGAGTTGGCGCGCTTTTTGGTCACCGGCGTGGATATCTGGTTCAATACCCCGGAATACCCCATGGAAGCCAGTGGCACCTCGGGACAGAAGGCTGCCATAAATGGTGTTCCGCATTTCAGCTCGTTGGATGGCTGGTGGGAAGAGGGATTCGAGGGTGACAACGGCTGGGCCATCAGCCCCTATCTTGCTGCGACGGACCACAATGAGCGGGACTATATCGAAGCATCCGGCGCATTCGATCTTTTAGAAGGCGAGATTCTGCCCCTTTACTACAAGCGCGATGGCCAAGGTTATTCCTCGGACTGGGTGCAGGTTGCAAAACAAGCGATGATATCGGCCCTTTCCCGTTTCAGCGCGCAGCGGATGTTGACTGACTACATAAGTCAGTATTATTCGCCGGCGGCAAAGCTGGGACGGAAGTTTAGCGCCAACGACGCAGCCTGGGCCAAAGAGTTGGTTGTATGGAAGAAGAAGATACAAAAGTCGTGGCACGGCGTGAAGATTCGACGATCAGAAATCCCAGCGGAAGGCATACGCGTGGGTGATGAGGCAAAGCTGGTTGTGCAGGTAATGCTCAATGGGCTGAAGCCCGATGACGTGCGTGTCGAATGCTTGATAAGCGACAAATCTGAGGCGGATCGTTTGGTGGATCCGCGGCAATATCCTCTGTCCGCAACTGGCATATCAAAAGATGGTTGGCAGATTTATGAGGGTGAGATTGGTCTTGCCCGTTGCGGCCGTTACTCCTATAAGCTGCGCGCGTATCCGCTACATCATAGCCTGTCTCACCGGTTGGAAATGGGGCGTATGCTCTGGTTGTAATAGCCCGTATATTGCACCAAGGCGCCCCGCCCCCAATTCATAGCTATACGGCGCGGAGGCCCGTACCGTTTATTCCGGGAAATGGCGACATCGACGCTTCAAATTGCTTGGCAAAAATAGGGGCGGGACTATCCCGGCGCTGGCTCGGTCTCGAACGCGTGAACTTGCGCTTCACTCAACGCATAGCTACGGCTATGCATTTCGCTCCAGCGCTACGTCCAGCCGCCCGATCCCTTCGCCATCAGCCGGGATCCTTGGTGCAATATACAGGCAGCTAGCGCCCATACACCGACGCAAGATGGGCCAGCCGGTCTGCAGTGCCGAACGGGAGACTGGACCAGTCGAACCGCCATGACCAGTTCCCACTTTCAGTGCCGGGCAGGTTCATGCGATGGGTGTCATCCAGTTCCATGATGTCCTGTAACGGTAATATTCCCAGTCTCGCCACCGACGCCATGGCCGCCCGAATCAGCGCCCATGGCATGGTCACCTGAGGATTACCCAGGTATTCGTACACCCGCTGCTGTTGCGCGGGCGCGAGCTGGTGAAACCAGCCGAGTGTCGTATTATTGTCATGGGTGCCCGTGTACACGACGCTGCATTCGACATGGTTGTGAGGCAAGTGCAGATTGTCGGCGTCACCGTCAAACGCAAACTGCAGTACACGCATTCCCGGGAACCCACGGCGTTGGCGCAATTCGTGAACCGCGGTTGTGATTTCGCCCAAGTCTTCGGCAATCAGGGGCAGCGGATCAAACGCCTGCGAGAGCGTTGCGAACAGGGCGTCGCCGGAACTCTTGCGCCAACGGCCTTGGGTCGCGTCTTCGCATTGCGCAGGAATCGACCAGTATGATTCGTACCCCCGGAAATGATCAATACGCAATAGATCAAATAGCTTGAGCTGTGAACGAAACCGGTTTATCCACCAGGTGAAGCTGTCTTGTTGCATGTGTCGCCATTCATATAAAGGGTTCCCCCAGCGCTGTCCGGTAACGGAGAAATAGTCCGGCGGGACGCCTGCGACACTAACAACGTGGCCGCTGGCGTCGAGCTGAAAGTAGTCCGGGAAGGCCCACACCTCGGCACTGTCGTGGGCGACGAACATCGGCATATCGCCCATGATGCGAATATCGTGCTGGTTTGCGTATGTCTTCAGTCTGTCCCATTGTTTCCAGAACACATATTGCGCGAACACGCCAAATTGAATTTCATCACGATATTTGGTACGTGCCGCAGTAAGTGTCTGAGCGTCTCGGTCCCGCAATGGCGCGGGCCAATCGAACCACGGTGCATTGTTGTGCAGGTGTTTGATGGCGCGATACAGCGTGTAATCGGGCAGCCAATACTCGTTGTGGTTTGCAAAGCGAGTGATGTCGTCTCTGAGTTTGGTGTTGAATTCAAGATAGCGGGAAAACGCGTGCACCAAGAGTCGGTGATGTGCGGATTGGTAGTCGCAGCCGGCTTTCGAGCTATGAAGGAATTCATCGAGTTCTTCGCTGGAGATCAAGTCATCATCGAGCAGCTGTTGGGGGCTGACTAGCAAAGGATTTCCAGCATGGGCCGATTCCCCGAGATAAGGGGAGCCTCCCGGATGAGTAGGCACCAAGGGTAATACCTGCCATACGCGCGCGCCGCTCGACGCCAAAAAATCGACAAATCGGTACGCGTCGGGTCCAAGATCGCCGCGTGCGCCCACACCGGGTAATGAGGTGATATGAAGGAGGATGCCGAATTCGCGTCTAGGTAGGCAGCCGCAATCGGAATACATCAATCGCCTCCGCGACGCATGGCGCCACCATGTTCAGCGATGCCGCCATGGCCGAAGGCCGAGTCAAGATTCTTGGGGGCTGGTTCGCCCAACATCTGGTGCAGGTTTTTGATGTGCCGTCGGTACAAATTGCTGAAGTCCTCGATCGACTCGATGGGATTATAGTCGCCGAACCACCAAAACCAGTCCGAACCCTCGCATATGGCGAGTTGGCGGTTTAGTTGCATGCGATCTTGTTCGGAAAACTTACCGTGGGCTGTGACTTTGTCGAAGGTCCGTTTCGTTTCGGTCAAGATCTCCCAAGCGCGATTCTTGTCCGCGTCGCCGATCCAGGTGCTAAACGTTCCATAGACCCAGCTTCCCGCGCACACGCTGGGTAGCTCGTCGACATGTCGCCGGTTGTCGTTGAGAAACTCGCGATAGGTTGTCAGATGAATCGCCGAATGTTGAGACAAAGACTCGTATAGACTTGTCAGGAAGTGGTATCCGTTATCCGGGTAGTGTTCCCAGGCGTTTTCTCCATCCATGATGATGGATACAACATGGCGGTTCGGTGCGTCCAGTTGCGACGCAATGTGTTCCAGTCGATGGATCAAATCGGCGACGGCGTCATCGGCCTGCCAGTCCGAATAGGTGAAACCGATGGCGTCGGACAGTCCGTCGTCACGGAAAAATCCGTGGAGCGGTAACTCGTTCATCCGGTAAGGGCGATATGGCCAAGTGCTATTATCGGTTGGGCGGTGTGCGCGTTCCAGGCTGTTACGCAACACCGTCTGACCACTGGCCACCCAGTGGAAACCGTACTCGGCAAGCAGCGGTAAGATGGCGTCGCTGATGCCGCCTTCGGAAGGCCAACAACCGATCGGTCTAATTCCAAAGCTCTCATTGAACGATTGAAGGCCGGTCTCGATATGCCAGCGCACCCGCTCCAGACCCCCTGGATAAGGCGATGGGGGCAGGTGGATATCAGGTATTGCTTCGCGGGCCGATTTGAAGTCGACCAACAGCGGCAGCATCGGATGTGCGTAGGGGGTCATCGACAGCTCGACCTGACCATTTGCCGCCAGGTTTCGGTAGCGCTCCAGGACCCCGCCGATTAAGTCGCAGAGCACTCGCAGCAGCAGGATTTGATCATCATGTGTAAAGTGGCGCGACTTGTCCATCAGCTGCCGCACCCGCTTGTCGGTGCGGCGAACCGTCTCACCCAGCCAAGCCAGGTGATACCAGACCAGCAGATCGCGGAAAAATTGATCGTTGAGATAATCGAGAGCTTGCACACGTTGTTGATGGGACTTTATGGTTTCTACCAGGTCCGCATAGGGTTGGAACCGCTTAATCATCCGCTGCTCGTTAGCTCGGCGGCACAGCTGCGCCAGTTCCGCACGGCCCTGCGTGGAGATCGGACCCGAATCGTTGGCAAGCGCCGCTAGCAACAGATCGCGGATGGGCGGACCGCCGTCCAAGAATGCGGCGATCTGGGTGTGATAGTCAGCGATCTCCTCAAGGACGATGGGCACAAAATTCACCACCGCACGTGCGCCGGGACTGGACTCCAGGTGGCCGGCCATGTCGGTGTAATCCTTGATGGCGTGTAGGTATGTCCAGGGCTGTAAATATTGCCCGGTCAATACATCGCGATACTCGGGTTGGTGCATATGCCAGCACAGGACCACGTTGAGGCGCTTGTTAGCGGACATAGTGCAGTGCTTGGCCCAGCATGTCGGTGGTCACGAGCACCACGCCCTCGGGGGAGACATAAAAACGCTCGGCATCCGACTCTTCATCCCATCCGATCGTCATGTTGTCGTCAATGCGGCATCCTTTATCGATAATGGCGTGTCTGATCTTACAGTTCTGGCCGATACTTACTTCGGGCAGGACGACCGAGTCGATGATCTGAGAGGCGTTGCGCACGACAACCTGCGAAAACAGCAGGGAATGCCGGATCAATGCACCCTGGATAATACAACCACCCGAAACCATTGAGTTGATGGCGATGCCTTGACGGTCCTCGTCGTCAAAGATGAATTTGGCCGGCGGCAATTGTTCTTGATAAGTCCAAATCGGCCAATTCTTGTCGTAAAGATTCAGTTCCGGTACCGGATCGATGAGCTCCAGATTCGCTTTCCAGTATGCATCCACGGTGCCAACATCCCGCCAGTAGGATTGTGTACCGCTTTGCACGTCACGGAACGGGTAGGCGTACACGCGATAGTTGCCGATCACCGAGGGGATGATGTCACCGCCGAAATCGTGCCTGGATGTAAAGTTATCCGCATCTTTGATGATCTGTTCATACAAAAAATCTGTGTTGAACGCATAAATTCCCATTGAGGCCAAGGTCATCGCATTGTTTCCGGGAAGCGGCTCGGGGTGTTCGGGTTTTTCATTGAACTCAAGGATGCGGTGGTTTTCGTCCACCGACATCACCCCAAAGGCGCTGGCCTCGTTGACCGGTACTTCGATACATCCCACGGTTAGATCCGCATTTTGCTCTACATGAAACGCCAGCATACGGCCGTAATCCATTTTATAGACATGATCGCCGGCCAGGACCAGCGTGTAATGCTTGTTATAGGTGCGGATGATATCGAGATTCTGATAGACGGCATCGGCAGTACCGGCGTACCAGGATTCCTCACTCACCCTTTGCGACGCCGGTAATAACTCAACTGCCTCCCCAAGCTGTCCATTCAAAAAACCCCAAGCTTTTTGTATGTGTTTAATGAGCGAGTGCGCCTTATACTGGGTCAAGACGCCAACCTGACGAAGACCCGAGTTGATACAGTTGGACAAGGTAAAGTCTATGATTCGAAACTTACCGGCAAACGGCACCGCGGGTTTGGCCCGCCAGTCGGTCAGGTCATGCAATCTCGAGCCACGACCGCCGGCTAAGACCAGAGCAAGCGTATCCTTCGTGAGCAGACTGACGAAGCGTTCGGGCGTGGTGTGGTCGACTTCCTCGTTGTTGCGTGTTTTTTTAACCATATAACCATCTCAATGATAACATCAGGCGAACAACACTTGAATGAATTGAAAATGCTCGCTTCTGAACGGGAACGCATCGAGAAAGCGCAACATCACGATCCGTTTACATTCCTGGGCCGCCACCAGACCGGCGACCAGGTTATTGTGCGGGTATTTGCCCCAGGCACGCAACGCATCGAGATCATGGAATCGGGTTTTTCTTTAGAGAGATTGACCGGGTCTGATTTCTTCGAATGGTCCGGGCCGGCGAATCAGGTTCCGGAACGCTACCAGCTTCGCCGTGTGGATAAAGCAGGTCAAGCAAGCGTTTATTACGATCCCTACTGCTTTCCGCCGCAACTGTCGGATTACGATCTGCATCTATTCACTCAAGGCAAACACTGGCATATCTACCGGATATTAGGTGCCAGTACGCACACCTGCGACGGAGTCGAAGGCGTATTGTTTGCGGCCTGGGCACCGAATGCGGCCAGGGTCAGTATCGTGGGTAATTTCAACGATTGGGACGGACGCCAACATCCGATGCGCGTCCGCGGTGAAAATGGCGTGTGGGAGTTGTTCATACCCGGATTCGAGCCAGGCGCGTTATACAAGTACGAGATCCGAAATCGAGACACCGGTGCGGTGTTTCTGAAGGCCGACCCTTACGGACGACAATACGAAATTGCCCCGGATACTGCAAACCTGGTTCCGGCGGACACGAGATACCAATGGCGTGACCAAGATTGGATGAAGCGTCGCGCGCAATGGGATTGGTTACACGCACCCATAGCAATATACGAGGTGCACGCCGGATCTTGGCGACGTAGTGAATCAAATAGGCCGCTTAATTATCGAGTTCTCGCAGATCAACTGATTCCGTACGTGGCGGATCTGGGCTACACGCATATCGAACTGTTGCCGGTTACCGAACACCCCTTCGAGGGCTCCTGGGGCTATCAGACGGTCGGCTATTTCGCGTCTACCTCCCGGTATGGTCCACAAGATGATTTGCGCTATTTCATCGACCTTTGCCACCAACACAACATTGGTGTGCTACTCGATTGGCCGCCCGCCCACTTCCCCAAAGATGTTTACGCGCTGGCCCGATACGATGGGACCGCACTTTATGAACATAGCGATCCGCGTCGCGGTGAGCACCGGGACTGGGGCACTCTAATCTTTAACTATGGCCGGAATGAGGTCGCAAATTTCCTCTTATCAAGTGCCGTCTACTGGTTGGAGGAGTTCCATTTTGACGGCCTGCGCGTGGATGCGGTGGCATCGATGTTGTACCTGGACTACTCGCGCGACGAGGGCGATTGGGTGCCCAATAAATACGGCGGTCGCGAAAATCTTGAAGCCATCGATTTTCTGCGTCAACTGAACGAAGTCGTACATGAGCAGTTTCCCGGTGTTGTTGTCACCGCGGAGGAGTCCACTGCCTGGCCGATGGTATCGCGACCGGTCTACGTAGGCGGCTTGGGTTTCAGCATGAAGTGGAACATGGGATGGATGAACGATACCTTGTCGTATTTCTCGCTCGAGTCCGTATACCGCAAATATCATCACGATCTGCTCACCTTTAGTCAGCTTTATTGTTTTACTGAAAATTTCGTGCTCCCCTTCTCCCACGACGAAGTCGTTCACGGAAAGGGATCGCTGCTGTACAAGATGCCCGGGGATGAGTGGCAGCGTCTGGCGAATTTGCGTCTGCTTTACACTTATCAATACACGCACCCCGGCAAAAAACTTCTGTTCATGGGCTCGGAGTTCGCACAAGGACCCGAGTGGTCTCACGAGAACGGCTTGGACTGGTATGTAGTGCAGTTCGACGGTCATGCAGGGGTACAGCGGTTGGTGCGCGACCTCAATAATCTCTATCGTGAGTCACGGCCTCTGCATCATTTCGATTTTGATCCCAGTGGTTTCGAGTGGCTCGATTGTCACGACACCGAGCAATCCGTTCTTTCTTTCCTAAGAAAAGACGAAGACGGATTCGTTGTCGTTGCCCTCAATTTCACCCCGGTGGTAAGGAATCAATATCGCTTAGGCGTTCCTGAACCAGGCGCATACCGTGAGATATTCAATTCGGACTCGGAGCACTACGGAGGCTCTAATGTAGGTAACAGTGGGCAGGTCGATGCGGAGCCGATTCCGTGGATGGGCCAGCGCCATTCCATTTCCTTAACGTTGCCTCCCCTCGCTGGGATCGTCTTGAAACCAGTCTGAAATGAGGATACTGCACGTAGCCAGCGAGGCCTATCCCTTCATTAAGACCGGTGGCCTGGCGGACGTTTGTGCGAGTCTGCCCCGGGCGCAAGCGCGGCTGGGCCATGATGTACGTGTATTGATCCCCGCGTATCGGGCGGCGATCGCCAAGCTCCAGGCCCCTAAAACCATTGCGGCAATCCAGTTGCCTGGGTTCCCGGCTAGTGTCCGGATTCTTGAAACCGATATGCGCAACGCCGTGTCGAAAGTTTGGTTGGTCGACTATGGACCTGCCTTCGACCGCGACGGCAATCCCTACGTGGATGATACGGGGATGCCCTGGCATGACAACGCGGAGCGGTTTTTTCTCTTGTGCCGGATCGCTGTCGCCATCATCGACGACCAGGACCTGCTTGGTTGGCGGCCGGATGTCATCCATTGCCATGACTGGCAGGCCGGCATGGTGGCGCCTCTCATCGATGATGATCAAGATATTGTAAAGATTTTCACAATCCATAATTTGTCCTATCAGGGAATATTCCCGCGATCCACGTTCACGAGCTTGGGCCTGAAACAAGAACTGTGGGCAATGGATGGCGTCGAGTATCTGGATCAGATGTCTTTCATTAAAGGGGGGATCGTGTTCAGCGACTGGATCACCACCGTCAGCCCGACTTACGCACGCGAAATCCAGACCAGTGATCTGGGGTGTGGCCTCGAAGGGCTGTTGCAACACCGATCAGACCACCTGGTGGGGATTCTCAATGGGATCGACTACGACGAGTGGGATCCAAACACCGATCCGTATATTGAATTTCATTACGATGCGGATTCCTTCGAGGGCAAGCTCCAAAACAAGACGGCATGCATGCAGCGATGGTCTCTGCAGGGCGACGAGAAGAAACCACTTTTCGGTTTTGTAGGACGCTTGGTCGATCAGAAGGGCATCGATTTGTTGGTCGCGGCGCTCCCCGAATTGTTGACCCATGGATATCCATTTGTGGTCTTGGGCATCGGCGACCCGGTGCTGGAGCGCAAATTGCGGGATATCTCGCGCGCATATCCCGGACGGATACATGTTCATATCGGGTACGATGAAAAAATGTCACATCAGATCGAAGCTGCTGCCGATATATTTGTCATGCCGTCTCGCTTTGAGCCATGCGGATTGAATCAAATGTATAGCATGCATTACGGAACGGTGCCCATCGTGTCCAAAACCGGGGGGTTGGCGGATACCGTTGTTCCGGCGACGCCACGAAATCTGGCCAACAAGACCGCGACGGGTTTTACATTCACCAAATTTACGGCGGATGCGTTAATCAAAACCATACACCAAGGCGCCAAGTTGTTTGCCGATGAGCAAAGCTGGCGCGCTCTCATGCTTGCCGGAATGAGTACGGATTTCAGCTGGCATCAAAGCGCCCGCTCATACTTGGAACTGTACGAGACGAATTTGAAATAGTTGTGTCCCAGCGGCTGGTGCAAGCTGGCCCGCATGTTGCACCAAGGCGGCTAAATAGGGAGCTATCAGGTTGATTTACACTGGCAATTCGATAAGAAGTGGATGATGAATTCGGGCGCATAAAAAGGAAACGCTGTTTGCACTGGAGGCTGCGGACATAGTTGCCGATTGATGGCTGGGCCGGCGTGGAATTCTGCCAGAATGTGCAAAGCGCTCAGGAGACCGTCACCGACGTGACCGCCGCGCCGAATCTGGTGTTTTACATTAAAGTATCGTAACTTTAATGTGCGGGCTGGGCGTCAGGGCTTATTTTGGGCAGTTCCGGGTTTGAGTCGAAGCGTCCGGGGGCCCTAGAATTAGCGACCTTCGAATTAGAGTCGCCTACATCCAGACCATTGAGGAGAATTCTATGCATCGCATGATGTGTATGCTAGCGTTAATAATCGCGGTATCGATCGCGCCCCAGGTGCAGGCCAGTGCTCCCAAGGCCGCTGCTAAGTCCAAGACCAAGGAACCGGTGGCCCACATTTTTTCGTCGCCGGTGGAGGTGAAGGCGGGCAGAGCGATTGCCGAACAGACATGCGCCAAATGTCACGGCGTGAATGGCGTCAGTGTAGAAGAGGGTGTGCCTCACCTGGCCAGCCAGCACGCGGATTATCTCTACGCACAACTAAAGGCATACAAGGATGGCGCAAGGAAGAAGGTGCAAATGCGCCAATCCATCAAAGCATTTAACGACGATGCACTGCGGAGTGTCGCCGCCTACTACTTCAGCCTGGACTTACCGCATACCGCAGGTGCGCAGCAGGGCGCGGGTGCGGACGCCCAACCTACGAGCGCCGGTGACGTTGATCCCGAGCAATCGGGCAAGGCGGCGTCAACCGGATGCGCATCCTGCCACGGCAAGGACGGAAACAGCGCTCTGCCGGGCATGCCGAGCTTGGCCGGTCAGAATCTCGAGTATTTGGTAAATGCGATGAAGGCGTATCGAGCGGCGAGTCGCAAGGATCCCATGATGCGCCCCGCGGTGGCGTTACTGAATGACGATACGATCGAGAACCTCGCTTTGTATTACGCGCTGCAAGCGCCTAAGGCCAGTCCCACGAGTGCCGACGGCGATGCTGCCGCGGGTGAACCCGTGGCCACGGCTTGTGCGGAATGCCACGGCGCCGACGGCAACAGCACAAAACCGGATACTCCCAGCCTGGCAGGCCAGGATCCCAGGTTTCTCGTTACCGCTACCCACGCATACAAGGACGGTACGCGGGATCATAGTGCGATGCAATCGATTGTCGCCTCACTCGATGACGATGATATTAATAACGTCGCGGCCTATTACGCATCCTTAGCGCCCACGGGTGGCGCAGCGCGGAAACCGCTCACCACTACCCAATGGGCGGATCGTTGTGACCGCTGCCATGGCCTCGATGGAAACAGCACCAATCCCCAGATTCCATCGATATCCAGTCAGGGCGAGGAATATCTGGCCATGGCCATGACCGCCTATCGAGAGCAAGACCGTGGCAACACGATTATGCGCGCGATGTTGAAACCAATAAAGGATGTCGAAATCGAAAATCTGGCGCGGTACTATGCCGGTAAACGACGCAGGGCAGTGGTCTTTTTACAAGCTCCCTGCAAGTAATCGAACTGGCTCCTGCGGCGGTGAGCCACAGCCGCAGGAGGCGTTGTCCTACACCTGATTACTCCTAACCGATGGCTCGTCTCTCGGCCGTGCGCGCAGCGAAGCGTTCAGACGGTTTGTACAGCCACATCTGATACATGGACACCACCCACATGAAGGCGAAACAAGCCCCCATCAACCCACCGGCGATCACAATCACGTAAGCGAAGGGCTCGAAGACTTTGGTCAAATACCAGGAAAAAATATCCAGCACGATCTGGACGAACGGAAATGCCACGATCAGGCATTTCAACCACACCGGGCGCACATAGGCGTGGCTGAAGATCAAGCTGGTGATGAAGAAAATAAAGGTGAGGCCGAACAAATGGATATGAGAGACCCTCACCAGGGTAAAAATGTCGACCCCTTCATCCAATTGCGCGGTTTCCAGGACGTTGTCGTACCCCCCCAGGTGTGGAATATGCGGATTGCTGCCATCGTGGCACGCCAGACAGCGTTTCTCGAAGATCGGATCGATGTCCTTTTCGAACACCGCCTTATCAAGCCCGCCATGAATCCAACCGAAGATTTCGTTGGCTTCGCTGGTAGGCAGCATACTGGCCATGGGGCCCCGCAACGCGGATTCCAGACGTGTGGATTCCTTACTGCCGCTATACGCGATAACGACATCCCTGACCGACAGTCCCGGCTCGCCATCGCGTCCGGCGTGAGATCCGTACAGATGGAGCAGGGCGAACAGATAACCGGTCGCCAGTACCAGGAGGGTGGCGGTGTACAGCGTACGAAGACTCCACGGTAGCTCCTGAAAGTGTAGGTAAAGGTGGTGCAGTGGTGGTTCACTCATAGTTGGTTTCTCCGCGACCAATAAGCAGTTGAGGACAGCAAAGGTTTGGTTTCCCGGGCCCCGGCCAACGGCCACACTCGATTCGAGCGCGACGCGCACAGTTATTAACTATACGATATATCCGCCATCCGCTGTATAGCCCGAAACTTACCATTCCAGCGTGAAAACGTACATCATTTGCTTCCCCCGGGGCGCGTATTGGCATGGCGCCTCCTGAAACCTGGCACACAAATAACGGGCGGGGAAATTGTTGCGGCGCAACATATCACGCCGCACCGAATCAAACTCGTTTGCGAATCCGGAAACCAAGATTTTCGCGTCGTCCGTGTCACGAGCATGGATGGTTTCTCGGTGCGGATGGTGTCGCCGAAGATGTACCAGTATTTCCTACTGTTCATCGTGCTGCCGTCTGCAGCGATGCCCATCGCTATCGATCGTGTCAATATCCTCGCACGCCGCCTGGCTTGTCTGGATTGGGTTATGAGAGCCACACCTATTGTGGCGCGGTTGGCCTTTTGCGACAATGCCGGGAGTTAGTTTTGCGTTATGTAAGGAACGTATAAAGATGCATGCAAGAACAATAATACAGGCAGCCTCGGTGCTGGCCCTATTTATAGTTGCGGGTTGCGGTGAACAGGAAGTAAGTTTCAAAAAAGAGGTGATGCCGATACTGCAAGCGAGATGTGTGTCATGTCACAAACCAGGTGGCACGGGATATATTGCCAGTGGACTCAGCATGGAAAGTTACGACAATCTCATGAAAGGCACAAAATTTGGTCCGGTGATCATCCCCGGTTACAGTTTTTCGAGCACGTTGCAGATCTTGGTTGAGCACAAAGCGGACTCGTCTATAAACATGCCAAAGCAAAATCCGAAGTTGCCCCAGGATCAGGTAGAGTTAATCGGCAAATGGATTAACCAGGGCGCCAAAAATAACTGAACGAACCCAGTTCGTTAGTTGTGCGCTACATGCTCGTTGGTAACCAGGACCAAAAAACCATGGGCATGACAAGAAGGACGTGGATGATCCGGTAGACACGGGAACCTACATTCATTACGGTATTCATTTAGCCTCTCAGCCTTATCGCAGCGATGCGGGCAGTGCTCATACCAAGACTGTGTCGTTAAAATGCAAAAGCAACCCGGTTGTGTCTATCGCTGCAAGTATCGTCCTTAACATGAACACGGGTGGCGAGAATCGAAACGATATCGCAAATGCGCTCAGCGCTGGTCGCCGTGACGCGCAACATCGGGTGCTATGATCCAATACGACATTGTCATTATAGGCGCGGGGATAAGCGGACTTAGTCTCGCCCATTATGCCGCGCGGGCTGGACTCAGGACTTTGGTCGTCGAAAAAGCCGAACGGGTTGGTGGAGCGGTACATACCCATCGATTTGAAGACGGTGCACCGCCCTTTTGGGTCGAATTGGGTGCCCACACCTGCTACAACTCTTACGCCAAGTTCCTGGGGATAGTCGAAGATCTCGATATGATCGACCAGCTCACGCGGCGGGAGAAGGTGCCGTTTAGAATGCTGGTTGAAGACCGTCTCAGGTCGATTCCCTCGCAGCTGAATTTTTTCGAGTTACTCGTGTCGGTCCCACGTTTGTTTTTTTTGAAAAAAGAAGGGCAAAGCGTCGAGTCTTATTACTCGAGGATTGTCGGAAAAGGAAACTTCGACAAGGTGTTCACGCATCTGTTTTCCGCGGTGCCGTCCCAGACGGCGGATGATTTTCCAGCCGATATCCTGTTCAAGCGGCGCCAACGGCGTAAGGACGTGTTACGGAGCTTCACGCTCCCGAACGGGTTGCAATCCGTGACCGATGCGGTCGCCTCGGGCTCCGGAATAGACGTGGCGATGGGGAGTGACGCAGTTCAGATTGAGGCGGGAGCGCGATCTTTTGAGGTCAAAACAGCGAACGGCGAACGATACGTTGCCGACTATATTGGATTGGCAACCTCGCCTGTGGAGGGTGCTCGGCTTCTGCGCCCGGTTTATCCGGCCCTTGTTGACGAGTTGGCTCAGGTTCGTGTTGAAACCGTAGAAACGGTGGCGGTGGCACTCGCGAAGGAATTGCTCACTGTGGAAAATATCGCCGGTGTCGTGCCTACCGGAGACAGTTTTTATTCCATTGTGTCCAGGGATACGGTTCCCCATGACGGCTATCGGGGGTTTACCTTCCACTTCAAGGGCGATCAACTCGATTTGGACGCCAAGCTCAGACGTATCGCACAGGTTCTGCGAGTATCGTCCAATCAGTTAGAGTTGGTGACGACGAAACAGAATATCGTGCCTTGCTTCAGGGTAGGACACGAGGACCGCGTGAAAAAGATCGACAAGCTGCTGGCCGGTAAGCAGATTTTATTGACTGGTAATTATCTACGGGGCATGTCCATCGAAGACTGTGTGCTCAGGTCAGCGAGTGAGTTCAGCCGGCTGAAAACACAAACCGATTCCATCGCCGAGTAAGGCGTGGTCAATCTTTCATCGCTCCGGCGCGGCGTCCGGATCGGGGATGCTTGATGCAATATACGGGTTAAATCTCCTCGGGGGTCATCTTTATCGCACCGCAAGGGCACTCGGACACACACAACCCACAACCTTTACAATAATCATACTTAAACTCGAAGCGCATGCCCGGTCCGAGTTTATTGACCGCATTATCCGGACACACCCCATAGCAATTATCACACTCGAAGCAGTTGCCGCATGACATGCAGCGACGAGCCTCGAATGTCGCATTGTCCTGGTCGATATTCCCAACGATCTCCGCAAAACCCGATTGCCGTCGCATGACACTCAACATCGGGCGCACCGTGCGCGGTGCGTCGGAGTAATACCACGTATTTAACATGTCGAACGTCACCAACTCGTGCTGTTCCGCCGCGTCATAGGTGATGCCGCGCAGATAAGCATCGATATTGCGGGCCGCTTTCTTGCCGTGACCAATGGATGTCGTCACCGTGCGTTCCGAGGGGATCATGTCACCGCCGGCAAATACGCCTGGGCATCCAGTCTGCATGTCGGTGCCAACCTGGACGGCACCTTCGGCGACTTTTATACCGGAAATGGTGTCCACGAGATCGGTCTGAACATTTTGTCCGAGCGCTTGCACCACGACATCCGCGGTAATGGTTTCGAACTGACCGGTGGGCTGGGGCCACCGGCCTTCGCTGGGCACCAGCTTTTCCAACGTCACCTGGTTGCCGTTCACTTCGCGGATCGCACGCAAGCAGATCAGTTCCACGCCTTCCTCACGGGCCTCTTTGACTTCGAATTCATGGGCGGGCATATGCTCCCGGGCTTCGAACACCACCACGGTAGCACTCTTGGCGCCGAGTCGGACCGCCGAGCGCGCGACGTCTATGGCGGTGTTACCGCCGCCGTATACCACGACTTGCCCACGTAATCCGGTCGGTTCCTCGAGTTCCGTGTTACGCAACACGATCGCCGCATCGAGCACCGGCAGTTCTCCGTTGACCTTGATGTCCACCCGCTTGGGTAGTTGGGCGCCGATCGACAGAAACACCGCGTCGAACTTACCCTCATCGCGTGCGGCAATCACATCGTCGATGCGAGTATTGAGTTGCAGGTCAGCGCCCATCTGTTCAATGCGCGCGACCTCGGCGCGGAGCTTTTCTCTTGGCATGCGATACTTGGGTATGCCGTAACGCACCATGCCGCCGGCCTGTGGCGACGCATCGTAAACGGTCACCTCATGGCCCATACGCCGCAAATGGTAGGTGGCCGCCAGTCCGCCGGGACCGGCACCGACAACCATCACCCGTTTCCCGGTCGGCGCACCGGCCTCCATTTGCCACTCATTGATCAGCGCCTGGTCACCGAGGAACCGCTCCACGGCATTGATTCCCACCGCCTCATCCAACTGACCACGGTTGCAACTCACCTCGCACGGGTGATAACAAACCCGTCCCATCACTGCCGGGAACGGATTGTCGTCCATGATCTGCCGCCAAGCCTCCGCATAACGGCCTTCTTCGGTCAGGTACAGCCATTGCTGAATATTCTCGCCGGCGGGGCAAGCGTGGTTGCAGGGCGGCAGGCGGTCCAAGTACACCGGGCGCTCGGTACGCCACGAGCCGGTCTTGTTTAACAGGCTGCTGCCGGCGTCTAGGGTGATCGCAAACGGCGTTTTCATTCTTGGCCTCCTTGTTCATCGATGAGGCTGAACTTCTTGATGTTGCGGTTGGCAATCGCCTGTAGCTGTTCGAGCTGATGGGCATTAGCCGGTTTCAGTACGTGGGCGAAACGTCGCTGCAGCTTGAGGTATTCACCCACCGGCACT
>CAMYNX010000060.1 GCA_947259875.1 uncultured Gammaproteobacteria bacterium | reverse complement strand
CGGCTACCGCGTTTGAAGCGCGATCGAGAAACCAGGTGTACTGGCTGAGGATCTCGTATTGGCGGAGAAAGTGTACGAACATCCACGCGTTCACATAGAAGGAAAACAGCAGCACGAGCAAGCCGGGAAAGATGAACAGCAGGAACGGCCGAAACACAAAACCGGATATAAGCGTCTCGACGGTGTGATGCAGCATACGCATGCTGGAGCGGCGTTGCGGTACGTCGCGCAGCCGCCCCCAATCCATATGTGCAGGAATCTCTACAATTCGTCCCCGCAGGATCATTGTCTTGTAAATGATCTCAGGCATGATCTCCATACCCATCGAGCGCAGGCTCAGTGTCCGCGCAAACTGCCCGTCGTAAGCGCGCACCATACAGGTAATGCTTGATAGATTACCGCGCGCCACCAGGGCAAGAAATCGATTCGCCCACACGCTTAGGGTTTTTCGCCAAAAGGGTACGTTGGACATTTGCCCGCCCTTCACAAACGGCGAGGCAATGACGACCTTCGCGTTGGTGTTGACCAACTCCTCGAGTGCGGTAGCAATGTGTTCGGGCGAGATAGTGAGGTCGATATCGTAGGTCACCAGGTAATCGCCCTTACACTGATGGAACGCAAAACGCAGCGCCTGCCCTACTCCGAAGTTGGTGACATGGTGCAATACCTTAATATTCGGTCTCGATTTCGCGAAGGCCTCGGCTAGTGCACCGGTAGCATCGGAACTGCCATCGTTAACCACCACGATTTCCCAGCGATACTGTTCTTCCAGCGATTGGAGATACTCACACAGCGTAGCCAGGTTCCTTTCAATGATGGACGCTTCGTTGTAGGCCGGAGTGATAATGGAAATCAGTGGTTTGGCAGGCGGCGCATCCCGATCTTCCGCGGCATTTGTAGCGCCAGTGTCAGGATTGCTATCCGCCATGACATGCGGCCTCAACGTAACGCACACACCGGGTCGGCGAATAGTGGCGGAAAGCCAATGCGCCAAGGGGAAACTGCCCTATCTTGTTGACGACGCCTTGACTCGTCGAAACCAGAAGTGTTGATGGCTGATGAGTATGCATAAGTTAGTATCTGATTTTAGTACATGCGAGCCACGGTATGAAATATTCGTGCGTTTACTGAACAACGATTGATTCCCCCATTGTGTCGCAACATTCTTGTCTTCACCGCCGCATTGGACTCATCCCTGGCCTCGCGACGCGTTGCCGCAAGACTTCAAGTGGCACCACTGTGCTTTTATTATGAAGCAGCTTGATTCTCATGCGTTCATCTATCTCCTAACGGCCACGTGTCAAGCAGACGCAGGCCTTCCACATAGCCATCCGGAACGGGCATCGCAGTCACCAGCGGGTAATAAGCAACAAAAGCGCCGATCACCAACAACATATAACCGGCCAATACCGCTCGTGGCGCTAAATTGTGATAGTTCATGCGGGAAGCAGCGTAAGCGATGCCCCAAATGACCAGCGGCAGAAAAGGATAATAGTGGTAAATGAACATGGTTCGGGTAATCAGCAACCACGGGAGGCACTGCAGAAAATAAAGACCCGCGAGAAACATGGCCGCGCGATCTTTGCCTGCCACAGCGACCCAGGCAACGCCAAGCATGATTGCGAATCCGGTCCACCAGATCATCGGGTTGCCGATCATGTTGATGCTCGCGTGCATGCCTTCCGGTGTGTTACCGGGCGTATACATCCACAACGGCCGCCACATGATGGGCCACGTGAAAAACAGCGAACTGCCGGAATGGGTCGCGTCGCGATCGGCATGAAAACCCCACATATGTTGTTGCTGGGCAACAAATGTGCGCGCGCCGTCGGCCGACAATATGCTCGTTTTGTTGGGTAACGCCTGAAGGAGTTCAAAATGGGCCAAGTAGTACATTAACGCCGGAATGACGAGAAAACCGAGCGCCCAATGCCCGATGCTGGGAACCAAGTCGCCTTTGAAAAACCCGGTCACCGCGCCTCGCCCCCCTGCCTGCTGTTGCCGCATCGCCTGGTTCAAGGAACCGAGCTTGGCGATACACAGCATGACAAATATCGCGAAGCCGATGAATAGCGCATTCCATTTGGTAGCCGCCGCAAGGCCCATAAAGGCTCCCGCCGCTAGAAACCAGCCTATACTCCCCCGATCAAACGTTTTGTGGCCGAGCATAACCCACCGGTACAGACACAGCAGGCTCGCGGTGAGCAACACCACCAGGAACGTGTCGACATTTGCCCAGCGGCCGTGATTGAAGTACATCAGCTCACACACACTGAGAACCGCAGCCGCGTAAGCCCCCACGCGGTTGGCGGTCAGCCAACGCCCGCCCACAAACGCCAGCACCGTGAGGAACGATACGAATAACGCGCTGCTAAACCGCCACCCGAACGGGGTCATGTCAAACAGCCGGATTCCGAGTGCGATGAGCGTCTTCCCGAAGGGGGGATGCGTCGTCTCATCGGGGTCCAAGCCGTTTTTGAACTCGTAGCCGGTACGCGCATAGTGCACCTCATCCCAGATCGTTCTCGCCCGATAGTGCATTGCCTCAGTGATCCGGGATTGCTCATCGAACAGCGGATGGTCGCGTGGGTTGGGATAGACCGCCTTATCCTTGCCGAGAAGGATTTGGCTCGGCAGCACCGGTTTACCATCTTCGCCAAACACAGCCACCTCATTTATGTCAAAGCCGTCACCCGATATGGTGAGCCTGAGCCGCTCGACCTTCTGTTTAGACTTGAATCTCTTTCTCAGCGCCTTAAACGTGCTGCGGTATTCTCTGTTACTGTGGTAGCGCAACCGCCCGTTGCTTTCGCGCCACAGCCGCCGCCATTGATCACCGTCCCAATATTCGAAGCGGACATGACCGACGCCATTGGCCCCGGTATAAACCCGCGCCTGGGTTAGTGTCTGCGGTACCTCGAGGACCACCTCCAGGACCCTCTCGCCAGCGGCAGATTGCAATCCGTGGGTTGGATAACGCCACTCACCCAGGCCGTAAAGAGTCAGCGACAGTCCCAATGCCCACAGGGCGACCAGCGCAACATAATCGAACTTCGTCAGCGCAAACGGCTCCTGCGGGCCGAAGCGCGGCGCAAGCCAGTATTGACGTAACCGGCTCTTCACACGGTGCCACCGGAACGATCGCGGGAATGCGGGCGCCCATTGGCGCTGCAACTCAGCGAGGATGAGTACCAACACAGTTGAAACAATGACGTAAGTGAACACCGCCTCGCCGGGGATGCCATACCGATTGAGGATAAGATGTGCGAACAGATAGGCGAGTTTAACGAACAGCATGGCGGTGATGGCGAGAAAGCTCCAACGATACCCCCGATGTCGGGGCAAAAGGGGTGCCAGGAAAACCAGCGCCAGATAAAGGCTCAGGTCTTGAAACCAGGGGAGCAACAGCGCCGCGAGCAGCGCCACAAGATAAAACAACGCAAGATACGCATGCCGATCCATGACGCTCACGTATCTTTGTGCGCGCCACCAAACCACGAACGACAAGGCAGCAAGCAGCACGCAGAACGCAAGCCACTGCCAAAGTTCTATTTGCCACGCGAAAAGGGTTTCTGAAGGGGCCGGTAGTAAAACGGCAAGGGCCAAATTCGCGGGCAGCGGCGCATAAAGTACGACGCACGTCAACGACGCAATCACCGCGTAGCGCACGACGTAACGCCGTGGTTCCTGGCGCAGCAAGATAAACGCGATCACTGGCATAAAGATCACGCTCATCGGATGCATGCCCAACGCGCCACCGAATGCGAGTGCCGCCCACCCCGGTCTTGATCGCAGCAACAGGACGACCGCGAGCCACATCAACAGCGCGGTAACCGCCACCGGCTGCCCCCAGAAGGCGGTGACCATGATCATCGCGGGATTAAAGGTGAGAAAACAGGCCTGCCACCAAAATTTCTTCTGCGGCAGTTGCGCCGCCATGAGTCGCAACAATAGATAAATCAGCACCATTTCGAGGACGACGGCGGGCAGCTTGATCAACATCGTAAATACTACGCTGCCCTCGAGCAGATGGGCCTGGACGAAGGCACCCACCGCGCTCAGCCAATACAACCACAGCGGTCCCGAAAGCTCCCGTCGCAAGATCAGTGGCGCGTCGAACAGGTTCGCGGGCGCTGTCAGCGCCCGCGCCCAATCCTGGTAATAGTCCAGCTGCGGCGAAAATCCCGCATACCCGACAAACGCCAGGCGGGCCAGCAGCGCCAACCCCAGCAACAGCCAGAATCCGCCCAGCCGCGCCACGGGTCGCGTCGTTTCCGCCGTCCCAGCACCACCCAGATCGTGGTGCCGCAACGCGGCCAGCGAACCGTACAGGAACGGCACAAAGAACAAAAACGCCAGCAGGCGCAGCGGCGAACTCGAGCGCTTACGTTGGCCCGGTGTGGTGATGATCGGTTCGTAGTCGCCGCGCCAGGCGGCGAGCTCTTCCAAATCCACGGCATCAAACCAGGCGGTGCCCGAGGCCGAAGCAGACCGAGCGCCGAGCCGCAGCGCGAACTCGACGGTGCCGTCCTCGAGGGCACGGAACACCTGCTCGATACGGGTCCAGTCGTTGTCACCCGTGAGCGTGTGCCGGCTGCGGTTCTCGGTGCCATAAACGGACAGGTTGGCCCCGACGCGGCCCTTGACGCGCTCGGTTTTCACCATCGCCTGGAAACGATAATAGCGCCCTGCGACAACCTGGATGGATTGCGTGAAACGCTGATCGTTGCGCTCGGTGTTCTTGAGCTGGTAACTCGGCCCGGTGCGGTAGTACACCTCGGCATCCCTCTCCCTGGAGCCGCCTTGCTCCGATGCCGAACGCTCCCATCCCCCCTCCTCCAGCAGATTGCCCGACCGAACCGACGCGGCGCCGTGGGCAACTGTGCTCAGTGCCAACAGCAACAACGCGACCCAACGTATAGACATCTTTTAACCCATCGCCAACCCGGTAACTCAGTGAAGTATTAGACGCGGAGGGAGTTTGATCAAGTAGTCGTTCCCGAATATCGGGCATATAAAGCGCCAGTGGCGTTTCACGCCGTACCCGCTTCCCAACCGAGCCCGGGTTGACAGCGTGATGGGATTTGCCAGCAGTCGCGCAAACCGAATACGGAGTACGTCTCCCCTGCTGTTCGCAGTGGGATAAACAGGTATGCCCTCCTATACGCCGCAAAGAAAAAAGGGCGACGTAAAACGTCGCCCTCTTTTGCTGGTCAACCGTTTGACCTAATGCACGGTTACCAAGAGTAGTACTTCGTTAAATAACCGACGGTTGTACTGCCGTCAGGGGTCGTACTGGACGTACAGCCCGGGCCACCGCTACACGGAAAGGGGAGAGTATCCGTATCGTTGTCGAATACAGTGCACCTCCTGCGCCAACGCGTTTCGACAGTACCGGTATCGGCATCAAAGGTAACGAACGCGGATTTACTGGCCTCGCAGGTCGCGCCTGTTCCCGGCACAGTACCGGTCACGGTGACGATGTTGGTGACCGAATCGAACAGCTCCGTTCTTTTGAACAACCTCTTCTTCGTACCGGCTGGTATATCCACGCCAGAGGCGATGGGACCCAATTGATCGTCGAACACATTAACCAGCACGTCCGTCGTTCCAATGTTTTTCACGATGTACTTATACTTGACAAGTTGGCCGCCGGTGGGGCCGACCCTATCTAGCACCTTGCAGAGCTTCCTCACCTTGATCTCGCACTCCTCCACCTCCGGCGGGTTGCAGTAATGGCTGTCGTCCGTGTCGTCCACCTCAACGCCGCTGGTCTGACCAGTGCCGACCACGTTACCCGTGTTCTCGTAGGTCGGCCGGTCATCACCGCAGCCCGGCACCACGTCCGGGTCACCAGTTTGCAACTCGCGGGCGCCGCCCGCCAGCGTCGCTGTGCAATCCACAGAGGCACCGATCGCCAGGAAGGGAATCATGTTATTGCCGGTGCCGGGGCAGATGATGGGCGCACCCTGGGCGTCCGCCTCAGCATCCGTCACCAACACGTTCACCAGATTGTCTGTGCCGGTGTTGCGCACACGGTAAGTCCATGTCACTGGGCCACCCACGGCCACCTGTGCCACCTCGGGCGCATCCGGCGTAAACGGCCCGTCCGGCGGTGTCGTCGTCGGGACGCCATCGGCGCCGTCGCCGTCATGCCCGTTGGTGAACTTCTCCAGCTCGATATCCGGCACCAGCGGGTTGCAGTAGTGGCTGGGGTCCTCGTCACTCACCTGAGTGTTAGAGGTCGCACCGAAACCGACTACCTCACCCATGTTCTCGTAGGTCGGCCGGCCATCGCCGCAGCCCGGCACCACGTCAGGATCGGTAAGAACCAAGTCCCGGGCGCCGCCCGGCAGCGAAGCCGTACAGTCCGCTGAGGCACCGGTCGCCAGGAAGGGAATCGTGTTATTGCCGGTTCCGGGGCAGAGGATGGACGCCCCTTGGGCGGCCGCATCGGCATCCGTCACGACGATGTTTACTAGATCCTCGCCGCCGGTGTTTGTCACGCGGTAAGTCCACACCACGGGGACACTCGCGGCCACTTGCGCTACCCGGGGATCACCCGGCGTAAACGGCCCATCCGGCGGCGTCGCCGTCGCGGCGCCATTGGCACCGTCGCCGTCATACCCGTTGGTGAACTTCTCGATGTCAATGTTTGGTCCCCCAACCGTCTTAAAATCGCGAAGAAATACTACGTCCAGTGGCGGAGAATTCAAATCGGCGGCGGAGTTGATTATCAACTGCAAGGCGTTGATATTGGTGAAGTCAGCCGCACCAGTGAAACTGGCGAACGGTATTGTGAACTTTATCGGCGAACCGCCAGGCACCGGCACTGGCGTAGTGTGACTGATACTCGCTAATGACATGTTCGCGCCAGAATATGCTTCGAGGGTAAACTGAAACGGGTGATCCGCTGCCGAGAGCGTTATCTCGAAGGAATCTAGGACACCGCCGTCGGTCAAATCGACAGCCAAAATGCTAGTGTTCGGCGGTGATGTAAAGGTTGGATCGCCATCCCACTGAAGGGTAGCTACGCCCACCACGACGCCATCATTGGAAAAGACCAAGTTGCCCCCGCCCACAGTCAGCCTGGAACACTGGTCGCCGTCACCGACGTCACAGATGTCATTCAAATTATTGTCGACTGCCCCAGACATCGCATTGGCGTTAATATCACGCGACCCGCCCAGAATCCCCGAAATGACGGGACCGGTAGACGAGGATTCTCCGGGGCCACCGTCAACGACATCATTAGCGAAATCAATGGCGGTAAACTCATCGATGGTAGCGCCCAGCGCCTTCTGGGTTAGTCCCAGCACCACAAGTGAGCACACCAATAATAACAATGTGCTTAATGAAAAAACGTGTTTTGAATTCGAAGTTAGTTGCATGTTCATAAGTCCACCCTACCCGTGCATACAAATAATTTATTCATTCGTTGAGACATCAATACCCGCTGGGCAACCGCCCCGCGATTAAAACAGCCGGTAGAAAGGCCTCGACGCAAATTTCACGACTATTTATTGCGTGATGCATGCTATTGTTCAAGCGAATTTCATGCCAACTTTCTTAAGGATATATGAATCAATGAGATAGAGATATTTCGAGACATACGATGAAATCCTCGCGGGACAAATTGTAAAATTTACCGACACCTAATTGGACGTTTGGTTAAGCGCCACTACGGTTCGCGTATTTTGTAACCCAGGGCTTGCGGAAGCATGTGGCCATTGATGGTGGACCGACTTCCTAGCTTAAACAACCGGGGATGGGTGGCCACCAGCTCGAGATCGCGGTAGATCCGTCCCGTGGCGGGCGTCGCATTGAGCCAGAACGCCTGTTTTAATAGGCCGGAACGGAATACAGGCATTTCTCGAACTGCACATGGGAATCGCGTTGGATTTTCACTCTTGCCCAGGTTGTCACCTCCGGTGGGCAATCCCGTAAGGGCTTCAATACCCCCTGCTCCACGGCAAACCGAGACAGGGATGTCTGATAGGTGGAGCCGTGGATGCGCTTACTGGCCTCTTCCAGGATCCATTGCCGCAGCTGGCAGTTGGCGTCGCTCAGATCGCCGAAGGGGCGAATCGGCAAGAAGTTCCTCTTTACAGATTTGACGCCCGATTTTACGCGTCCTTTTCTCTTCGGCTACCTGGGCGGAACCACTCAAGAGCGTGGCGGCGGCAGGCGGGCCAGGTGTGGACGGTCTGATTCAAAACCATCTCGGCATACTGGTGCCGGCTCCAGCACAGGTTCATGAGGAAGAACCAGGTTTATTGTTTTGCTCCCGTACGCGTGCCGGTCACAAGGGGACAACGCCGACATCGATGTTGGCGGCCTCACCTGGTACAAAATCCAGGTGACACGTCGCCTTGGGTGTCCTCAGGTGTAAGGGAACGGACAAACTGGTGCCGGAAGAATAACTATCGTCAACTCGGTGCTAACGCACCAGGGACTGGTGAATCGCAGGGCATTAAATGACTAATTCGGCCCAACGCTCGGCAAACGATCGATAGGGCTCCACGTTCGACGAAGAACGCTTCTGGGTGGCGGCACTAGCAAACACCTTTGCGAAGACTGACTCGTCCGGCAGCGGCGTGGCCGGACTCAGCCAGCCTTGTTGCTCCGAGGCCACCGCCCGAAGCGCCTTCACCTTGGGTCGCCCGATCAGCCCGGTTTTGTCCAGCGCCCGGTCGGAATCCCCAAGGCGCATGCATACCAAATCTGATCGTCAACGACGTCGACCTCACCACAACGAAACTCAAATCACTGCAGACCAACGGCATTTGTGAGCGTTTCCATAAAACCGTGCTTCGGGAGCTCTAATCAGGCGGCGTTTCGAAATAAGATATGTCCCGATATCGAGTCCCTGCAGAAAGACCTTGAAGGATGGTTGCATCGGTACAATACTGAGCGCACGCACCAGAGTAAAATGTATTGCGATCGAACCTCAATGGAGACGTTGATCGATGCTAAACAAAGCTGGAAAGAGAAGTTCATTAATTAGAACTTCTCCTTACAGCCGCCTCCTCAAAACCGATAACCGTCATACCGGGTCTGAAGTTCTACAAATTAATGAATGTCGACCGTGGTGAATCTAAGATATTCCGATCAACTGATTTCGACTACTTCACTCACTTCAGCTGCCCCATAGCGTTTGCTTGATAATAAAGTGGTTTATTCAACAAACCGTCTGAAATTCTATAGGCGAACATGAAAAAGAACCGTCCTCGCATTCTTTTTGTGGCGGAAGCTGTGACTCTGGCACATGTAGTGAGACCACGAGTGCTCGCGGACGCCTTGAATTCTGAGCGGTACGAGGTCCACTTCGCGACCGACCCTCGTTACAACAGACTTTTCCCAGATGGAGGGCACAACCAATACTCAATTGAATCGATAACTTCTCAGCAATTTTTGGATGCCCTGCGAAATGGAAAACCAGTTTACGAGAAAAATACTCTCATCTCCTATGTTGAAGACGATCTTAAATTGCTCATTCACATTAAGCCAGACCTGGTTGTGGGTGACTTCCGATTGTCTCTGGCTGTTAGCGCTGAATTGGCAGGCATTCCTTATGCCAACATCATCAACGCCTACTGGAGTCCCCATACACGGTTGCAATTTACCGTTCCCGAGTTACCTTTTGTCCGCTTTACGGGTCCACATTTGGCTAATATTTTGTTTCGTTTCGCGCGCCCACTCGCCTTTGCCTACCATGCGCTTCCGTTGAATCTTGTACGCCATCACTACAATCTTCCCTTTCTCGGCCTGGACTTGCGCTGCATTTACTCGCATGCTGACTATGTATTGTACCCGGATATAGCCGAACTGATACCCATTGAGGATCTTCCTAGGACACATCACTATCTCGGTCCAATTCTGTGGTCACCTAGTACTAGTATGCCCAAGTGGTGGGGCGAATGGCCAAGCGACAGGCCTATTGTTTACGTTAATCTCGGAAGTTCTGGACCGATCGAGCTTTTAAGCTCGATATTCGAAGCTGCAGGGGATTTACCTATTACCTTAATTGTTGCGACTGCTGGGCGCATACGATTCGAAAACGTTCCAAAAAACATCTTGCTTTCCGAATTTCTTCCAGGAGACCTAGCAGCAAAGAAATCAAGATTTGTGATATGTAACGGAGGAAGTTTAGCAACTCAACAGGCATTGATTGCCGGTGTCCCAATATTAGGCTTTCCGTCCAATCTAGACCAATTCTTAAATATGCAAAGCCTCGTCGCTGCTGGTGTTGGATTGTCTATTCGACCATCACAGGTTTCAGTTGATAAGCTTAAGGAAGTGATGATTGATATGCTGCAAAATTCCGGCTACGCTCGTTCCGCGACTAAGCTAACGAGGATCTTGGAAAAATATGACTCTCAAGCACGATTTGGAGTCTTTATTGAGGAGTTCTTAGATAGAGAAAACGAGCACGTCAAAACTTAAGGGGAATGATCGGGACGCTGTATGCGATACAATTCCAGATCCGGAAAAAGCAGTTACACGTTGAGAATAAACGCGATCACGGCGCTCGCTGTGGTTTTTGAGAAGTGTAGTCGTTCTTTGGCTGTTTTGCGGGCAACGCCAAAGGCGGGGCATGATTACTAATTGGCGCCGTTCCGTCGATTCTGGATATCAGGTGGAATATCCCCACTCGTCAAAGCAACGTTTCCATGCGTCCATGATTTGAAATTTTAGAGAGGACTCGAAATTAGGAAGTGAACTCTTGCGATAACCAGCAATGGATATAAGATAGTTTTCGATTAGAGGTTTCGCGTTAGCGAACGCCTCAAGGTTTAAGTGATCATAGATTCTCTCGAGTTGACCAACAGGATCTTGTTCCAAGTCGGCGAATCCAACCTCAGCAAATCTACCTTCGGGTATAAGTTGTTTTTGTTCAAAGAACTTATCGTACATTATTCGATATTGGTGAATTGACCGCTGATCGAAATCAATTGTTTTTGGTTGTTGAAGCTGCAACATCTGTCGCATGATCGCTGCTGAACGTTGATAAGATCGAAAGACCTCATACGGGTGTCGATGGATATGCACAAATCGCGCTTCAGGAAACAATTCTAAGAGCAAACGGATACGGCAAGTATGCGGGGGCGACTTAAGTATTACTCGCCGATTGTGTTTCAGAGTAAGCTTACGTAGAAAATAATTAAAAGCGTTCTTCCAGCGCTCAACCTCCACGCCAGATACGGTATCGAAAGTTAAGTACTTGTCGAAATAGTCGGCCTGCCGGGGAAACAACCAACCCATTATCGGTGACAGACCTGTTAAGATACAAAGTGCTACTTCGTCCTCCATAGGCGCATCAAAACTGGCCTGCATGTTATCGATCACGCGGGTTTTCGGTGACAGCAACTTTACCAGTTTTGATTCTCGTGCGCTGTCCTCGCTCGTTAGAAAAGTATGTGGTTGCGTCGCTTCGTAAAACGTCGGAAATGCGAACTGAGGATCCTGAGACAATAAGTTATGGAGATGAGTGGTTCCGCTGCGCCAATGGCCAAGCACAAAAACTGGAGCAGGTATCTCCACGTTTCCTAGCGCCGAGCTGTATTCGCGTTCCTCACGCCGTCGCATCAACGAGTTAACAATCCCGCTGGCAGTGGTAAAGATAGCGCGCGGGATGTAGCGGGGCGATATGCGCAGATGTTGCGCAAAGAGGATTCGAACCCAATCCCCCACAGGAAAACCAGTTACTGGGGAGAAAACATTCTTAGTTAGAAAAATTCTAGTTTTCTCGCTAATGTCTATCACGTTAGAGGCTTACCTATGGCTGAACTTATATGAGAGCGTATATTGGACTGACCTTGCATATAAATTTCTAGTACGTCAACATGTTGATGAAAACTAAAGAACGGAGTGCTCATACATCACACCCGTTTTTGATAAGTTTAGTATCGTCGAGAAAGACTAACAAATTTGCCGATTAACCGGAACGCAATAAGGCGACTCGTAGCTGCTGGTATTGTTATGTGTAGCATAATGGCTGCGCATCTCAGCGGATTCGTCGATTTGTTCAGCGACCCTGATAATATTCGGAACATTATTCTTGAGTACGGAACGTGGGGCTACATTTTATTCCTGCTCTCGTTCTCTTTCTTGCAACCAATTGGTATCCCTGGGTTCGTTTTTGTTATTGCCTCGAGCTTGATCTGGCCAGCACCAATCGCCTTTGTCCTCTCTCTAACGGGGGCTGTCTTTAGCGGAGTCGTTGGTTTCACCGTTTCACGCTACCTTGCTCGAAATTGGATTGCCAGTCGCCTTCCTGCTCGATTTCATCGATTCGATGATCAGCTAGCACTACACAGTATTCGAACTGTTATTCTGCTTTACCTGGTGTTCTTTCTGGCGCCACCTACCCACTGGGTGCTAGGCCTTTCGAAAGTGCGCTTTTCCGCTTTTTTGTTGGGATGCATTATTGGCACCTTGCCCGGTATCGCGATCTTGACATTGCTAGGATCGAATCTAATTGAATGGATCAGTACTTATCCATGGCTTGCCTGGCCAGGACTTGCAGTGTTGGTAGTGATACTTGCCTATTACGGTTTTTTACGAAAACCAAACGCATCAGAAAATCTGAAACAAAAAGACAATTCGTTCTTAGATCACAATTAAATGTTGTGAACTCAACTACTGCAGCGCTCGTTCTCGAACCAATTACCCACGGATACTAAGTGATCAAGCCGGTCCTGGATGAAGACCTGTAACTCGGCGGCCCAGCGTTGCACCGCCACTTAGCGGTCCAGTGTTGTATATGGCATCAATTACGGATTGCAAGCGGCCACGTCCAAGGCTTGAAGGCGGACGGAGCGTCTGAACAGGCAGCTAGAATAACCCCATGGTGAATAAGCAGATCACGCGAATCACCTGGCGATTACAACGAATATCGACTTTGAACTGAGCCAAATTTCCTTCGCCTGCTTACGGGGCTGTGTCTGACCGATTCTTTATGTTTTTTTCTGAGAAAATGCGATGGTATATTTGCGCTTTGTAAAGTACAGGATTTCCATGCGATGGCAAACTTAGAGTTCACGGGAGAACGGATACTTCCGGAGGTGGGAGGATACTTTTTTAGAGAACATCTGGCGCGTTATAAACTCGCGAGATCTTTTATTGAGAAAAATGACGTTGTTCTTGACGTCGGATCCGGAGAGGGATATGGAACTTATATTCTTTCCCATAGTGCGAAAAATATCTTTGGAATAGATATTTCCAAAGCTGCAATCGATTCAGCAGCGGCAAAATATCAACGTAAAAACTTAATCTATGAAAATGTAGATCCAGATAACTGGAAATTAAATCACACAGATTTCGACGTTGCAGTTTGTTTCGAAGTTTTCGAACATGTGCCAAAACCCGAAGAACTTATTCAAAAAATCAATGACATATTGAAAACCTCGGGACTTCTTATCATATCGACGCCGAATAAAGAAGTATATGGAGACAATCTCCCAGATCCTTATCACGTTACAGAATATTCTCTAAGAGAATTCAAAGACGTAGTGGAGAGATATTTTGATGTTATCGAAATAAAGGGGCAGCGCAATAGCAATCAATTTAATAAAGCTCTGAATTTTTGGATTGCGAGGCAAAGCATGAAGCACTTATCAATTATGCGCGTATTTAATCTTTTGATAAGTAAGAAGCGTGCTAAGAAAGCATCGATAGAGCGGTTAATGGATATTTCAACCAAAGCAAACTACTTTTCTAACGAGAATCCAGAAAGCGCAGATTATTTCGTATTAATTGCAAAGAAACGTCGCTAGGATTTGATAAACTGCCGGTAGACGTTTTATTTTGCCTATGACAGGGCGTGTGTAGGTCCGATACAGGGAAGGTATAACCATTCATTGGTCACGAATGTGAGCAATGAATGGAGAAAAACGAAAATCCCAAATTTTCGTTTTTCGTGCTTTGAAGTATTCCTGAACGATTTTTTCAGAGCGGTCCTCAATCTATTCAGGTTTGGATGCATGCGTAAGATACAATTTTCGCAGATTGCAGTTTTTTCTGTAATGTTAACCATTATATTATCAATGGCTATTGGTACAACGGCCGCACTTATGGGCAACCTGAAACTCGGCGACTTTCGTGGGATCGTGCTTGTCGGTACTGGGGTGGTAATGCTGTACGCCTATGCATTGATTGTTTTTCGGTTATTTCTGAGAGTGACGCCGCTGAGGGAGGGAATCATAGAGAAAGGGTCACAACAGGAATTCGTCTATCATGTCTACCTGTTATTTTACCTGATATTATTTCATCCGATTATACGCAGTGGCGCCACCCCGGTCCCACTATTGCGGCCACTCTATAAAGCCCTCGGAGCCCGGATGGGAAAGAACAGCTACACTTCCGGAATTATCTTAGATCCGCATTTCGTAGAGCTCGGCGACAATACACTTACTGGACAGAACTCGCTTCTCGTTCCCCATGCCGTAGAAAACGATCGGCTTGCACATTACCGTATTCGCATTGGAGATAACGTCACTGTCGGCGCGCATGCAGTAGTATTAGCTGGAGTCACTATTGACGATGGTGCGATGGTAGCCAGTGGCGCAATCGTGAAGAAAGGAACACACATCCGTGCCGGGGAGGTGTGGGGTGGGGTGCCGGCGCAGCGCCTTAGAAACCGCGAGGAGTCAACCGGAAACTATTGATCACAACAACTACTTCGTTACTAGTCGACGTGCCATTTACAGATTGAGTTGTATTGAGAACAAAAATTCCGCTTCCCAAGACCGACGTTGTGCTGCCTTTGCTGTGCCCGTCTTCGAGACTCAGGATCCCAATCTGTCCCACATGTCCCGCCCTTCAGTCCTCGGGCAGCGACCTACCGTAGCTTGTGCTGACGTCTGATAGACCTACCCACCTCTCGACGACGGGAACGATTGGTAAATCATCAGACTTCCCAGGGTGAGGCGCGTGACCTTCCCAACTATAAGCGCCGCATTTTACGTCCGCAGGTTTCGGGGCAAGTTTCGGGCTTTGACGATATTGGCCACCTTACCCCCGCCGTGCCGCCTCGTATCCGCTTCCTGTTCGTCAGGCCAGCGCTTTGCTGCGGTTTCTTCCAGATTCACAGTCACCCGCAACACCCTTGCCGCTCGGCTAACTCTTCCCCTTGCCGGACGAGTAGAGGACTTCCACCTCCAAGTGAGTGCGCCCTGCCAAGCACACCAAAAAAAGGGCGACGTAAAAACGCCGCCCTTTCTGCTGCTTATTGTTTTATCTTACTTACGTCACTACCTCCAAGAATAATACTTCGAGAACGAGGACCACCAAGAGTTACTGTCGGTGTCACCATCGCTATCCGAGTCGCTGTCGCTATCCGAGTCGCTATCGCTATCCGAGTCGCTATCGGAATCCGTATCACCGTCGCGGAATATGACGCACTCTTCCTGAGGACCGGTGGGCTCATCGGGAGTGGTACTCGAATCCGAATCGCTATCGCTATCGGTATCGGTATCGGTATCCGAATTCGAATCGCTATCGGTATTCGAATCCGAATCGGTATCGCTGCCCGAATCCGTGTCCGTATCGGTATCGCCATCCTCGAATCTAACCGTGGCGGTATCCATGGCCATGCAGGTCGTATTCGGCGATCCTGGAACGTTACCCTCCGCCGTCGCTTTGTTGGTGACGTCCTCAGATACGGTTATAACCTCTGACATGAAGGTATCACTGTCATCAATTCCCAAACCAAAGCCACTGGCGATCTCCCCGATCTTGTCATCGTTCAACATAATGTTGTCGATGGCAGTGTCTCCGGTGTTCGTCACGATATACGTGTACTTGATCCCGTAACCATCGCTGGTGCTGTCAGAAGGACATGTATCACTATCGCTGTCGCTGTCCGAATCGCTGTCCTTGTCACTATCCGAATCGCTGTCCTTGTCACTGTCCGAATCGCTGTCCTTATCACTATCCGAATCGCTGTCCTTGTCACTATCCGAATCGCTGTCCGTGTCGGTATCGTTATCCGGAGGACACTCCTTCGGCACCACTTCGCAGAACTTCTCCACGATGAGTTCGCACTCCTCCCGCACTTCGTTGCAGTAGTGGCTCGGATCGGTATCCTTCACCTCGTCCATCAACTTCACCGTCGCGCGGTTCTCGTAGGTATTCCGCGGCAGCTCGCCCTGAGTTTCATCGGCATTACACCCCGGCACAACCACCGTCAACGGCGGCAACTCTCCTGCCGGCAGTTCAAGATCCAACGCGATCCCGTCGACCTCGTAGACCCACGTCTCGCCCGGCTCCAATACACCCAGCAAACCAGTGTCGGAAGCGCCCGGGCCGGTAACGTTGGGCTGATTTACCCCGCCTACCACCAGATCACCCAGAATATCGTCGGTGACCGTGATGTCATCTTGCGGAATGCTCACCGTG
>CAMYNX010000059.1 GCA_947259875.1 uncultured Gammaproteobacteria bacterium | reverse complement strand
GCTGAAGTCGCCGGAGGGGCTGTGCAGCCTCGCGCTCGTAGGCTTTTTGACGTTTTGTATCCTTGGAGAGGCCACATTCCAAGACGGGTACAGCGCCCTGGTGGAGGCTCGCTGGATCGAGTGGGCAATGTTCTACACTTTTCTCGGCGTGGCGACCGTGTGTCTGGTCTGCGCGCTACGTGCCCGGCGCACCGAGTTGCTCGCCAGCGTGCTTATCGTTGCGGTCGCCCTCTACTGCCAGCTGCTTTTCCAGTGGTTCCCTGAAGTCTTCCATTGGAGCGTGCGGGAGGACGAATATATTGAATGGGCCACGGTGTGGGCTTTCCTCGGAGCGGCAATTCTCTGGGTAGTCGCTGCTCTCCGCCTACGGCGTGATGGAGCAGTAAAGCTACCTTGGTTCTTCTTGGCCCTCGCACTTTTCTGCTTTGCAGTAGCGATGGAGGAGATATCCTGGGGGCAGCGGCTGTTTGCCTACCGACCGCCGGCGTACTTTCTCAAGGAAAACTTCCAGCAGGAGCTCAACGTACACAACGTCGTTTCGATCGATGGCCGCATGCTGTTGTTGATCGCGATCATCGCGGGATACGGGGTTGTCTTTCCGTTTTTGGCAGGATTTAGAGCCGTTGGGGCCTTAACCCACCGGATTGGACTCGTGCCGCCCCCGACGTATCTGGTGCCCGCGTTCATTGCGGCGCTCACCTTGTACTTCAACTATCCATGGCGGTTGACCGGTGAGGTAGTCGAGCTGATGCTCGGTTTCGGGTTCCTGTTTGCGGCGCTCAGTCATGTTCGTTTCGGCGTGGGCGCGCTCGCATTCCTTGGCGCAGCGAGCGCGTGCGTCGCCCTGGGACTGGTGACCGGCTGGGCGTCGGCGAAGGTCGTCTTACCTGCAAATGCTGATCGTATTGCGGACGCGACGAATGAAGTGGAAGCGCTAGGGCGCGATTTCTTTCGGCTCGCGAAAACGCGCCGCGGCCATCTCCGTAGGATCCGTCATCTTCACGCCCGAGTTTACGCCTACGTGGTCAAATACCAGAGGTCCGGTACGGGCGCGCTCTGGAAAGGAAACTTTAGTAACCTCGTCGGGATCGACCTTGCAACGGAGCGTGCTGAATACTTCCTGGATCCTTGGAATCTGCCTTATTGGATAGCTAAGACGCGCTCCGCTGACGGACGAAGTGAACACGCCGTTGTTTACTCTTTCGGACCCAACCGCCGTCGTGATTCTACCGGCTGGCGGCTCCTGGGCGACGACATCGGGGCGGTGATCTACGAGTTCGGGACGAATCCCGAGACTGGCAGGCGGCCCGGTAAGGACGGGCTCAGCAAAAAATAGAAAATCAACATCGGTGACAACTGAGAATCAATAGTTTTATCGTTTGTCACCGACCCCTTGTGTCCTTATATTGGGCGCACCAAAATAAAGGAGGCAGAAGGTCTCCCTTCTGCCTCCTGCGCCAGTCTTTAACTTAAAGACTTATTTCTTCTCAGAGACCGGGGCATCAGGTCGCCATACTATTTCAGTTACCAATCGTGGTTGATAGAAAAACCGGGCAACCGTGACAAGCGCTCGGCGCGGCAAGGGACAGCGAGGCAAGAAATCCACCCCTTGCCCCGCTGCAAGCCAACACCCCCGGTGGGGGGGGACACCTTTGAAGGGCGTGGCTGTACTACCTCTTCTCACGCGGATCGTCGTCTGGGGTCGCCCATGGATCTCAACCCGTCCGCTTGCCGGCGTGATTCACGTTCACCGTCGAGCTCGACTTCCTCTCTGCCCCCAGGGTCCGTTCAGGTAACGGCTGGGGCACATACGGCAGTTGTAGTTACTAAGAGACACTCGCAGCTCGCGAAGACTCAGGCGCCGCCGGCACCGCGCTGCTGATGGGAACCAACGACAGCGCTGCCCCCGACGTCATGTATCGCCTCATGATTCACTCCTCCATTTTTTCGTTTCGCTGAATTGTTAAAAATCGCCCAATCCAACGATGGTTCTCTCCTCCCGGGGCGCGCGAATGGATCTCGGGCCAACGGTGTGCGTAGAACCAGAATGGGTAACGCAGTGAGTCTCGCAATCCTCGTGCCAACAATCATAACCGATTGATTTCATTTTCGTTCTTGAAAACTACGGGGTTAATGGGTGCGCCAGCGTCTCATATCTCAACCGGCCTGAACACGGTTTCCGCGGATTCCAAATTAACTTCTTTATATATAACAACGCCTTGAGTGATAGGACCTTCGCGGTCTTTGACGTATCAACTTTGCGAATTCGTCACATGACGCATCGAGCGGCAACAGTGACTATGCGGGTGGTGGCATACAACAGGGGACGCCGTAAAGGCACGAAACCGATGCGCACGCTCCGGTGCGGAATTCCTGACCACGGGATCTCCCTAGTTCACCAGTAGAAACTTTCTCCCAGGAACTCGAACAACCTTTTACTGAAACCCACCCGCCAAGATTGTGAAGGTTGCCGGAGATGCTATGCTTTTTGTTCCAACCAACTGCGGTCACAACACTATGGCCGACCACATACCGAGCTTGCGACTCGTGCCCATCCTGGCCGGCGGAGGCACCCGGTTCCCCGCCCATATCGGGGTGATTAAAGCCCTGGAAGAGCTGGATGTCCAATACGATCACATTGTCGCGACGTCGGGCGGCGGTATCGTCGCGGCCCTATATTCTGCTGGGTGCTCGGTCGAACAAATCAAAGACCTCGCATTTAATGTGGACTTTGCCAGATTCAAAAGATTTTCCGTGATCGAACTGCTCCGGCGCGGTGGCCTATCTTCAGGAAAAGACTTTGAACTATGGCTGGATCAATTGTTAGATGGGCGAAAATTTGGCGATCTCGAAAAAGAGCTACACATCGTTGCGACTGATGTGCGTTACAGTCAACCGGTTATTTTCGACAAGTTCGAAACGCCGGACATAAAGGTGTCCCGAGCGGTACGTTTCTCATTGGGCGTACCGCTGCTGTTTAGCTTTCAAGAATACGGCAACCACCTACTCGTGGACGGCTCTATCCTTTCTGAGGATGCGCTGCACCGCGACTGGGCTGGTGATGGAACCCCGGTGTGCTGCTTTCGCGTCCGAAACAATAGGGATAGACCCAGCGCACCACTACCGTTACGCCCCTGGCGGCTGCTCGCGGACTACGCGAACATGTTAATACGTACGTTTCTAATAACGCTGTCGCGAGAATTCGTGGACGATCAATACTGGCCTCGGACCATCGCCATCGACGCGGGAAACCTATCGCCATTGGAATTTTCGTTGAGCCCGGAACAAAAGGCTTATCTGTACCGTCAGGGCCACGAAACGACACTGTCCATCTTGCCCATGAAGTTTCAACAAAACGCGGTTAAAAGAACTGCCGTGCCATCGTATTGACCAGGTCGGTGACGGTTGTCCAAGTAGCGCTTATGTTTCGCGTCCGGTCCGCGGTATGCGATCCGCGCGCCACGCGGCGCGCTACCAATCGTAAACGGCGATCATGGTGGCGGTACGATTCGATCCACACGGTTCGTTATCAGTGTTTGCATCGGGCTGGATTACCAGCGCTGCCATAAAGTAGATGCGCAGCATCCGCTCCGCACCAACGGGACGGCGCCCAGCGCCTTTGGGGCCGCGGAGAACGGGGAGCGATGACCGCCGTCAACTCCTTGCACCGAATGATGGTTTCCCTCTTAGCCAGGAATTGCACTTTGCGGGGGCATTTGTGAAACTTCTCGACACTGCCGTGGACAAGCTCGTTTGGCGCATGCAGAACGTTTCCTTAGCAGTCGTTTTTTTGGCAGCCGAATTATCGCAAAATATCGGAATTAATCAGAGGTTCCCTAATATTGGCAAGTCCCGCATCGAAAAAGGTCATCTACACGGCGCTGATTGGAAATGGTTTGATCGCCATATCCAAGTTCATCGCGTCCGCCGCCACCGGAAGCTCTGCCATGCTCAGCGAAGCCATCCACTCGGTGGTGGACACGGGCAACCAAGGCCTGCTGCTGCTGGGAATCAAGCGCGCACGACAGCCGCCGGACGCTGCTCACCCGTTTGGCTATGGGATGGAATTGTATTTCTGGACCTTTGTCGTCGCCATATTGATCTTTGCGGTGGGTGCCGGGGTGTCGATCTACGAGGGCGTACACAAGCTCCACAATCCACAGCTAATTCAAAATCCCATCATCAACTACATCGTTTTGGGGCTGGCGATGATATTCGAGGGATATGCCTGGTACGTCGCGTTTGCCGAGTTTAAAAGAATAAAAGGCGACATGAGCTATCTCGAGGCGGTGCGGCGCAGCAAGGATCCCACCGTGTTCACGGTGTTGTTCGAGGACAGCGCCGCGATGCTGGGACTGATGGTTGCTTTCTTAGGTGTGGCCGGCGCCACAACACTTGATATGCCAAAACTCGATGGCGCCGCGTCGATTGTGATCGGCGTGATTCTCGCGATTACCGCCATGCTGCTGGCCTATGAAAGCAAGAGCCTGCTCATCGGCGAGCGCGCTAAAGTGGAGGTGATCGGCGGCATCCGTGAAATAATACGCAGACAACCGGAGATCATCGCACTGAACGAGCTTTTGACCATGCACATGGGTCCCAAAGACATCCTGCTCAACCTCAGTGTCGACTTTGATGACCGGGTTTCGTCCCAACAAGTCGAAGAGGCGATCTCGGACATGGAACAGCAGATCAAGGTAAAATATCCGGAAGTGTCCAGGGTATTCATCGAGGCGCAAAGCTGGCAAAGGCACCGCGAGAATCTGCAACGGGATTAGACACCGACCAAATATACCCCACCGTTATGATCCACTCCGTTCTGTACCGCCCTGACACCGGCACCCTAGACCGCGGCGGCCCCGAATTGCTCGACACCTGGGCGCATGACCACGGGTCCGTCATATGGGTCGATCTGAGCGACAACGACGTCGAAGACGAAGCGCGATTTCTGACCGAACGTTTTGGGCTGGATCCGCTTGCGATCCAGGATGCCCAACGTACTCGACACCCCCCAAAAATCGAGGCGTTTGACGGGGTCACTTTCATGTTGTTCAAGGCCTTGCATGGCAAAGGAACAGAGCTGGCGTTTCGAACCATACAACTCGCGCTATTTGTGGGCGAGCGGTTTTTAGTGACCCGTCATTCCGGCCCCTCCCCGAGCATCGACCAACTCAGTGATGAGGTGACCACCCAAGATTCGTTGATAACCAAAGGCGCCGATGTGCTTGCGTTTCGCCTGATCCGCATCATGAACGATCGGTATCTAAACCTGATACTGACCCTGGAACCGAGGTTGGAACAGATCGAGGACGAGATGATCGAGGATCCACGCGACGAGTTGCTGGCGGAACTGATCAACTATAAAACCAACCTCAAAAAGTACACGCGCGTGTTCGTATATCATGTGCAAGTTCTTGCGGAGCTGAAAAACCGAAACTTCCCATCCATAGGGACTGATCAAAATCATCTGATCAATGACGTCTATGAGCAGCAGGAACGTGCCAACAGTCTTGGCAGACTGTATTACGAAACCGCATCAGATCTCATTGACGGATATATATCGGTTGCTTCGCACCGTCTCAACAATATTATGAAGATCTTGACCATCATCACCGCCATCTTCGTACCCTTAAGCTTCCTTGCCGGTATCTACGGAATGAATTTTGAGTACATGCCTGAACTTCGCTCTCCGGCAGGCTACTTTATTTTGCTCGGCATTATGGGTTCGATAGCAGTGATACTGCTCTACGTGTTCAGAAAGAAAAAATGGGTATGAATGTTCTGTTCAGACTTTTTTTTCTTGCGGCTTTTTTATATTCCCACTCGCTAGTTGCGCAAAACGCAACGCCGGCGGTACCCGATCCTTCGAGGTTGGATACCAGCTGGTGGAATTATTTTGCCGTGGACAGCAAAAACGAACCGGACGCCTTGGCGGTCAGGATTCAGAATACCAACGAACAGCTCAAGAAGATCAGCGCGCTTATTCCAGATAGTGAGAAGGAAAAACTCATACCTATCGTCGATGGCCTTATCCAGCGTTTCACCGCTTATGGAAAATTGAGGGCCGCCCCACTGCCCACCGGCCCCTCCGCGGGCATTCCTGCACAAACCTATTCGGTAGAGAAAATACTCGAGTTAGCGGACACCCTGCGCAAGATCAAGCTCGAGCATCAGATTGTAGTGGAACAAGTTAAACGATTGGAAAAGGCGCTTAAGAGCGGGCAAGCGGAACAGACGCGCAGAAAGCTCAGTTACCTAGACCTCCCCGATGTCGCCCCGGACCGTATTGAGCAAGGCCTGTTACTGATGCAAAGCCGGGTGCAACTCGAGATTGCGAGCGAACAACTCAGGCGACACAGAGCCCAACGCGATTTGCTGGCAAGACAACTTGACGGGCTCGACAAGGAACTCGATATCGCGTTCGAAAGGACTAAAGTTGATCCAGATCGGATTTCGTTTTGGGAGGAGCAGCAGCGTAAAGCGATAGAACGCCTAAATACGCTAAACAAGCAATTGATGCGTATGCAAATCGATGAGTCGAGTGCACTCGCCACTACTCCGATTGAAAGGGCCCAGGCGCTGCTATCCACACAAAGAATTGCATTGCTCGAAACCCAAGCGGCGATCCAACAGATGCTGCTTGCCAAGGCTGAGTGGGCGATTGCGGGAATAAAGCGGGTGCTATCCGGAAATGAAACCGACGCAAAGGGTGATCGGGATTTATATAGAAAACACCTGGAAAGCATAGACGAGACCAAACAGCGGTTGAAGGACTGGCAACGGACCACTACTCAATCCCGCGCCGCGGCAACTGAACAACTGGCGACGGAGAAAGACACGGGACTGGTAACTATGTACGAAAGTCGCTTGGTGGTCGCTGATGAAACCGAGCAAGCGCTGCGCCGGTTAGAGGATGAGTTGGACACCACCACACGTCTGGGTGAACTAATCAACTATCTGCTCACGAAGCGCGAGGGGCGGCTTGGACAAGGAGTGCAACTGGCGGAAAAGGCGGTCGAACAAACGTGGGAAGGATTTAAAAGTATCTTAACTACGGGATTGTTTGAAGTCGGCGAGACACCGGTCACGAGTCTCGGATTGCTGCGATTTGTATTCATCGTGTTTTTGGCGTGGTTGTTTTCCAAACTGCTGCGTCGCGGCCTGCAACGTGTAGCGCAGCGACGCGAGACGGTCAGCCAGGCATCTGTTTACACCCTCGGCCAGGTCCTGCACTACTTCATCCTGACCATGGCGGTTGTCATCGGTTTATCGTCGATCGGCGTTGATTTTACAAAGTTCGCCTTGATCGCTAGCGCGCTGGGCATTGGCATCGGTTTCGGCTTGCAGAATTTGGTCAGTAATTTTGTTGCGGGCCTGATCATCTTATTCGAGAAGAGTTTGAAGGCGGGAGATTTCGTGGAGCTTGAATCGGGAGTGAGCGGCGAGGTCAAAGAGATTAATATGCGCAGCACTTTGGTTACCACCAATGACAATGTCGATATCTTGGTGCCCAACTCCGAATTCGTTAACGGACGGGTGACCAACTGGACGATGAGAGAGGTGTTCAGACGGGTGCACATCCCGTTCGGCGTTGCGTATGGCACGGACAAAGACCTGGTGAAGAAGTCGGTGTTAGAGGCGGCTGGGGCGGTGCCGTGGACGTTGCTCGGAAACAAGGCCCGGGAACCCCAAGTGTGGTTCGTGGAGTTCGGTGACAGCAGCCTCAATTTCGAACTGGTCGTTTGGCTCATCCCCGAGGCGGTGAAGCGGCCGTCGGCGGTCCACGCCGCCTATCTTTGGGAAATCGAGTCCAAGCTCAAACAATCTGGCATAGAGATACCGTTTCCGCAACGCGACCTGCATCTGCGCAGCGCTTTCGGTAAAAAGGATGACGCCGCATGGTCGCTGGTCGACAATATTGCCGATAAAGCTTAGCCGGTTCACGACAGTCATCGTCAATGAATTTCAATGTCGGGTCCTTTCTTTCCGTAATCGGAGAAAGTCAACGTTTTTTTGCAATTAGCATTGGACTTGTCGGTTGTAGAGGGATCAACCAGAAAATCGTTTTGTAAAAAACTTCGCCCAAGCAAGAGTTGATAATCGAAACCAGAGCGATCGACCACGTTCACATCGACGGTCTTTGTTATTCCCGATAGACATATCCCCAGTCTTATCACCGGCCTCTCCTGCACCTCTCCGAGGTGACGCTTGATCCGTACCGTCCTGATTACCGGTTTTGTTATCAACATCGTCTCACCATAGCGGTTATCCAGCCGAAAACGCAGCCAGCGTTTCCCTTGGTACTTGTAAAATGAAATTCTTGTGGCATGTAATGAAGAGTTCTCCGCCCCGGTATCTATCTTCGCCCTGATAACAAATACTTCAGGATATATGTAAACATCCTCTACCCAACCGGTTATCGTCTTTCCCTGCGCGGCCTCTCCCTGGATGATCATGGTAGCGGTTATCAACAACGAGACAAGAAATCTTCGAACAGCCCGAGTTTGATTTTCGTGCGCGGCGATCATCATCTCGCTAGTGCGTGAACCTAGTCGTTAAGATGTTGGCTTAGCGTTCTCCATTCAAAACCAATTATTCCGTTTGAATAAATACAGCATCGTTGCGACTACGGCGAGCATTAGAATCCACAGTAATGGATAACCGTAGTACCACTGTAATTCCGGCATCGCCCAGGGACTGGCTTCGTTACTGAAGTTCATCCCATAAACTCCCACCAGAAAAGACAATGGGATAAAAATAGTGGCAAAGATCGTCAATACGCGCATGACATCATTCAAGCGATTACTCACGCTAGACAAGTAGACCTCGAGCAAACCCGATGCCATTTCCCGATAGTTATCTACCAAATCCATAATCTGCACCACATGATCATAACAATCGCGCAAGTAGATCTTCGTTGAATCTGCTATCCATTTTTCGTCATCGCGGAGCACTGTATTGATGACCTCTCTGTGCGGCCACAACACTCGTCGCAGTAATAATAATTCCCGTTTCGTAACGTGAATCATATTCAACGCCGCCTTGTCCGGTTGGCTCAGTACCGCATCCTCGAGAGATTCAATTCGATTACCGATCATTTCGAGTATGGGATACGCTTCATCGATTACCACATCAAACGCGGTGTACATCAAATAATCAACCTGCAGGGTCCGCAGCTTGCCCTGCTGTTTTCGTAGACGCTTGCGCAGTGGCTCGAAGGGATCATGTTCACCGCTACAAAAAGTGATCAGATAATCTTCGCCTAAAAATAGGCTCACTTGAGAGATGCCAATCTCAGTATCATTCACAAACGGTAACGACAAGACGACGAATAGATGGTCTTCGTGGACATCCACTTTCGGCCGCTGTCCGACGTTGAGCACATCCTCGAGCGACAATGCATGCAACGTAAACAACTCGCCCAAACGAGTTAAAGTCCCGGGTGTAATGGATCCCTGAACGTGCACCCAGGTCCGGGTCTCCAGGGTCAAAGACGCCTTGCATTGCTCTGCGGTGGCATCTTCATTTTCCTGAAACGAATCCGCAGTGTAGTCGATAAGACCGATACGATAGGCATCTTCTGGAATCTTCTCTGCGACCTGTAGGGTGCCGGGACCGGTGCCCGGCGGGTGGTAGCGCTTTTCAAATAGCTTCATTGTTAGTCGGATTTCCAGCTTTCTTGGGAGATGATTTTCTGCCTTTCGTACAACAAAAACAATTCAAGGCCAACGAAGTGGTACATCAAACATCAAGCTTTGTTCTTATTTTCCCGGGCGTACCAGCGCACCGAACCCGGCCGCTTCTAATTCGTTTCGTAACATCTCGCGAATGGCCGCAGGTGACTCCATATCCAGGGCCCGATGCAACAACTGTTGCGCGCGGGTTCGGGAAAACTTGGTTATCACCCATTTTATCTTAGGAATTTCGCCGGCGTTGACGCTCAGGTTTCTGGCCCCCATGCCCAGAAGTAACAGCGCCGCCGCCGGATCACCGGCGACCTCGCCACAAATCGTCACCGGTTTTTGGCGCTGTTCGCCGCACCGAATGACATGAAACATAGCCTGCAATACCGCCGGGTGAAGCGCATCGAAAAGCTTCGCGACACGCTCGTTGTCCCGATCCACTGCCAGCAAGTACTGCGTCAGGTCGTTGGTACCTATCGACAAAAAGTCGACGTGTCTGGCAAATAATTCGGCTTGATATACCGCAGAAGGCACCTCGATCATCGCCCCGACGGCTGGTTTATCGAGCTGCCGGCCCTCGGCCTGGAGCTCCTCGTACACCTTGTCCAAATGAGTTAATGCCTGATACAACTCGGCGACACCACTGACCATGGGTATCAAAAGCTTAGCGTTCGCGAACCCCTCGCTGGCGCGCAACAGCGCACGCAGCTGCGTCTCGAATATTTCAGGATGGTCCAAAGATATGCGGATTCCGCGCCAACCCAGAAACGGATTGGATTCATAGATGGGAAAGTAAGGCAACGGTTTATCACCACCGATATCCAGCGTCCGGAAAGTCACCGGGCGAGGATGGAAGGCTTGCAGCACCCGCCGGTACAGCACCACTTGTTGATCTTCCGTGGGGAAGCGGTCCTGGGTCATGAACAACAATTCGGTCCTATAGAGCCCGACACCCTCCGCGCCTGCGTTGAGCGCAATAGGCAAATCCTCAGCTAGTCCCGCATTGACCAACATCGCCACATGTTCGCCATCTGGCGTAATCGCCTGCTTATCCCGGAACTCTTTTAGAAAATCATTTAGCTCCTGCTCTTCGCGAGCAAGTCTTCTAAACTCTTTGCGCACTGTTACATTAGGGTTCACATATAGACGGCCCCGGTAACCGTCGGCGATGATCTCCCTGCGGTCGAGCTGCATAAGCGGTAGATCTCCCAGGGCGGTCACCGCTGGTATGCCCAATGTTCGCGCAACAATGGCTAAATGTGAAAAAGCCGACCCCCGCTCCGATATCGCCCCTCGTAACCGATCCGTCGGCACCTTGATCAAATCTATGGGACTAAGATCTTCTCCCACTAGAATTGTCTCCTGCGGATAAGCAACATCACCGCCGGCAATTTCCATTAGTCTGTCCATAACCCGACGGCCGAGGTCTCTGATATCACGGCCTCGCTCGCATAGATAGGGATCCTCCATAACGTCAAATCTGTGAGCGAGCTCCTCTACCGCAGATCTCAACGCAGCCGGCGCCCAGGTACCCTTATCGATGGTCGCCAACGTCGCATCAACGAGTTCGTTGCTCGTCAATATCATCGAATATGCCCCTAATAATTCACGCTGTTGCGGCGGTTGTCCGTCGTGAGATTCGGCAAGTTCTCGAAGGTCTCTTGCTACTGCGGACACCGCGCGCATAAACGCCGCTTTCTCTGCCTCGGTGTCGGTGACGACGCGATCGGGGATCGTGTGCATCTCGGTCAGTTGATATAAAACCACGGCCGTGCCAATACCGATACCGGGCGCCGCCGCAATCCCATCGAGCCACTGCCCTTCGTTCTCTTCAGCCGGTGGTGCAACTACAGTTTTTGTTAATTTCGCGAACGCGATATGGCTTGCTAACTGGGTCGCCAAAGTAACGGCAAAGGAGACGTCCTCCTCGGTAAAGCGGCGCGACTGCCTATGTTGTAGGACTAACACCCCCAGCAGCGTACCTTGAAAAATGATCGGGACCCCTAAAAAAGCATTAAAGTCTTCTTCGCCGACTAAGGGGATGTATTTAAAACGTGGATGGTGTGAGCAATCGCCGATATTCAGCGGCTGCATTTGCGATGCCACCAGCCCGATCAGCCCCTCTTGCGGGCCCAATACCAGCTGGCCAACCGCTTCTTTCCGCAGACCTACCGTGGCACTTAAGGTATGACGGCCACTTTGCGCGTCAGCGAGATAAATCGAACAAACATCCACGCCCATCGCTTGGTGAATGCGCTCAACCATAACGCGAAGCATCTCATCCAGATCCTTGGCGGCGTTTGCTTCCGCTACGATTTGACCCAGCGCACGCAGAGAAAGCCTTTTGACACGCCCGCTATCGTTACTCACTTCCCCTCCACATTAGTTCTCATGTGCGGTACAAGGCACCCCATAGAGTTGCCAGTGTCAATCATATTCTCATTTCTATGTTATGTTTGTTTGCGCCGTGCATGGCCACACATGGAAAAACCTGTTGATGCACGCCAGTTCTTTTTCCTAGATATACTCTTTTCTCGCCCACCATAATGTGATAACAGAGGGGCTAAATTACAAGCAAACGAGCAGATTTGATGGTCTCCAAACAACAGCCAAAGACAACACATGACCATTGGTGGGGGCAATACCAATTTGCCTTGAATCAAACCGGTAACTGGCAGGTGGGAGCATCATCGCTGGCCATCACCAGACTCAAGACCGAATGGCAGATCCAACACCTGGAACAAGCGCTCCCCGAGGAGGAACAGAATGGGTGGTCCGTGGATTTACCCGGCAGCCGCCTTGACGGTGATGCAACGGTGCGGCGCCATTTGTTCCAAAATACTTCTTCCAACTTGGGACTCCAACCCGCGCTGGCCGACCGTCCAGTGGTAAGCAGGCCGGTTACTGCGGTCCATTTATCGCCCGGCGCAAAGGTCACAATATTCGTGAGTTCTCCGATATGGATTGTCGTCAGCACGACGAAACCAGACGTTGTCCTATTTGATATACCCCATCAACGCCCTTCCGATACCTGGTTTGGACCGTCGACATGGGAAGGAGAATTGTGTTACGCGGTACGAACCCGGGCGCGCCTCAGTCTGGAGGAGATACAGCACCGTCCCCACCGAGCGGTGACCAGTATCAATATCCACAACAAAGAAGAACAAATCATGTTGCTGGAGCGGCTCAATCTTCCGGTTCGCCATCTGACCTTATACACCGATGCGGACGGCATGCTATGGACCAGCGATGTGACTGTTGTGACCGAGGAGACAATGGCTTCTGCAGAGCTGCACATTGATCGCGGAACCCCCCGATACGCCAACGCCGCGAAACTGGTTACCAAACCGCGGGACCGGGCCGAAAGTCATGTGGTACGGCGTGCGCTGCATACAATCTTTAGCTGAAGAACAACACCATGAATGAATGGCTGACCAGTATTGCTGACATATGGGCATCGGGACGAGCCATGCCGGTGGTAAAAGCGGTGTTGCTCATTACCGCGGGCTTTCTGCTCGCGAAATTTGCTGGCGCTGCCTTCAATCGCTTATTCCGTGACCATCTCAGCAAACACCAACTCATTCTCATTAAGCGTATCGTCTTCTACACGATCCTGATTCTGTTTTTGGTGTCCGCATTGCGCGAACTGGGTTTTAAATTGACGGTCCTGTTGGGCGCCGCCGGTATTTTTACCGTTGCCATTGGCTTTGCCTCACAAACATCCGCCTCAAATATCATCAGTGGGCTGTTTCTACTCGGTGAACGCCCTTTTTCGGTGGGCGATGTAGTCAAAATCAACGATATGACTGGAGAGGTCCTATCTATAGACCTGCTTTCCGTGAAGCTTCGCACCTTCGACAACCTCTACGTACGGATTCCCAACGAAACCGTCATCAAAGCCAGTGTGACAACGATGTCCAAATTCCCCATTCGCCGCATCGACCTGCAGATCGGAATTGCTTACAAGGAGAATATTGCACGAGTCCGGGAGGTGTTATTTGACCTTGCTGACAAGAATCCTTTGTGTCTCGACGAACCAAAGCCGCTGTTGATCTTCCAGGGATTCGGCGATTCCGCGATTGACCTGCAGTTCTCGGTATGGACAAAGCGGGAGAATCTTCTCGAACTAAAGAACAGCATGCAGATCGAGATCAAAGAGGCCTACGACCGCTTGGGCATTGAAATTCCGTTCCCTCACCGGGTCCTTTATACAGGAAGCGTCACCGAACCTTTTCCGGTAAGAATAGTGTCAGGTTCCAAACAAGAGGCAGAAACACGACCGTAAACGCAGGATCCCAAACGCGGCGAAGTGCCAGACCTCTACTTTATTATTCATGATCTAATGATGCTAACTCCTATGACCGCTCGAGGAGACTTGGACACGACGCTACTGATCTCACCGGCGTGACATCATAATCGATTACCCAGTGTATCCATAGCATGGAGTCCTGGACCGAGTACACACGACTCATCACCGCTTTGCTGGTCATCCTCGATCCCTTTGCGGCAATTCCTATTTTTTTAGCATTCACAAAAGAATATTCCACGCATGAGCGGGCGCGAGTCGGTTCCATCACCGCATTCACTGTCGCGCTGGTACTGGTTATTTCAGCGGTAGCCGGAGAGACGCTACTGCGATGGATGGGAACCAGTCTTGCGTCTTTCCGGGTTGGTGGGGGTATTGTTCTGTTGTTGATGTCACTGTCACTGCTTCGCGGTCAACCGGATCTCGTGCGCGCCACTCCGACGGAATCACAAGAGGCGTTGTCAAAATCCTCCATCGCAGTAGTTCCACTTGCTATCCCGCTGTTGGCGGGACCGGGTGCAATCAGCACAGTCATCATCGCGATGCACCGTTCTGATGCTGAGTTTCATTGGTTGCTGGTAATAGTTTGTATCCTGCTCGTAAGTGCAGTCCTTTGGGTGGTTCTTCGGCTGGCGTCTCGCATCTCGAGCGTGTTGGGGACGATTGGACTGAATATCATCAATCGCCTGTTCGGCCTTATCCTCGCAGCCATCGCTGTCGAAATCATGGCGAATGGCATGAAACAGTTGTTTCCGGGGCTCAATTAATAAATCAGAGCACCTCTTATCAACGCCGCCGCTTTTCAACCAAGCATTATGAGTCAGCGACCAGACGGCTAAACAGAGTTCCTTCCCGTTGTAGTTCATTCACGTTCCCCTGCTCCTTAACGGAACCACCGGCAAAAACCAACACACGATCAAAATGTTGAGCTAAATCGGCTCGATCCGTTATCCACAGCAACCCCCGCCCGCTCGCGGAAGCGGTTAACGCCTTCACAATCATGCGCTCGCCTTCCATTGAAATAGAGGATGTGGCGTAACACGCAATCACGATTTTCGCCCGGGTGAGTAGGGCTCGCGCTAGCCCGAGTTTTTGCGATTGTTCGCGGGAAAGATTAGATCCGGCAACACCGAGATGATAATCGAGCGCTGCATTAACAACATTATCGTGAAGCCCAGAGGATTCGATGGCTTCTTCTAACGCCGAAACAACGCGATAAGCCGCCTTTTGGTAATCCATATTCGGCCGCCCAAACAGAAGATTGTCCCGCAGCGTCATTGCCGGGTTATAGGCGTTGGTATCGAAGAAAATCACTGCCCGTCGTACCGACGGCTGCATAGTATCTTGTATTGCTTTTCGTGATGCGATGATCTTGGTTTTCAAATTTTCTGTGGGAAAAGGAAACTCGATACGATCAATAACAATTTCAAGCGCCAGATTCAGCACTAACCGGCGTTGGGATTTGAGTAAGGAACCGGTACTTCCACTCCCAACTGTCGACACGATTGCTTGCAGTTCGGAGGTCCTGTCGTTGAGCAGTTCAATAATTTCAATTGGCATCCGCGCGCGACCTGGCTCGGTAGCTGGACTCGCCAACAACGCCTTCATGACCGCCAAACCCAGCTGTTCTAACGATCTATCGAGTTCGAATTTCCGTAACATTCTGCGAAACCAGCGGGTACCGATCAATTGGTCGATATCGATCAGATCCTTGTCAAGACTGCCGAATAGCAGGTTTTCCAAAACTGTTGCGTGTTCGTTGTACTTGTCAACTCGAAACGGTCTAAACAGACGCCCCCCTTCCAATTCGTCCAGCCGTTGATGAAGTTGGGCGCGGACACTCACTATCATTTCCTGTAGTTTCGGGTCATGAGATAAATCAAATCTTGCATCAAGACCGAAATCGATCAATTCTTGTCCGAGTCCACATGTGTGTAAAACGTCCACAGCCTCCTCACGCCACCCACTCGCTGAGGTGTCCGGCAGACCGTAGCCAAGATTCTGTCGTATCGTGCCGGTAAAGAACCGGGGGTCGCTGTCAACGTAGGTAAATACACGTGCTGCTCGTGATCGCGAAATTTCAGCACTGGGAACACCGTCTATCAGTAGGCTGCCTTCGTGCGGCTCTTGCAAACCAATCAACAATCGCGCCAGGGCTTGTCCCGCTCGATAATCCGCGCCGACTACCATGACATGTTCATTATCCGCCAGGGAAAACGACACATCGGATAAAATCAGATCATCGTTTGCCAATGCGCTTACACCAGTGGCTTGAATTTCCGGTGCAACGCCGGTTTCTATACCTTCCGTATCGAAACTCTTTGTGGACACTATCCCCGCCGGCCTAAACCGCGATGTGACCTGCTCGTATCTGACCCGCGCGTCTTGCTGATCCTGGTAGTAATCCAAAAGTTCTTTCCACGGAGCTGGTACATCTTTGTAGGCAACGACGACTGCCACCAGCGCGCCGACCGTCAGCTCATCGCGAATCACAAAATACCCTCCAATCAGAAACAGGAAAAACGGCGTGAGTTGGGCGAGGAAATTGATAAAGAACTT
>CAMYNX010000058.1 GCA_947259875.1 uncultured Gammaproteobacteria bacterium | reverse complement strand
ACATCGGCGACATAGGATGCGATATCTTGCTGCGCTGATAGCAGGGGCGTTGGCGGTTTTTGCGTTCTCGCCGTTCAACTGGTATCCGCTTTCCATAGTCTGCCCAGCGCTATTATTCTTGTTTTGGCTGGGAGCGCCGGTTCGGCAATGTTTTTGGTTGGGCTTTATGTTCGGCGTCGGGATGTTTGGCGTTGGCGTTTCTTGGGTCTACGTGAGCCTGCACGATTTTGGGAACATGCCTGCTCCACTGGCAGGCATTGTAGTGACGGTTCTCGTTTTGTATCTATCTTTGTTTCCCGCGGTGGTCGGTGGATTGCAGGCCGCATGGCCTGGAACAAATACCCTGGTGCGAGCGACATTGGTCATGCCTAGTCTATGGGCGATGTCAGAATGGTTACGTGGTTGGTTGTTGAGCGGTTTCCCATGGTTGAGTTTGGGGTATAGCCAGGTAGGGTGGCCGTTAGGTGGCTTCGCCTCGGTGGTTGGTGTTTATGGCGTGAGTTGGTTCACCGCGGTGACCGTCGGCGCGTTTGTCGCGGCCATTGTCAATCGTTTTCGTTTTGCCCCGTTGGGTATTTCTGTTGCCATCACGCTGATTGCTGCGGGTTGGTTGATAGGACAAGTCAATTGGGCAGAACCGATGGGTAAGCCGGTTAAGGTTGCTTTAGTTCAAGGTAATATTCCGTTAGCAGAAAAGTGGCGCGTAGATAGACGTTCCGACATTATCAAACGATACATGGAGTTGAGCGATAACACTGATGCTGAATTGATCGTATGGCCGGAAGCTGCATTACCCCTTTATGCTGATGAGTTGCCGGAGTCGTTTTGGCGCAGACTCAAGGATCATCCCTCTGACTTTGTATTCGGGATTCTAGAACGTCGCAAGGATGCAGCGGGAGACAGGCTTTACAACAGCGTGGTTGGGGTTAGTAATTCGTTATCTTTTTATCGCAAACGTCATCTGGTCCCGTTCGGTGAATTTCTACCGCTGTCCTCGGCGCTAGGATGGTTATTGGATTATCTCCATATCCCGATGTCAGATTTCAGCAGTTGGTCTGGCGCGCAAGCGCCGCTGATGGCGGTAGGCAATCCGCTTGGCGTCAGTATCTGTTATGAGGATGCATTTCCAGAAGATGTACGGGTGATGCTTCCCGATGCAAGGCTGTTAGTCAATGTCAGCGAGGATGCCTGGTTTGGCAACTCGTTCGGACCGCATCAACGATTACAAATGGCACAAATGCGCGCTGTCGAGATGGGCCGTCCGATGGTGCGCGCCGGTAACACTGGTGTCTCTGCGGTAATCGATCACCGTGGGAGTATCTCTGCAAGATCCCCGCAGTTCATCGAGACCGTCATCCAAGATACCGTACAGCCGATGGCGGGAACTACGCCCTATGTCCGTTTCGGGAACCTGATAATGATTGTGTTGGCCGTGCTCGGCTTGGGAGTCGCGGTGGTGCTCGACTTGCGGCCCAAGGCAAGAACTTAGATGAGAAACAGAGCGGCTAGGCCCAGTAGAGACAAGAATCCCACCACGTCGGTAATGGTAGTGAGTGCGACGCCACCGGCCAGCGCCGGATCCACCCCAAGGCGCTGCAATACAAATGGCAATACGACACCGGCTAGGGCTGATATCACGATATTTATTATCATCGCCAGAGCGATGATGAGTCCCAGCGCGTAGTCGTGGTACCACAGCGTTGCCACGATGGCGACTGCCAACGCCCATATCACACCGTTAAGCCCCCCGACCAATAATTCCTTTTTTAATACCTGCCAGGCATTCGCGTGGGTGATGGTGCCCACGCTCAGACCACGAATAACCACAGTGAGCGTTTGCGTACCTGCATTACCACCCATACTGGCGACGATTGGCATCAGTACTGCTAGGGCCACCAGTTTTTCAATTGCCCGCTCGAATTGTCCGATTACCCACGACGCAATGATGGCTGTGATCAGATTAACTCCTAACCAGACCGCACGGTTTTTCGTGCTGCGCGCGACCGGAGCGAAAATATCCTCTTCCTGGCTCAGACCCGCACGCGCCATCACCGAATGATCCGCGTCTTCGCGGATTACATCGACCACATCGTCTACGGTGATACGGCCGATCAATTGTTCCTGCTCATCCACTACCGGTGCGGAAATCAGGTTGTATTTCTCGAACGCCTGAGCCACATTCTCCTGTGGCTCCATTGCATTCAGCGTGATTGGTTTGCGATCATAGTGAATGCCGACACGATCAGAAGCTGGAGCCGTGAGCAAGGTGGATACGGGTAGCACACCCTTCAAGTGATTCTCGCGATCAACGACAAAAAGTTTGTCAGTGTATTCTGGAAGTTGCCCGCGTAGTCGCAAATAACGAATCACTACGCGTAGTGAAATATTTTCCCGGATCACGATTGCATCTACGTTCATCAGCCCGCCGGCGGTGTCTTCCGGGTAGGACAATACCTCGCCCAAACTCGCACGTGCCTCCTTGTCAACGTTGAACAACACATCGGCCAAGACATCATCAGGCAAATCAGGAATGAGATCGGCAATGTCATCGATGTCCAAGTAGCGAACCGCGGTAACAAGCGTTTCCTTGTCCATGTCGGCGAGCAAATCCTCGCGAACGCCATCGAGAACCTCTACTAGCACCTCTCCCTTGGCTGTTGGAGAAACCTCGGACCACACTGCGGGGCGTTGTTCCGGCGTCAAGCTTTCGAGTAACTTTGCGACGTCGGCCGAGTGCAAATCACTGAGTAACACTCGAATCCGCTCCGAGTCTTGTGACTCCACAGCGGCAATCAACAGGTCTAAGTTATCTGTTTGGTCGGGCTTGGACATGAAGTATGGGGATAAAGATCGTTCGCCTCGTTTGTTCCAACTTAACACAAAAGGTGCATAAGCCGAACCACGTATATGTTGGTACAAAGAATCTTAATTCCGCAACCATTACTCCGGGGAAGAAAAAACAGGATAGGAATATTTGATTCTAATCGGGTTGCTTGCCGTAGAAATAGTAAATCCAGGACTTAAGACTTACAGAAAACTGTAAAATTCGGCCGTCCAGTACAAGCTAGATGAGAAGATTAACCCGTATATTGCACCGGATGATGGCAAAGGGACTTGTGCTGCGCGTAGTCGCGGGGCGCCTTGGTGCAATATGCGGGTTAAGAATTATGAGCCCAGCTTCTCAACCAACATACGAAGTTCGTTGGGGTCTGCGCACGCCAATATCTCGCTACTGGAGTCGGATAGTGAGGTTAGATCAGTCTCTCGTACTGCCTTCTTGATCTCCAATAATGAATCTGGTTCCATGCTGAAGTTACGCAGACCCAGGCCGAGTAAAAGCTTGGTGTATCTGGATTCACCCGCCATCTCACCGCACATCGCCACCGGGACCCCAGCTCGATTGCCGGCATCGATGGTCATCTTTATCAGTCGAAGTACCGACGGGTGTAATGGATCGTAAAGATAGTTTACTGAATCGTCTACACGATCTATGGCCAGTGTGTATTGAATCAAGTCATTGGTACCGATAGATAGGAAATCGAGTCGCGAGGCGAATAAATCCGCTGCGATTGCGGCTGCCGGGACCTCGATCATGCCACCGATAGGAATATGTTCGTCATAGGCATGACCCTGTCTGCGCAGTTCTTGCTTGACCTCTTCAATCAAATCCAGCACTTGACCCAGTTCATCCAGACTTGACACCATTGGGATCATCATCTCGATTGGTCCAAAAGCAGACGCGCGAAGTATGGCTCGCAGCTGCGGCTTGAATAGACCCGGTTCACTCAAGCACAACCTTACCGCACGCAGACCCAGGGCGGGATTCGTAGTGGTGTCAAGATTTGGACGGCCGCCGTCCACTTGTTTATCGGCACCTAAATCCAACGTGCGAATAGTGATTGGTCTCTTGAGCGCCGTGACTACCCGCTTGTAAGCACTGAATTGTTCCGCCTCTGTGGGCGGCTCTTGACGGTTCATGAACAGATATTCGGTTCGATATAGACCGACTCCATCGGCACACGCCCTCTGCGTTGCCTCAATATCTTCCGGCAACTCGATATTAGCCATCAATTGAATCGGCTGTCCGTCTCGGGTTACGGCCTCGCTGGTGCGTAGCACTTCTAGTTCTTGTTGTTTATGTAGGATCTTCCCGTAACTATCATGGTAGGCACTTAGCACTTCTTGGTCCGGTGAAAGAATGACAGTGCCCCGTTTGCCATCGACGATAAGGGTTTCCCCATGACGTATGTAACGAGTGGCGCCATGTAGACCGACAATGGCGGGTATCTTCAAGCTGCGTGCCAATATAGCAGTGTGTGAAATTGGTCCCCCCAGATCGGTCACGAATGCGCTCATCTTGTGGTGCTTCAACAGCACGGTATCCGCCGGGGCCAGATCCGTGGTGATGACAATTTTTCCCGCCAGACCTTCTTCTATGCCATCTGTATTTTCTTGATGCACATTAAGCAGGTTCTGTTGTATACGATTGACCACTTGGTTGATATCGGTTTTCTTGTCTCTAAGGTATGGATCCTCCATCTCCTCAAAGGCGCGAACTAAATATTCTGCATGTCTTTGCAATGCAGATTCTGCATTAACATGCTCATCGCGGATTGTTTTCAAAGGTTCTGAGGCGATCAATGGATCATCCATCATCAACAGATGGGCCTCGATAAACATCGCGCTTTCTGATGGTGCATTGCTCGGGATATCGTCTCGTATATTACTGAGTTGTGAGCGGGCCGCCTGTATTGCGTTCTGGAATCGAGCGATTTCCGATTCGATCTCACCGTCTGGAACCATGTAATCCGGAATATCCATGGTCGGTCCTTGCAGCACGAACGCAGTACCAATCGTAATGCCTTTTCCGATTCCAGCTCCGTGCAGGGTTAGCATCTATTCTTCTTCCTCAAAACGATTGTTAACGAGATCAACTAGTACGTTCATCACTTCTTGCTCATCCTTTCCCTCGACTTCCAGATCGATCGGTGTTCCCTGCGGAGCAGCAAGCATCATTATGCTCATAATACTTTTCCCGTCTGCTCGTCGTTCGTTACATATTAGACAAACATCGCTCTCATAGCGCGACGCTGTGTTGACAAACTTCGCAGCAGCCCGAGCATGGAACCCGAGTTTATTGATGATAGTGATAGTCTGTTTGATCATTAAAGTCACAGACATCGCTTTAGAATAGCATCATGGCGGTCACCAAATCTTTACGTTAGTTCGCGGTGTCGTACCTGTACGTTCAGGGGTTGAGCACCGAAATAGTCAGCAAGCTTTTGAGCCACATAAACCGATCGGTGTTGACCTCCGGTGCATCCGATTGCGATGGTTATATAGCTGCGGTTTTCATTCTTGAAATGGGGCAGCCATTCCTCGACGAAATTACGCACGTCATCAATCATTCGTGGCACTTCATTTTGATCTTCCAGAAAGTCGATTACTTTGGTATCAAGACCAGATAATGAACGAAGTTCGCTGTTCCAGAACGGATTCGGAAGACAGCGGACATCAAATACAAAATCCGCATCCAGTGGCGTTCCGTGTTTGTATCCAAATGACTCGAAAAGCAATGTCGGCGCAGAACTGAGCTCACCGCCGGCAAAATCCCTAACCAGGCTGCGAAGCTCCTGGGATGTTGTATTACTGGTATCTATGCGTCTAGTGGCCGCGTCGGAAAGTGGAGAGAGAAGTTCTTTTTCGCGCCGGATTCCTTCCACCAAGGGTGTATCTGGTCCGGTCAGCGGATGTTTTCGTCGAGTCTCGCTGTATCGTTTGATCAGTACGGATTCCTCGGCCTCGAGGAAAATCACCTTGTAGTCCATCCCCAGTTTCCCTAGTTCCTGTAAATTCTCCGGCACCGTCTCGAGAAAACCGCGGTTTCGGGAGTCTATACTTACTGCGCAATTGTCCAAACCATATTCCGATTGCGCGAGAACTTGCTGAGCGAAATGAGGTATCAGTACACCGGGCAGGTTATCGATACAGTAGTATCCCATGTCCTCCAACGCCTGGAGAGCGATGGACTTACCTGACCCGGACAGGCCGCTGACGATAAAAAACTTCACTTCACGAACTGCGAAAGATGCCGAATATTAAATTTAAGGCGACGATATGTAAATTTACGGTGACCAGTTCGCCACCATAACTCAGATCTACCGGATCCTTCGAAAAGGAATAGACAATGTCCGGTAGTCAGAACTGCCAGTCTGTCAATATACGGTATGCTTCCGCAGCTGAACGCGTTGTCTTTAATTTCTTTCGTAGATCGGTTTCATTAAAGAGTTTGGCAAGATGCGCCAGGATACGCAGGTGTTCCTCGTTGGCTTCTGCAGGAACCAATAGCGCGAATACCAAGTTCACCGGTTGTTTGTCTACCGCATCATAATCCAGCGGCGAATCCAATACCGCAAATGCCCCAATTACTTGATCCAGGGAGTTGACCCGGCCATGCGGTAGCGCGACGCCTTTTCCAATGCCTGTGCTGCCAAGGCGCTCACGCTCGGTGAGAATTTGGAAGATGGTTTTTTTATCCAAGCCGGCGTTCCCTTTTGTCAGCAACGAAGCGATGCTTTCAAGCAATCTCTTCTTGCTCGACATTTGCCAATGCACTTCGACCCGTTCGGGTGTCAGAAAATTGTTGATTTTTATATCGTTCAATTTAGCGCCTGAATGCCGGTTGACAACTTGTGTTAAAGGTAAGCTCATTTTAAGGTCTGATCTTTAAGTGCGCCACCGTTACGGTAACGACGTGTAGTCTTTTCCTTGTGTTTTTTTACTTGCCGATCAAGCTTGCTGGTTAATGCATCAATTGCCGCGTACATGTCTTCGGCCTCGGCATTGGCATGTAACGTCGCACCTTTGGCTTTTATTGTTGCCTCGGCAAGATGGCGCGTTTTTTCGACATGAAGCACTACATTAGTATTTGTGACGTGATCGAAGTGCCGTTCAATACGTTCCAATTTATTTGTCACATATTTTCGAAGTGGTGACGTAATATTCATCTGATGGCCGCTAACTGTTATGTGCATCATTGCCCTCCATAAAATTAGTGTGATGGAAGCGTTGCGGGCTTGTCTGTTGTAAATTATTCCTTTCGCATATATCTATTACGACAGCGACTTGCGCTGATTAGAAGGGGGAATGTTCATATGTTCCCGATACTTCGCGACCGTACGCCTAGCCACTCGGATACCCTGTTCGTCGAGCAATTGAGCAATCTTACTATCACTGATGGGCTTGGTCGGCGGTTCGGTCGCCACGAGCTTCTTGATCAAGGAACGGATCACCGTAGACGAGCAAGTTCCCCCGTCTGCGGTGTTGACATGACTGGAAAAGAAAAATTTCAACTCAAAAACACCTCGTGGGCTCAATAGATACTTCTGAGTTGTGGCCCGGGAGATAGTTGACTCATGCATATCGAGTGTTTCGGCGACATCAGAGAGCACCATTGGCTTCATCCGTTCGTCGCCGTGCTCGAAGAAGTCGCTTTGTCTTTCGACGATGACCCGGGCCACTTTGAGTAGAGTCTCGTTACGATTCCGTAGGCTTTTTATAAACCACCGTGCCTCCTGTAGGTGGTCCTGTATGTACTTATTGTCTGTGCTGTTGTCGCCTCTACGGATCATTGATTTATAAGTTCGATTGATGCGAAGCTGGGCAAGAGTCTCGCCGTTGAGTTCAGAGTGCCATACGTTCTTTATTTTTTTCACAATAACGTCAGGAATGACATACCTGGTTTGCTTTGGTTGTATTGCGCTGCCAGGTCGAGGATTTAGACCCTGTACTAATTGTATGGCGAGTTGCAGCCGGTCGGTATCGGTCTTGAGTAAACGTTTTAACTGAGAATAATCACGAGTACCCAGCAATCCGAGGTGATCTGACACAAGCCTCTGAGCGATCCCAGCAGTATCGGAGTTATTTTCTAGTTGTCGTAACTGTAGAAGCAGGCATTCTCTGAGATCGCGGGCGCACACACCGGGCGGATCAAAATTTTGGATTTGATGAAGTGTGGCTTCGATTTCTTCATCATCCACTTCCACTTCATGCTCGAGCATATGCTTGATCTCGTCACAAGATGATGTGAGATACCCATCGTCATCAACAGAGTCTATGATGACCTGTGCGATCTTGCGATCGGTTTCCGAAAATAGCGTCATATGCATTTGCCAGAGCAAATGATCACGTAAGGTTGTGGGCGTACTGCTTCGAGCATCAACCTCGAACCCTGGTTCTTCATCATTGTGCCGAGTCGGAGCATAAGGTAGTTCAAAATCCTCCCAATCCGCACCAGTCATGCTGTCGGCTACGACAGTATCGTCTGCAAACTGAATATCTGTTTCTGGAAGTGATTCGGGCTCTGACTCCGCTGCGTCGTTATCCGACTCCGTATTGGACGATAACTCGGCATCATCATCATCGACACCGTCGTCTTGTTCTTCTAAGAGGGGGTTTTCCTCTAAGGCCTGTTGAATCTCTTCCTGAAGCTCGATAGCCGAAAGCTGCAACAAGCGGATAGCTTGTTGCAGTTGCGGCGTCATCGTTAGACGCTGCGCAAATTTAAGTTCTAAGGATTGTTTCATGGGCTACGCGATGGCAACTACTCCTGTATCCTAAAAAGCTAAGCTAAAATAGGATGACTACTTTGCGTGTTACCTTACCAAACAGAACCGTATCCAACCCCAACCTCGGTTATACCCAAACCAGGATGAATTTTGCTAACAACTTATTTTTTACATTTTAGCTTATTTTCGTTTGTTCTGCTGCGCAACATCAGTCCCCCCGAAGACTATGATTTATAGCCTAAAATTCGACCCGAGGTAAACTTCCCTAACTTCCTGATGCGCGAGGATTTCATCAGCCGTTCCTGATGTTAGAACTTTTCCTTCGCTTAATATGTAAGCGCGGTCACAGATTCCCAAAGTCTCCCGGACATTGTGGTCGGTGATTAAAACACCAATGCCACTATCACGCAGATAAGCGATAATCTGTTGGATGTCGCCAACTGATATAGGGTCAATTCCGGCAAAAGGTTCATCAAGAAGTATGAAATAAGGCTGCACCGCCAACGCCCGCGCAATTTCTACTCGGCGGCGTTCACCACCTGAGAGACTAATGCCCACACTATTCCGTTTGTGTGTAATTCCGAATTCTTCTAACAAAACTTCGATACGATGGCGAATTTCTTGTTTATCAAGGTTCGGCTGTGCCTCCAGCACTGCCGCGATATTGTCCTCTACGCTAAGTTTGCGAAATACTGAAGGTTCCTGAGGAAGATAACCGATACCCAAACGCGCGCGTTCGTGCATTGGCAGCTCGCTGATATTCTCATCGTCCAGCCAGATTTCACCGCTATCGCGGCGTATCAGGCCGACTATCATATAAAAACATGTCGTCTTACCGGCTCCGTTCGGTCCCAACAAGCCAACGACTTCCCCACTTTGAACATCTAGGTTTACATGGTCAACAACTATTAAACCCTTGTATTCCTTACAAAGGCCTCGAGTGGCCAGTGTGCTCATTTCCAGCTACCGGTGCTACTTGTTGCTGCGCTTGGGCGTGATCACGATGCGTGAACGTTCTGTTGGTTTTTTACCTTTTTCTTTGCCGGTTTTCTTTGCGCGTGTCGTAGAAGCCGCACCTTTCACGCGGAGCTTATCCTTGGCCATATCATAAATGATGATCTCACCATGCGCTGTGTCTGAACCTTGTTTTAGGCTGGCCTTTGTGTAGAGCGTGAGCGTATTTTTTACCTCATTGAGAAGTATTTTTTTCCCTTTACCAATCACATCGTCTTTCTTACCGTCCGGGCGCTGACGAAATCTGGCGGGATTTCCCCAAGCCGTGGCGTCTTGCATTTTTCCGTCTTTATAGTTGACAATAAGTTTATCTGAATTGATCTGAAGCGTACCCTGTACCACGGACACATTACCGCGATACGTTCTTACACCGGTTCGAAAATCGAACTCGACATCGTCTGCTTCGATTACGGCCGGTTGCTCACGGTCGGAACTGAGCGCCATGGCGCCAATTGTCCACAGTACGCTGGTTAGAAAAATCAGTAATTTTGCTGTCTTCATTAGCTCGTGACCTAAAGCAGATGTTATCTGTTACTTGGACGAATTTTTTCCTTTGCTGCGATCCAGTACGATGCGCATCTTTTCGGTAGTCATAACACCCCCCGGTCCCAGCTGATCCTGACCTTGGATCACTCGGACGTTTCCCGTCAATAAAATCTCATTACCATTAGATGAAACCCAGCCCGACTCGGCATAGGTATGTCGGGGTGCAGTCTGATTTTCATATTCCACCACATGGGGATTATCCAACAATGCGGTGTCATCATCAGGATAATGCACCATTCGCTCGGCCTCTAAAATATACCGACGCTGTCCCTGCTCATCCATGCCAACTGCAGTAAAGTTCTCAATATAGTAGTCTGGATCGTGACGCTGTCCGCTATCAAACGAAACCGGTTGTTCTTCGATTATACCGAACTGCAACCATACACTCAGCAGTCCAAGACATGCGAGAACCCCTATAATTAGTATCTTTTCTAGAATTTTGGTCATCACCCCCGAGACCTGTGGAAATATTCACTGATAACGTCATCCGACTTGGACTGAGCGTAAAGTATCAGATTGCAAACATCCCGCACCGCACCGTTACCTCCCGATCTGGGGGTGATCCAATGGGCCACGTTTTTGGTGATGGCGTCTGCGTTGTTGGCGGCGATTGCGAGCCCACACTCGAGCAACAACGGTATGTCGACTATATCATCGCCGATGAAGCAGCATTGCGAGAGATCCAACTGCAATTTCTTGGTGAGTTGGCAAGCTACGTTCAATTTATCCATTTGACCAGTGAAAACATGTTCGATGCCCAATTCCGCCGCCCGATGTTTCAAAGCTCCTGATTTACGAGCGGTTATGAAAGCGATCTCGATCCCGGCATGTTGGAGCATCTTGAGTCCATGGCCATCATGAACATGAAATCTCTTGGTTTCCTTACCATCGTCGTCGACATAAATAGTGCCGTCAGTTAACACACCGTCCACATCGAAAAGTGCAAGCCGGACTTGCGCGGCGAGTTCGCGAACGTCTGCAGGGACATGAAACGAGGGCTCCCAATGAGCGACCATTAGACTACGCCTGCCCTCAACAGATCGTGCATATTCAAGGCCCCGATTACACGCCGTTGATTGTCCACTATGAATAATCCGTTGATGGAGTTCATACGCATCATCTGCACGCATTCCGCAGCCAGGGTATCTTGGTGTGTTGTGATCGGGTCCTTTGTCATTACCGCACCGATGCGGCAACGCTTGATGTCGATGTCTTGGTTCAAGGTGCGCCGCAGATCACCATCTGTAAAAATACCAGTTAACCTGGTGTCTGCATCAATGATGCCGGTCATACCCAGGCCTTTACTGCTCATTTCCACTAATGCGTCACTAAGTAAGGCGTCTTCGGGTACCACAGGAATATCTTCGCCCTTATGCATGAGGTCGCTGACGAACAGCAATAAACGCCGACCCAACACTCCGCCCGGATGGGAGCGCGCGAAATCCTGTTCAGTAAACCCTCGGGTTTCTAAAACCGCGACCGCGAGCGCATCGCCCATCGCCAGGGTAGCCGTGGTGCTCGCGGTGGGGGCAAGGTTCAATGGGCACGCCTCTTGTTGAACCCCGACGTCGATACATACATCGGCCTGCTCACCGAGGGTGGAGTCGGGATTACCAGTAATAGCGATGAGTTTCACTCCCATGCGTTTAATTATGGGTAGGATAGTCAGGATCTCGGGAGTCTCCCCGGAGTTGGAGAACGTGATCACCAAATCACTGGGTGTGATCATGCCGAGATCACCGTGACTAGCTTCACCGGGGTGAACGAAGAACGCGGGTGTCCCGGTACTGGCCAAGGTGGACGCGATCTTGCCCGCGATATGTCCCGATTTGCCGATGCCGACAACGACAATCCGCCCTTGGCAGTCAAGGACGTGTTCGCACGCGCGAATGAAGTTGTCATCCACGCGATCGATGAGCTCGGCTACGGCTTGAGACTCGAGTTCGAGTACGGCACGCCCGTGTCGGGCGAATGCGTTTTTAGTCACGTTTGTTATCGTGGAATCGAATAGCGGACAGTATAACCCAAACCGAAAAGGCTTTCGGTGTGGCTTGGTACGGTACGCATACCGACCTGCTCCAGTAGGCAGCCCGTACTCTTGGAATCTACGCTGCCGTGAAACGAGCAGGGAGGATCGACGATATGTGGCAAAAAACTCTAGTGACGTCGACAAAATCTAAGACATTGCATATTTACCATATAAAAAATCCTGATCCGTTGCGTCTGTAGTTATTATCCGGTACATCATCCCGATGGTCGCTGGCAAAATAACCAGGTTTGCACCTGCGGATTGTGGAGAATGTTTGGACACGTACTAATCGGTTGCCGAGGTTGGAATCACAATGAATGGGCGCCGGAATTCTATCCCGAGGATCTACCCAATGATTGGCGCTTCTGCTTTTATAGCAATGAGATTCGTAGCGTCTTGGTTCCGTTCGGCGACATTTATAGTGCCGATCCGCGCCAGTGGCGGGAAGACTGTGACGATGCGTTCCGTTTCGTTTTCGAGTGTCCAATCGACAGTTCAGCCAATGCAAACAGCGCCGGTGATTTGCAACAACTGATGCGACATATTCAACCTGTCGTTGATCGCACGGCAGCGATCTTGATTTCGGTATCGGACGATAGCGAGTGTTCGGCATCTGATCTTCGGCAACTGTTGGAAGTGGCGTCGAGCGTGCCGTTGTGTGTCGACCTGTCTGGAATGAAGATCAAAGATGAGTGGCTCATAGCGTTGGAGCAGTTGGAGGTCGGGCAAGTTTGGCGTTCCCCATGCGTTCCTTCATTGCCAATCAAGGGATTCCAGGTCTCGCTAGCAGAGGATGTGGAGTTGCCGATGCTGCGGAAGATATTGGAAAACTTAAGTACGCATGCGCAGTGCGGTGCCGCCATATTTTTCACTAACACCGATAAGGCGCTGAATATGGTCAGACAGGCCCGAACCATGGCGGAGATCATGGGCGTTTAAATAGTCTTTTTTAGACATCAGACCGGTACTTGTCTGTTAGAATCCAGCCCCCCGATCTTACTGGTCTTAGGAATAACGAGATAGGTTTGTGTCTCAAGTTGATAAATCACAAGACTCCCTAATCCAGATTCGTGACGTGGGTTTCTCGTTTGGAGATCACAAGATCTATGATCACCTCGACATGACCATACCACGAGGGAAAGTAACCGCCATTATGGGCCCGAGCGGCTGTGGCAAATCTACTTTACTGAATTTTATAGGGGGACGGTTAAAACCGGACACTGGAGACATCAGGGTCAACGATGTATCGGTACCGTCGCTTAACCGGCGAGACTTGTATGCATTGCGAAAACAGATGGGCATGATGTTTCAAAGTAGCGCGTTGCTCACCGATTTGAATGTGTTCGAAAACATCGCGTTTCCGATCTATGAGCACACCGAATTGCCAGATGAGTTGGTCAAGAATTTAGTGTTGTCCAAGCTGCAGATGGTGGGACTTCGGGGTGCACGCCATTTGATGCCGGCTGAACTTTCGGGCGGTATGACAAGGCGAGTAGCATTGGCACGTGCTATTGCTCTAGACCCTATGTTGGTAATGTATGATGAACCGTTTACTGGTTTAGATCCCATCTCGTTGGGCGTGATCGTGAAACTGATCCGCGAAGTCAACGACGCACTGCAGATGACTTCGGTAGTCGTGACCCATGACGTGGCGGAGGGGTGTAGCATTGCAGATTACGTCTATTTACTCGGCCAGGGAAGGGTCATTGGCCAAGGTACTCCGGAGGAGATGAGCGGAACCAAATCTCCGGAGGTTCGGCAATTCATGGGTGGTTTGCCAGACGGCCCGGTAGCTTATCATTACCCGGCTCGTGACTATAAAGAGGACTTATTTCAGGATTGGCCGGATGACTAGTATCCGGCTTTTAGGGCGGTGGGTCATCAATAGTGTCCTGCGTTTAGGTCGTGCCACCATGTTTCTGACGGCTACATTAGTTGGCGTGTTTTGGATCCTGCGCCGTTTTCAACTGATATTGCAACAAGTTTTCGCTGTAGGTGTACTAACCGTGCTCATCATTGCAGTGTCGGGTCTGTTTGTCGGCATGGTGTTGGGTCTGCAAGGCTACAATACACTGGTGGATTTTGGCGCCGAGTCATCGTTGGGGTTAGTGGTGGCATTGTCACTGACCCGCGAATTGGGACCGGTGTTGACTGCTTTGTTGTTTGCCGGACGGGCGGGTTCGGCGTTAACTGCTGAGATCGGGTTGATGAAGGCAACTTCGCAATTGGCCGGTATGGAAATGATGGCGGTGGATCCCATTGAACGGGTGATGGCGCCACGATTTCTGGCGGGTTTTATTGCCATGCCGTTGCTTGCAGCGATGTTTACCGCCATCGGGGTGTTGGGCGGGTATCTCATCGGAGTCGGAATGCTCAGTGTAGATAGCGGTGTTTATTGGACATCGATGCAAGAAGGCGTCGATGTTTATGACGACATACTTAACGGCGTGATCAAAAGCGTGGTGTTTGGTTTTGTGGTAACCTGGATCGCAGTGTTTGAGGGGTACGACGCGGCGCCAACCTCTGAAGGCGTGAGCCGCGCGACGACCCGAACCGTTGTTATTGCATCGCTTGCAGTGCTAGGTCTTGACTTCATTTTAACGTCATTAATGTTCAGTGAGATATGAGCCATGAGCAGGAATGCGCTTGAATTATGGGTAGGTTTGTTTGTTGTCGCCGGGCTTGCGGCATTAGCAATGTTGGCGCTACGTGTCGGAAACCTGAGTACGGTCAACGTTACTGACGCCTACAAGGTGACTGCAAGTTTTCAAAATGTCGGCGGATTGCATGTCAAAGCTCCGGTCACTATGGCGGGGGTAAAGATCGGGCGTGTTTCGAACATTCAGATTGACCGCGAGGACTACAGCGCGATCGTTGAGTTGAGTATTGACCGTCGATTTAACAATCTTCCGACCGACACCAGTGCCGCGGTGCTGACGTCCGGCCTGCTAGGTGCCCAATACGTGGGACTTGAACCCGGGGGGGAGGATACCCATCTAAAGCAAGGAGACCGTATCGAAATAACTCAGTCCGCCGTGGTGTTGGAACAGTTGATTGGTCAAATGTTGTTCAGTAAGGCGCAAGGAGACCGCTAGATGATTAGACAATTGTATTCGCTTATCCTTTTCGCAGTGGTAACGCTGTTTAATCTCAGTGCTGCGGCAACAATAATGCCCGACGCATTGGTCAAACAGACGACGGACAAATTGTTATCTGAGTTGACCTCCAATCGCAAAACATTGATGGAGGACAGCAGCAAGCTATACCGGTTGGTGGATGAGCTGGTCCTTCCTCATTTTGATTTCAAACGTATGTCAAAACTGGTGTTAGGTAAATACTGGCGCACGGCAAATAATGACCAAAGGGAGCAATTTGTCGAGCATTTCAAGAACCTGCTAGTGCGCACTTATGCGACCGCGCTATTCGAGTATACTGGGCAACAGATCGTGTATAAACCGTTTCGCTTGAAGCAGGGCGCAACCCAAGCAGTAGTCAAAACGGAAATCCTGCAGCAGGAAGGACCAAAGATTCCGTTTCATTACTCTTTGAAGCTGAACGAAAGTGGAGCATGGAAGGTCTTCGATATACGGGTTGACGGCATCAGTTTGGTCACGAACTACCGCACTTCTTATGGGCAGATGATTCAAAATAACGGTATTGACTCACTGATATCGTCGCTCGCAGATAAAAATAAAACACGCGCCGAGTGATGCCGCAGTTGACACACGAGTCCTCCGGCGACTACTCGCTGTCCGGTCCGCTGAATTTTGACACCGTGACCGCGCTTTATAACGATGCGCAGATCGATATGAGTAGCAGTCAAGTGTCCGTGAGCTTGCGTGACGTGGATCAAAGCGACAGTGCCGGGTTAGCTTTATTGGTGGAATGGGTACGTCTGGCTGATAAACGTCGTTGTAGTTTACGGTACACCAATGTTCCCGCCCATTTGCAAACCCTGATCGATGTAACTGGATTACGCCCCATCCTCAACCGGACAGCCCCCTAGCGACGCTCCACCCGGAGTGTGCGCCGAGGCCATCGAACTGTGGAGCAAGTCGTTGACGAAACGAGTTCAATCTGCGGGACGTCGTAACGGCGGTTGGGGTCGGTGGCTGGATTGTCTCGCAGCGCGGACTGGATGTTTGCGACACGAGCTTGTTATTCATGCTGCTCGGTGAAAATTGGATTCGATATTGGTGGCCACAATCCGGCTATTACCCTGTCTTGAGCAGTACCCTGGATTGGGAACCTGGCGCCATCAGCATCGATTCAAGGCTAACAACCGGGTTAGGCGCAGTGATGGCCGCTGACCCGTATATTGCACCGGGATAGGCCCATACTTGGGCGCAAAGCGTCGCACCAGATATTGATCGAACTCTCTAATGTCAAAAGAAATGTTAGCTCTTTTTTCCGCCGCCTTGGTGCAATATGCCGGCTAATCCTGCTGTTTCCATAGAACAGCTAGACAAGCGTTTTGGCGTGCTGCACGCACTCAAAGGCATCGATTTTTCAATTGAGCGGGGAGAGTTTTTTGGCCTGCTTGGGCCCAATGGTGCCGGTAAGTCGACGTTGATAAATTGTTTGGCAGGGCTGGTGCGGCCGGACTCGGGACGATTGTCAGTAATGGGCCATGATGTAGTCACCGAATATCGTCGCACCCGGCGATTGCTCGGCGTGGTCCCGCAGGAACTTGTCTACGATCCCTTCCTTCAAGTACGTGAGGCGTTGCAATTTCAG
>CAMYNX010000057.1 GCA_947259875.1 uncultured Gammaproteobacteria bacterium | reverse complement strand
CAAAAGACCAAGTCCCAAGCAAACGGATAAGAAGTATAAACCCCCTATCTTTTGAAGGAAACGGGATCGGAGACGCCCATCCAGGGCTATCCGGGGTGTCGTGTGGATTGGGAAATTATCGTTGGCGCAAGATCTCCCGGTTTATGTAGTGTCAGGCGGCACTTTGGTATTCGCAGTGATATGTGCTTCGAGGATTCACCGCGCTTGAGCACGAGTGTGTCCGCACGGTGTACCATTAAGAAGCATCGCCTCCCTGCGTTGGTGTTGAATTAAATTTGTCCCCGGTAACTCGTTAGTTTATACAATACGATAACGCACAGCGTTTCGTCGGCATCATGCTACAAACTTTAAAATCTACGCGTGGAATGGTTGTCGCGCCACACCATCTCGCGTCACAAGCGGGTCTTCGTGTCCTCCAAGACGGTGGTAATGCAATTGAGGCTATGATCGCAGCCGCATCAACCATCTCCGTGGTTTATCCGCATATGAATTCCCTTGGCGGTGATAATTTCTGGCTGATTAGTGACGGGGGCGTACCCATTGGAATCGACGCCTGCGGCGCAGTGGCTAGTTCTGTTGATCGAGATTTCTACAAAGACAAGGGATTCAGCTCGATCCCTTCACGGGGGCCGCTGGCGGCAAACACTGTGGCCGGGGCGGTGTCTGGCTGGCAGACCGCGCTCGACATTAGCAGCGAGTGGGGGGGCACCCTGCCGGTGTCACGACTTTTCGAAGATGCCGTCTATTACGCGCGTAACGGGTTCCCCGTCACGGTTACACAGCACGTCAATACCGTGCAAAAGCTGGACGAACTGAAAGGGGTTCCGGGCTTTGCGGAGACCTTTCTTATCGAGGGCGGTGCACCCGCGGTGGGCATGATCTTTAAGAATCCTCGACTCGGCGATACCTTAGAGAAACTCGGCAACATCGGGCTTGATACTTTCTACCGCGGCGAACTGGCAAAAGCGCTTGCCGCTGACCTAGCGCGCGCTGGGTGTCCGATTACCCTCGAGGATTTAAAGGCACATCGGTCCATCCGAGTCACGCCACTTGAGGTAACTTTGGCGCCAGGCACCATTTACAACATGCCTCCTCCCACACAGGGGTTGGCATCGTTGATGATTCTCGCCATTTTTGAGCAATTGCATTGCTCATCAGCTGAGAGTTTCGAATTTGTTCACGGCATGGTCGAAGCCACTAAGAAAGCGTTCCAGGTGCGTGATGAGCACGTGACTGATCCAGCTTATATGGACGTGGATCCCAATGAGTTTCTTGAACAAAGCATGATTAGTTCTATGGCTTCAACAATAAATATGTCGAAAGCCAGCGCGCACGACACAAATTCGAATGCAGGCGACACAGTTTGGTTGGGCGCTATCGACGACCAAGGCCGTTCTGTCAGTTTCATTCAAAGCCTCTATTGGGAGTTTGGTTCCGGAGTGGTGCTACAGGATTCCGGGGTGGTTTGGCAAAACCGCGGAACGTTTCTGTCGCTAGACGCATTGGCTCGCAACACGATAACACCACAACGCAAACCGTTTCATACTATTCAACCAGCATTGGCGCGATTGAACGACGGACGTATCATGGTTTATGGGACGATGGGCGGGGAGGGACAGCCACAAACCCAGACAGCAGTTTTTGCCCGGCATGTCATGTTTGGTCAGGAGTTGCAGGCTGCGGTCACCGCACCACGTTGGGTTCTGGGCCGCACTTGGGGCGCGCCGAAGTCCAATTTGAGAATTGAGAATCGTTTCGACCCGAAGGTTATCAATGCGCTCACCGAAGCCGGTCACGATCTAGAGATGGTGGGCCCTTTCGATGACGTAATGGGGCATGCCGGCGCGATCGTGCGCGACCAAACGGGTGTTCTCATGGGTGCTACGGACCCACGCTGTGACGGTGTGGTCGCCACATTCTGACGGGCGACAAACTTAAGTTTTTCATCCATCGGTTTACACTTTCTCCACGGCATTTGGGAACCTCCCAAATGCTCAATTGTGTAAACAATGTCTTTGGCCGTAAACGTATGTCTCAGGTAAGACACGCGGCACTTGTCCGTCCTGTACATCGGCCGCTCTCGCACTTCCCTGTGCTCCGCGGCACTTGTCCGTCCTGTACATCGGCCTTCCGGGCGCGCCACTTAGTAACTCCTTGTTTATACGCCTAAATACTCTGACGGATATCTAAAATTCTGGACCGATTGTGGCCACTCAGTTCTACGCTTCCCGGCGGTATAACTACGCAAACCTGCGATCCTAGAAATCGCTGGATCACTTCACCCGACTTGGCATATTTCTTGACTATACTTGTTTACATTCGCGTGTTGCTGGCCCGTATATTGCTCTATAAAGGATACCGGGTGATCACGACAGGACTTGTCCTGCGCGGAGTCGCAAGGTCGGGCGATTGGTTCCCCTGCTGTCCCCCTGCTGTGCGGGGACAAGGCGGGGATAAGCGCCGCGATGGAGCGAAATCCATAGCCAGCTATGGGTTTAGTAAGACGCGAATCCAGATGGTCGAGATCGAGCCAAGGCCAAGGTAGGCAATGATGCGGGTACAAAGTGGCATTCCAGCTATAGGGTGAATTCGTAACGACAAACAAGTTATTGGTCTATCTTTTAGCCGCCTTGGTGCAATATTTAGGCTAGGATTACTCAGGGTGTTAAACAACAAAACATGGATCTTACTCGCTCTGGCTTTGCCGCTCGTTGGCTGCGTGGTCACCAGTAAACCGCTGACGCATTCGGAACGCGTTGACAGCATCTCGACGGAACTCGAAACCCTGTTTGCGGATCAGGAGCCGATCTCCGGCGCGATCACCGTCGCAGAAGCCATCGCACGCGCCATTAAGTACAACCTCGACAATCGTGTGACGATGATGGAGCATGCGGTTGCTTTGCGACACCTCGACATGGCGAAATTGGATTTACTGCCGCAACTCGCCGTCTCTGCTGGATATTTCGATCGCAGCAACGATTCCGGGGCAGCTAGTCAATCTTTGTTGACCGGCGAACTGAGCCTGGAGCCTTCCACGTCCCAAGAACGTCAGCGCAACACATCGGATCTGACAGTCGCCTGGAATGTCCTGGATTTCGGTGTTAGCTACGCAACCGCGAAGCAGCGTCACGACGAGATTCGGATTACCGAGGAAAGGCGGCGCAAAGTGATACAAAACATTGTACAAGATGTACTCGATGCCTACTGGCGCGCTTGGAATGCACAAGAGTTGCTGCCGGAAATGGACAAACTGATCCGAGACACTGAAGAAACGATAGAACAATCCCGCGCGTTGGCGGATAAAGGCGCTCAAAACAAGAAACAGGCTCTGCGCTATCAACGCAATTTACTCGAGATACGATCCCAATTATGGCAATCGCGAGAGCGCATGGCGCTGGCCAAGATTTCGCTGTCGAGATTGATGAACCTGCCGTCCGGCGCCGATTTCCGGTTAGCCGATCCCGGCGATTTGAGCCCACCCGCTTCTTTGTTGACCCCGTTGGACGAATTAGAGCACAGTGCCCTTGCCGATCATCCAGACCTGCGTGAGCAGGACTACCAGTTACGCGTCACCCGGCTCGACATCAGAAAGGCGATGCTGCGGATGTTGCCCGGGATCGAAATAGATTTCGGGACACGCTACGACAGCAACAAATTCTTGTTTAACAATGACTGGAGCGATCTCGGTCTAAAGATCTCCTTGAATCTCCTCAATGTGTTCGGAGGGTTATCGCAAAAGCAATTTCATGAGGCCCGTTTCGAACTGGTGAAAGCTCGTCGCATTGCGCTGGCCATGGCGGCACTGGCACGGGTCCGACTGGCGGCGCAAAGATATGCGCTTGCCAGGCAGCGTTATAACGCGGCAGCGGATCTCGCCCAGGTAGACGATTTGCTGCTGCGCATGGAGTTATCCAACAGCCAAACGCAAACCAAATTCGACGTTATCCAGGCACGCGCCGTCGCGGTGTCCACAAAAATCCGGAAACATCTTTCGTACGCCGAAACGCAGAAGGCCCTAGCCCGCATCTTCAACTCGATTGGCGCGGACCCACTGCCCGAGGCGATCGCGTCTCGAGACCTTGAACATCTCAGCAAAGCTGTTGAAGAACACTGGAATCGAATGACGCTTAAACACCTCGAGACCGCCACTGACGATTTTGCGCCGAAAATGGACTTGGTCGTTCGCGTCCCCACCCGTGTAGCGATAGCGAGTACGTCGCGGCGTATCGAGGCCGCCGCAGTGGCCAGTAAAAGTACGCCGCGGCGCGTCGAGACTGCCGCAGTGCCCAGTACGAGTACGCCGCGGCGCGTCGAGACTGCCGCAGTGCCCAGCACCAACACGCCGCGGCGCGTCAAGACCGACGCAGTGCCCAGTACGAGTTCTCAGTGGCGCGTCAAGACCGCCGCAGTGCCCCGCACAAGCACGCCGCGGCGCGTCGAGACCGACGCAGTGCCCGGCACACAGGTACAGCACTACAAAAACGCACAAACCTGGCAGTACCACCGCCGGCGACAGCGGGAAACCGGCGCCGTTAACGGCGGATCGTTATAGAGATCGTTGCAAATGGTTTGTTTCTACTCTGGTTACTACCACCACTAGGTCGCATACACGAGATGCGTACCGCCCCAAATCGCATAGCAGTGGCAATACTCTTATTTGCGGGCCTGTGCTTGCCTTGGTCTATAGTCGCGGCGCAACAGACGCCTACCACGATGCAGTCTGCGATACCATCTGCGGGAGAAGTCCTTACCGACGCTGAGTCGATGGGAAACGATATTCGGGCACTGTTGACACCGCATCGTCAAGCAAAAATATCGAGTCTGGTATCGGCGCGAATTCGGCGCATCCATTTCCGGGAAGGCGATCGCTTCAAAAAAGGCGAAATCCTGGTGTCATTCGAATGCGAGGTACTTAAGTCCCGCCTACTATCGAATCTTGCGAAATTGAAGCAATACGAACTCACGTACAACGCGAATCGCGAACTGCGTAAAGACGATGCGGTCAGCAAGCTGGAGCTGGCCCTCTCGGGAGCCAGAGTCGAGGAAGGCAAAGCAGAGGTTTCGCTCGCCCGTGCTCAGCTGCGTAAATGTACGGTACGGGCACCCTACAACGGGCGTATTGTCGAAGTCATCGCCAACGAATTCGAAAACGTGAATATCGGCGATACTCTCACCGCTATCCTGGACGATGAAAAACTGGAGATGATGCTTCATCTGCCGTCGAAGTGGATGACATCCGTGTCGCCGGGCAAGAAATTTGCCGTCACCATCGACGAAACCGGGAAGCGTTACGATGCCGCCGTGATACGAACGAATCCCAGAATCGATCCCACGAGCCGCACGTTCGCCGCCATCGCGCAGATCCTCGGGACACATCCCGAATTGCGTGCCGGAATGAGTGGCAACGCAGACTTCGATTCATCCCGATGAGTGTTCCTGCCGCCAGACCCGCGCAACTATCCGCGGACCCTGGGATCGAGCGCGCACGATCGCCGCTTAGCAGCCTAATTTCCCTGGAACGCGAAGCAAGAGCCGCGGAGAACGTGGAGCAACTCGGCTTTATAGTTGTTAACGCTACCCATAGATTAGTTGAGTACGACCGGTGCCTGCTTTGGCGTTTCACGCCCGCCGGAAAGGTGAAAATTCAATTGGTCTCGGGGGTCTCCGCGATCGACCGCAACTCCCAGGCAGTACTGTCGCTAACGCGTCTGGTCAAGGCGCTGTGCGCCAATGACGCATCGGTCAAACTGAAGGCGATCACCAGCGCGGATCTACCGCCCAAGTTGCGACCCGATTGGGACGAGTGGATGCCGCCACATGGGCTCTGGTGTCCGTTTGTCCACCGAACCGGAGAGTTGCACTCCGGGTTGCTGCTTACCCGGGAGACCCCGTTTCCAGCGCAGGAAATCAACCTCCTCGAGCCCCTTATCGAGGCCTACGCGCACGCTTGGCGTGCGCTGGAAGGCGGCAAGCCAAACACGGGTTCACGGGTGATCCAATTCCTCCGGACACGCGCGGTGCGGCTTGGCGTGCTCGCCCTGTTGGCCGGCGCACTGGCATTACCGGTCCGGGAATCCGCTCTGGCTCCCGCGGAGATAGTGCCCTATCGGCCACTCATCGTCGCCGCACCCGCCCCGGGGGTCGTCAAGGAATTTCACGTCCGTCCCAACGAGGCGGTAACCACGGGTCACACACTATTTACGTTGGACGATACCGAGATCAAGAGCCGTTATGATATCGCTGAGAAGAGCCTCGAAGTCGCCCGCGCGGATTACCTGCGCGCCAGACAAAAATCGTTCAGCGATCAGAAAAGCAAGTCGGATCTGGAGCTGTTTAAGGCGCGCGTAGAGGAAAAGCGCCTGGAGCGGGATTACGCGCTGGCGTTGCTGGAACGCACAAAAGTGCGCGCCGAACGCGACGGCATCGCGGTATTCACAGATGTGAACGATTGGATCGGCCGTCCGGTCGAAACCGGCGAGCGGCTGCTCACCCTTGCGGACCCCGGTGAGGTCGAGATCCAAATCTGGCTCGCCGTGGAAGACAGCGTCATGCTGGAGCCCGGCTCCGACGTGCAGATGTTCCTCAACACCGATCCAACCGCGCCGCTGAAGGGAAAGATCCGGCAAACCAGTTACGAACCGGAACAAAATCAGGCCGGCAGTTTGGCATTTCGGCTCAAAGCCAAGATTGTTCCGGGGCAAACCCGGCCTCGAATAGGCCTGAAAGGCACCGCCAAGGTGTACGGCGAGAAGGTCAGCCTTATCTATTACATCATGCGGCGGCCATTGTCTGCGCTGCGCCAGGCGGTCGGATTCTAAGACCCGCATTGCTTCGCCCATGGCCGAATGTATCGCATTAAATGCTCCACGCGACAACGCGGATGGCGATTCCGCCACCGCGATGGTTTCACCGCTAAGACAAGATCTGGACCTTTATCCGGGAACGCGGGGCAAGACATACGAGCCGACCTGGGTGCTCCACGATCCGGTGCGCAACAAGTTCTTCAGCCTCGGCTGGCTCGAATTTGAGCTGCTTAAGCGATGGGTGCGTCAAGTTCCCGCGTCTATCGCCGAGTGCGTAAACAGGGAAACGACCCTCGAGGCGACAATCGAGGACGTTGCCACGCTCGACGCGTTTCTGGTGCGCAACCAACTGATCCGGATCGACGATTGCAACGGCACGCGGACCCTGTACCAGAGCGCCCTCTCCCAAAAGCCCCGGCTGTCGTCGTTACTTCTACACCGGTATCTGTTCTTTTTCGTACCATTGGTGCGCCCCGACCGTTTTCTCCACGCAACACTCCCTGTTGCGAGACCATTTTTCAGCAGTGCGTTTCGTAAGCTGCTTGCTTTGGTAACATTGCTTGGTCTATATCTGGTGATGCGTGAATGGACCGCATTCGCACAAACCTTTGTGCGTTTTTTTTCATTCGAGGGACTTCTCTACTTCGCGCTTGCGGTAATTGTTTCAAAGTGTCTGCACGAGCTTGGCCACGCTTACACGTGCAAGTATTACGGTTTACACGTGCCAACCATGGGCATGGCCTTTCTGGTTATGTGGCCTTTCCTGTATACGGACACCACCGAGTCCTGGAAACTCGCTTCCCGCCGGCAGCGCATGGCTATCGGTATCGCTGGGATGTTTGCAGAGCTCAGCCTGGCCGCATTCGCGACGTTGCTGTGGAGTTTCTTGTCCGATGGCGCAGTTCGCAACGCCGTCTTTTTCCTGGCCACAGCGTCTTGGGTGATGACCCTGGCGATTAATATCAATCCATTCATGCGATGGGACGGGTACTATCTGTTGTCGGATTTGCTCGGTGTGCAGAATCTGCAACCGCGCGCATTCGCCTTGGGTCGCTGGCGGTTACGCGAATGGTTGTTTGGATTCAAAGATCCCCCACCGGAAGTGCACAATCGTCGGATGCGGCGCATCTTGATCGCGTACGCCTACAGTACGTGGATCTATCGTCTGGTCTTGTTCCTGGGGATCGCGCTGCTGGTCTATTATTTCTTTTTCAAGGCATTGGGTGTCATGTTGATGGCGGCGGAACTCGTGTGGTTCATAGGCCGACCGATTTACGCAGAGCTCAAAGAGTGGCGGCGGCGAAAGACAGCGTTCAAATGGAACCGAAACACCATCGTGTCTTCGGCGTTGGTGGTACTGGCACTGACGCTGCTGATTGCGCCATGGGAGCACTACATCACCGTGCCGGGGGTGTTGAAACCCCTGCAACACAAGACGTTCTATGCACCATTCCCGGCTCGTCTGGAGAGCGCGCACATCGTGCCGGATCAGGTCGTCTCCAAGGGCGAGTTGATGTTCACGTTGCGTTCGCCCGAACTGGACTTCCAGGTCCAGGATGCACACAACCAGATTCGGTTATATCGCTCAAGCCTGGCGCGGCAGGGCACCACACATCTTCTGGAACGGCGGGATGTGGTGCAGCAGGAACTACGAAAAGCGCTTGTCGCCCACCGCGGATATCTAGAACAACTGAGTCAACTGCAGATCAAGGCGCCGTTTTCTGGCGAGGTTGTAACGGTAACCGAGGACCTCACTCCGGGGCGATGGCTTCCAGACTCGTTCGCGCTTGCCACGTTGGTGAACAAGGACACCCTCGTGGTCCAGGCGTACGTAACCGAGGATCAGTTGGACCGGGTACAGCGCGACGCACCGGCACAATTTCACCCGGAGAACCCGCGTCTGGAACCGGTAAGCGTGCGCGTTACCGAGATAGACCGCGCGAGCACGAAGTCTCTGCCCGAACCGGTGCTCGCGTCGCGTTATGGAGGACCCCTCGCTACCCGAGACACCGTGTCGGGAGCGCTGGCTCCAAGAGAGGCGGTGTACCGGATACGACTCGCGGTGAAAAATCCTCGTAAGGATTTGAAAAAGACCGTCCTGCGAGGCGCGGTGAGGATCAAGGCCGAATCGGAGAGTTGGTTAACGAGAATTTGGCGCATGGTCGGTGCGGTGTTGATTCGGGAATCCGGTTTTTAGTCTGCATTTCTCACCAGGATCCCGGATGCTGACGCAGGTCTCGTGCGACTGGGCGCCGCCTCTATTCATTACGTGCATCCGGGAGACCCTAAGTGCATCGTCCTAGACATGACCATATCGGATGCTTCACGGTGTCGCCGAAGAACGGGGACGGGGTACCTTGGTGCAATATGCGGGGTTCAGGCTATTTGCTTACTTAAAGGTCCTCCCAAATTGCCCTAAATTAGGGCCTCAGGCCTGTCAAATCTCCCCATTCGTCTATACTTTTAGTAAGTTCATAGTGTCTAAACCAGGCCGATATCGGGACCTAATGTCGCCCGATTACCGGCCGATATAGACGGATATGGGAAAGGGCGCGCGCTCGTTGCCAACTCGTTGGGCGAGTCGGGACGCGTCCTGATTGGGGTGCGGACACATCTCATGGGGGTGTAAGTCACTGGGATGGATAAAAAATCCGGCGGATCCGGCCGCGATCCGACAATACAACGCGTGCGCCGTCGCCGTTTGGTCGGTATGCGCAAACCAAGCCTGCTCATGGCCCTGGAGCCGCGCGTCATGTTCGACGGCGCGGGCATGGCCACTGGCGCCGATGTCGTTGCAGATGCTGCCGCCCCCGACGCATCCGATCAGATTCCCGTTACCGACACCGCGCAAGTCGAGCAATCCGTCTCCTCCGAAGGTTCCGGCGACTCAGTCTCCACCCAGCCCGGTAGCGAGCCGATCAACGAATCAACGCTCGACACCTCGTCCAGGGTCAGCGGTCAGGAACAGTCTGACCTGCAAGTCGACAGCGTTTCTTCGCCGCCATCCATAGACGGCACTGAACCCACTGCCGTCCAGTCTGATGAGACGGGCAACGAACCCGCGACGGATGCCTCGTCACTCGATGCGTCAACCGATCCCATCAGTACCGCCACGACGACCGCGGCCCCGTCAGACGCGGACAATTCCCTGAACGGTGAACCCAACGCAGATCCACTCACGCCATCAGAACAGACTGATGCGTTGACCGACGACACGAGCACGGAAACGGAAGTACTGATCAGCGACGTGCAAGACACCCTCGCCGAGGCGGACACGATTCTCGACGAGCTGGCCCCCATCAGCACACGAAGTGCGGAACTCAATACTACGACCACGGAGACCGGCGAACAGCCAACCAGCGCGACTAGCAGCAATAGCCATCGACAATATGACAGTGACGACGCTGCCAGCGGCGAATCAGCAACAGCCGAAACCAACCCAGCCGAAGAAGGCCCGGCGCTAGCTGCCTATGCACCGCCCGAAACCGGCGTGCGCGAGGTGATCTTCATTGACAGCAGCGTCACCGATCACGAACAGCTGGTTCAAGGAATCCTTAACGATTCGATTCATGCTGGCGCTGCCGCAGACGCCAGCGACTCCAGTGCACTTCAACTCAACAGCGATACCACGGATGTGCCAACCATTGCGTCGACCTCGCCGGAACCGCAGATCGGCCCGCAGCCAACCGAGGTTGAATCCGAGACCGCACCCAGCGCAGAACAAGAGAACTCTGACCTGTCACTGGACCTCAGCAACGGCCCGCTGTTGGTGGGTGACGTACAAGTCTTTCTCCTCGATGGCAACCGGGACGGCATCGAACAGATCACCGACGTGTTGGCCGGATTCCAGGAGTTGGCCGGCGTGCACATCGTCTCCCACGGTACCAATGGTTCAGTGAAGACCGGAAGCACCTGGCTGCGCAGCGATAACCTCGATGCGTATGCCAATGACATTGCTGCCTGGCAGCAGGCATTCAGCGACGATGGGGATCTGTTGTTCTATGGCTGTGATCTGGCCGGCGATGCCGAAGGTCAACAGTTAGTTGACACCTTGAGCGAGCTCACCGGCGCCGATGTGGCCGCCAGCACCGATGATACCGGTCACACAATTTTCGGGGGCGACTGGGATCTCGAATATCAGACAGGTAGCATCGAAACCGATGTGGCGTTCAACATGGACGTTCGGCAAAACTGGGGACATCTCTTGAACCCCGCAGTCGATGCGACCTCCACTGGGACAAGCTCGGGCGGAGATTTCTCAATATCGCATACGACGTCCGGAAGCAACCGGTTGATGCTGGTTGGCGTTTCGATCAACCACCAGACCTACGAGATTGTCACGTCAATCACGTACAACGGTGACGGCCTTAGTTTTGTCGGAACGACGGAGATTGGTGACGCCAGGGCCGAGATCTGGTCGCTCGTTGCCCCCGACTTGGGAACGTACAACGTTGACATAACATTCAGCGGAACGTCAGAAGGTAATACCGTTGGCGTCATGACGTTTACGGGAGTTGACCAGACAACACCTTTGGGATCCTTTGCTTCGGGATCCGGGGTTTCCGGCAGCGGATCGGCCACCATCAGCTCGGCCGCCGATGAGTTGGCGTTTGGTGTGATATCCGTCGACGACCCGACCGACTATGACCTCATTCCTGACCCCGGTCAGACGGAAGACTGGGACCTCTATGGATTCCAGATCAGCAGTGGCGGTAGCACCGAGGCCGGGGCGGCTTCTGTGACCATGTCCTGGACTTGGTCGGGCAGCGACAATTGGGCGGTTGGGGGCGTGTCGATTAAACCCGCGGATGCCCATCTTTGGCTGTCAACCGAAAACGACGTTAACGGTGGTGGCGTGCCCGGCGACAACCAATGGTCCGATGGCGAGGCGATACAGGTTGGGGACCCGAACCTGGCATTTGGTGAAAACACAACCGGCGGAACCGTGTCAGCTACTAGTTTCAACCTCGATGACTTCACTTCAAGCGGCAACACCGACCTGGACGGACTGCACCACGTGACCAATGCGCTCAGGGTCGGCGATACCCCCAGCGGCAACTTTTTCGACCTGCAGGGCGGCGACTTACTGGTGTCGGCCAAAGCCGACGATACGATCCTCGCCGCCTTTTCGGGCACTGGTTCGGATATGAACATCGCGGATGAAGACATCCTCGTGTTTCGGCCCACGACACTGGGTGACTACACAGTCGGCACGTTTACGCCACTGTTGGATATGCACGATATCGTCGAGCCCGTAGACGACGGTGATCCTACCAACGAAGACGTCACGGGCTTTTCATTGGTTGAGCAAGACACCGATGTTGGCGATGCAACCCTGGATGCCGGTACTTTTATCTTTAGTAAAGTAGCTGACAGTGGTCCAGCTGAAGACATTTATACGTTTTCCGCCGATCAGGTAGGTTTGGGCACCACGGTTGGCACGACAACAACCCTCATCGATGGGAGTGATATCAACATCTCTGATGACGTTGGCGGCATCGAGCTCATTGAACAGACCACAACTATTGGCGGCACCACGCTTACCGAAGGACAGATCCTCGTAACCGTTGACGGCAACGGTCCCTTAACGGCGGGTGACAATAGCATTCCCGTGCGCCAAAACGACGTCTTCATTCTAGATGTGACCACCACCGGTGAAACAACAACCGCAGCTAACGCGACCCAATTTCTAGATGGCGATGACATAAGTCTGACTAGCGCCTCCCAAAGTCCAGATGCGGTTGCGCTATTTGACCTAACCGCGGCCATCAACACCCTCGTCGTGAATACGACCTCCGATGTTGCCGACGGTGACACCACCTCCATCAGTAGCCTGCTATCCAACAAGGGCGCGGACGGTTTTATCTCTCTGCGAGAAGCGATTGAGGCAACAAATAACACCGCCAACGGCGGCACCCCGGATCAAATCCATTTCAACATTGATACCGCTGACGTCGGATACATCGATCCCGACCTAACGCCTGGAACCGGCGACGAGTATTGGTCTATCGGAGTTGGTGCCACCGGCCTGCCGATCCTAACGGACCCGGTGGTCCTCGATGCCACGACCCAGCGCGACTACTCAGGCAATCCGGTCATCGAGCTGGACGGCTCCGCGACTCCGGCCGCTAGCGGCATTAACGGAATCTACCTGCGGACCGATGACAGCACTGTCAAGGGCTTCGTCGTGCATAGCTTTGCCGACGAGGGCATTGAGATCGATGGCTCCACCGGCTTTGGCGACAACAACATCATCCAGAACAACTGGGTGGGCATCGATGCGCAAGGCAACTTAGCTGCCAATGCCGAATTTGGCGTGATGATCAGCGTCGATGCCACCGGAAATCAGATCGGCGGTACCGGTGTCAATGACGGTAACGTGATCGTCGGCACGACCGGGGGCTTCTCTGGACTGGTTATTCGACAAAACAGTGACAACAATATTGTTGAAGGCAATCTCATCGGTGTCCTTGCCGACGGTGTTACGGCGTTAGCAAACGGCGATCACGGCATTCTCATTGAAACTTCATCGGACGGCAACCGCATCGGCGGCACCGCGGTCGGCGCCGGCAATGTCATTTCCGGTAACACTTGGGACGGTATCTATATCGACGGCACCACGAACGCTACGTATACAACGGCGGTAACCGGCACACTGGTGCAAGGCAACTTCATCGGCACCGACATCTCTGGAACGGTGGCGGTGGGCAACGGTGACGACGGCATCAGCATCCAGTATGGGGCCAACGGTACAATTATCGGTGGAAATACGGCCGCCGAACGCAACATCATTTCCGCTAACCAGGGTGCCGGTATCCTGATTCAGAATGCGGCCTCTAATAACCAAGTACTTGGTAACTATATCGGCACAGATGCCAGTGGTTCGGCGGATTTGGGTAATGGCGCCGGCGGAGCAGATAGTGGTGTGCGATTCTTTACCGCGGGGACCGGCAACCAGATTGGCGGTACGGGCGCCGGCGAGGGCAACGTCATCGCATATAGCGGGCGATTCGGCGTGGAAGTCGATAACCTAACGACCGGAGCAACCATTATCGGTAATTCCATTTTTTCTCCTTATGGCATCGGCATTGATCTGGATGGCGGCATCGAGGATGCGAATTTCGTTACTGCCAACGATATCGGCGACGCCGATTCCGGGGCCAATGATCTTTTGAACTTCCCGGTGTTTACCTCGGCGTCCTATGCGGGTGGCAGCACCACCATCGATTTCGATCTGGACGCGCCCGCCGGGGACTATCGCGTCGAGTTTTTTGCCAATGCCCTGGCTGATCCTAGCCTACATGGCGAGGGCGAGTCCTTCGTGTTTGCGCAGACCGTCACCCACACCGGCAGTGGGGTCGAGTCGTTCAGCGCCACGTTTGCGGTCCAGTCTACGGCGATCATCTCCGCCACCGTGACCGAAGATCTCGGCGGCGGTAGCTTTGGCAGTACGTCGGAGTTCAGCGCGGTGTCCACCGCCACCGGAGGCCTTGTCGTTGACACCACTAACGATGTTGTCGATGGCAACACCGCCTCGGTTAGCACGCTGCTCTCGAATAAGGGCCCCGACGGTTTTATCTCGCTGCGCGAAGCGATCATTGCCACCAACAATACCGTAGGCGCCAACGAGATCCATCTGCCAACGGGCACCTACGCGCTCACCATCGACGGCGACGACGAAGCCAACGCCGCCACCGGTGATTTGGATATTAAGGACGATCTCACCATCACCGGGGCAGGTCTCGATACCACGATTCTCGACGCAAACTCGCTGGAAAGAATGTTTGACCTGGTAACAGGAAACGCGTCGATTTCCGATATGACGATCCAGGGAGGCGTTGTCACAGGAACGGAAAGCGGCGGCGCGATCAAGGTTCAGGCCGGAACCGACTTGGCGCTCACAGATGTATTGATTCGGAACAACCAAGCGGCCACTTCCGGTGGCGCCATTGACGTCGACGGTACCATTACGCTGACCGATACGACGCTCGACAATAATACCGCGATGGCAGGGCCGGGCGGGGCGATCGCCACTGGCAACACCGCTGTGCTCACTTTGACTGGTGTCACCCTCAGCAATAACACGGCAGCGAGCAATGGCGGCGCAATTAGGCATTCAGGCACCTCGTTGACGGCGACCAACGTCACCATCAGCGGCAACGCGGCAAATCGCGGCGGTGGTTTGCGCCTAGACGGAGACGCGATGCTGCAAAATGTGACAGTCACTGACAACACCGCAACAAACCGGGGCGGTGGCATCAATGTTCAGTCAGGCATCGCAACGTTGCGCAATGTCCTGGTGGCGGGAAACACGGCTGCCAGCTACAACGACGTCGACGGCACAGTGTCCAGCCTGGGCAACAACCTGATTGGCGACATCTCGGGCAGCAGCGGCTGGGTGGGCAGTGACATTCTCAATGTGGCCCCAACCTTGGGCGCGTTGGCCGACAATGGCGGCCCGACTCAGACGCATGCTCTACTCACTGGCAGCCGCGGCATTGACGAAGGCAGTAATACCGGCGCACCAACCACTGATCAGCGCGGTGCAAACCGAGATGCATCCACCGACATTGGCGCGTACGAACAGCTTGCGTCACTCGTCGTGGACACCGCCGATGATTACACCAATATTGACGCGCGCTACGGCGATACGTCTTCAATTTCCGCCTTGCTGGGCGACAAAGGCACGGACGGATTGATCTCGCTGCGCGAAGCCATTGATGCCACGAACAATTCACCCAATGGCGCGACGCCGGACACGATCGGCTTCAGCATTGGCAGCGGGCTGCAAACGATCACTGTTGAATCCAGCGGTCTCCCGTGGATCAACGACCCGGTGATCCTCGACGCAACCACGCAGCCCGGTTACACCAGTACCCCATTGATTCAGCTCGACGGATCAGCCACCGCTAACCCCGTCAATGGCATTCAGCTCCGGGCCAGCGACAGTGTCATCAAGGGATTTATCGTCCACAGCTTTGGCGACGAAGGCATCGAGATCGTTGGCAACACCGGTTTCGGGGACAACAACATCATTCAGAACAACTGGGTCGGCATCGACGCCACCGGCGCCGCCGCGCCCAATGCCGAAAACGGTATCATCCTCGCCTTTGGTGCTTCCGGTAATCTTATCGGCGGCAGCGGTGCGAACGAGGGCAATGTCATCAGCGGCAATAATTTCTCAGGTATTGTCCTGCGCGACGCCGGGACCGACAACAACACCATACAGGGTAACCTCATCGGCCTGCGCCCAGATGGAGTCACCCCGCAAGCGAACGGCCGGAACGGGGTGGAACTATCCACCGCGGTCGCCGGTAACACTGTTGGCGGCGCCGGCTTGGGCGAAGGGAACGACATTGCATACAACACGTGGACCGGGATTTCCGTTAACAGCGACGCCGGCATCGACAACGCGATTCTCGGTAATGAGATCTTCGCGAATCAGGGAATTGGCATTGACCTTGGCGGCGACGGCGTCACCAACAACGATACCGATGACGTCGACAGCGGTCCCAACAACCTGCAAAACTTCCCGGTGCTCACTCAGGCGCTCACCGACGGTGTCGGCACAATCACCGTTGATGGGTCGCTCGATGGCACCGCGACGACAACCTATCGTATCGAGTTTTTCGCCAGCATCACCGAGGATACCGCATCATCGCCCGCTCACGGTGAAGCCGAGCGATACCTCGGATCTACCACCGTCATCACCGACGCCAGTGGCGATGCGACCTTCAGCGCACCGGTTGCGGCAACGGTCGCGGCCGGCGAGTTTATCACCGCCACCGCTACCGTCGATCTTGGCGGGAGCAACTACGGCGACAGCTCGGAATTCGCAGACAACCTCGTAGCCATAGATAATTTACCACCCGTCATCAACGACGCCAGCGCGCCCAATCTCGACGAGAACAGCGTGTTGGGCACCGGCGTCTACAATGTCAATGATGTCAACACCGGCACTGACAACGACATTAACGGCGACCCCATCACCTATTCCATTACCAACGGCAACACCGGCGGCGCGTTCGCCATCAACAGCACCACCGGCGCCATCACCGTAGCGACCCCGGCAGCGCTCGACTTCGAGACTAACCCGGTG
>CAMYNX010000056.1 GCA_947259875.1 uncultured Gammaproteobacteria bacterium | reverse complement strand
CTCCTCGGCGATGCCGAGTTCGTCGAGCAGGTCGAGGAACTGGCCTACATGCATGTCATGCTCGATCATGCCTGCGGCGTACTCGTCGACTTTTTTGCCGGCGGCCTCGTTGGCCATGGCACGGCGCTCTTCGGTGACGTGGACCCGAAAGTGCATGCGCGTGCCGTTCCACCAGACGAACCAAGGCACGTCCTCCTTTTCCTTGGCGCGGATGAACTCGATCGCGGCGGCAATGGTCTCGTCGTCGACGGTTTCCATGCGCTTCTTGGTGAGTGCTCCGGTGTCTTCGATCTCCTGGCCGGTGACAGCGCCGTTTTTGTCGTAGACGGCGGAGGACTTGAGCACCCCGCGCGGGCCGAAGACCTCCTTGAAGGAACGACCGTCCGCCATGACCAAGTCAGTGGGATAGTCTTCGTTCTCCGGCTCTTCCTCGGCGTTCAGGTGATAGAGGTTGCCAAAGAACTCGTCGAAGCCGTGGTTCGTCGGCAGATGTTCGTCGAGGTCGCCGAGGTGGTTCTTGCCGAACTGCCCGGTCGCATAGCCTTGTTCCTTGAGAAGCGCAGCGATGGTAGCGTCTTTTTCCTTCATGCCCTGCGGGGCCCCCGGCAGGCCGACCTTGGAGAGCCCCGTGCGGAAGGCCGTCTGCCCGGTGATGAAGGTGGATCGGCCGGCTGTGCAGGACTGCTCGGCGTAGTAGTCCGTAAAGATGATGCCCTCACCGGCGATCCGGTCGATGTTGGGCGTCTGGTAGCCCACCAGCCCCATCGTGTAGGCCGAGATGTTCGTTTGCCCTACATCGTCGCCCCAGATCACCAGGATGTTGGGCTTGTTGTTGGCAAAAACCGGGCCCGATAGCCCGGCGGCTGCAGCGCAAAGTAACAGCGTCAATAAAGTTGATCGTTTCACGGTTATGTTCTCCTCCTATCGGGATGGTGAATGCGTGTGAATGGAGACAGTATAATTATCTTAGAGTTTCGCTTTGCGTGAATTCCTTTGAAATTTAACTATCCCTATCATAGATAAGTCACAAAAAAGTAAACTGTCCCCAGAATACTATTTTTTTGGGAACAAGAACTGCCAGGTGAAGGTCACCAGCTGCTTCGCGGCGCCGTCCGGGCGCTCGACGTTATAGTAGTACTCGAGCCGCGAGTTGATCGCCTGGTTGCCGATCTTGAACAGCCGTCCCACGCCGCCGCCCAGCGGAATCGTCCAGCGCTGGTTGGAATCCGCATCCCAGTTGGCGGTCATGACCACATCAGTGAGCAGGAACCAGCCTTTGTCTCAATTCGGGGGACAGTTTACTTAATTGTGAATAACCCGCACCGATGCGGGTTCCAAGATAAGCAAACTGTCCCCCAAAAAAACTACTGCCTCGGTCCCGGATTCTCGAGCTGCTTGATGACGCCGTCGATACCCAGCGTGGTACCGCCTCGAGGTGGAAACTCCTTGAAGGACTCCAGCCACTGCCTGGCGAAGACCTGGGCGGGCACGAAAGTCCACATATTCTCGGCCATCCACCGCAGGTACATCTCCGACTCGTGCCAGGCCCTCTCGAAGGGGTCGGCGCGTAGGTTGATGAGCTTCGGCCACGCCGGCTGCTCGCGGACGGCGGAGGCGATGTTCCCCTTGAGAATGGCGAAGTGGGCCTTCCAGTTGTTGTAGCGGATGGCGTTGAGGTTCCCCGCCTGGTCGAAATACATGATCTCCTTGCGCGGGGAATCCTTAACCTCTCCCTTGAACCAGGGTAGGAGGTTGTAGCCGTCGAGATGGACCTTGTAGGTCTTGCCGTCTATGGTGTGTCCCTTCTTGAGCTTCTCCTTGATATCGGGCTCGCCGACGGCCGCCAGCAGGGTGGGGATCATGTCCTCGTGGGAGGCGATGCCGTTGAGCTTGGTCCCCGGTTTAATAACGCCCGGCCACTTGATAAAGGAAGGCACCCGAAATCCACCCTCCCAGGTGGTTCCCTTCTCGCCGTGGAAGGGGATGGTGCCGCCGTCGGGCCAGGTGAAGGTCTCGGCACCGTTGTCGGTGGAGTAGAAGACGATGGTGTTGTCGTCGATGCCGAGCTCCTTGATCTTGGCGAGGATACGGCCAACGCCGTCGTCATGCTCGAGCATTCCGTCGGCGTAAAGGCCGATACCGCTCTTGCCTTCCCACTCCTTGGACAGGCGGGTCCAGACGTGCATACGCGTCGTGGTCACCCAGGTAAAGAACGGCTTGCCATCCTTGTGAGCCCGGCCGATGAAGTCCAGCGCCGCGTCGACAAACTCGGTGTCCGCCGTTTCCATGCGCTTGCGCGTCATGGGCCCCGTGTCCTCGATCTTCTGTCCGCCCTTGCCGTCGGCCCAGGTGTGGAGCACGCCCCGGGGTCCGAACTGCTTCCTGAACTCTGCATCCTTCGGGTAGTAGTAGCTCTCGGGCTCCTCCTCGGCGTTGAGGTGGTACAGGTTGCCGAAGAACTCGTCGAAGCCGTGTACCGTCGGCAGGTGCTGGTCACGATCGCCGAGGTGGTTCTTGCCGAACTGCCCGCTGGTGTAGCCGTGGGGCTTCAACAGCGTGGCGAGGGTCACCATCCCGTCGCCGATGCCGTGGGGAGATCCGGGCATGCCGATGGTGAGCAGACCGGTGCGGAACGGGTGCTGGCCGAGGATGAAGGCCGCCCGCCCTGCGGTACAACTCTGCTGGGCGTACCAGTCTGTAAACAGCGCCCCTTGTTGTGCGATAGAGTCGATGTTGGGCGTCTGGTAGCCCATCATGCCCTGGTTATAAGCGCTAACGTTCCAGTAACCCACATCGTCGCCCCAGACGACCACGATGTTGGGCTTGTCCGTTGCCGCAAAGGCCGCCCGCACTGCCAGGCACAGGACCAGAAAAACAGCCATGCCAATTCTATATGTTATGTGGTTCAACGTTCGACTCCTCCAATAGTGTTGTATTGCGATATGAATTAAAGATTTTATTTTTGATCTTTAGTTCAAATTGATAAATGTAACCCCATCAGTATTCGCAGCAAAGGCTCTACGCCTACGCGCGCCGTGCTGAAAATCGTACTTTCGATTGGTCATTCATTTCTTCGGGAACAAGAACTGCCAGGTGAAGGTCACCAGCTGCTTCGCGGCACCGTCGGGCCGCTCGACGTTGTAGTAGTACTCCAGCCGCGAGTTGATCGCCTGGTTGCCGATCTTGAACAGCCGGCCCACACCGCCGCCCAGCGGGATCGTCCAGCGCTGGTTGGAATCCGCATCCCAGTTGGCGGTCATGACCACATCAGTGAGCAGGAACCAGCCTTTGTCGAGGTTGTAGTTGACGAACGGTTCCAGCAGGAACTGGTTCACGTCGGGGCGATCATCATCGCCGGAAAACGACCACAGCTGGCGACTGAGGATGCCGACGCTTCCCCATTTGGGCAGCGTCAACGCCACCGCCGTCACCGCTGTCGCCTCCTGGCGCCGGGTTGGGGATCTCCGGTGTGCCGGACACGCTGCCGTCCAGGTCGATGATCGGCAGGATCACGCGGTTGACCAGATTCCACTCGCCGACGGTGATCGGTAATACCGGTTGGATATTGAGGAACGTCGCATCGCCGTTCGGCGCGCCGTCGTCAAAGGTGAACTTGAACGGCAGGCTGATCAGCGAGCTGATCGGATTCTGCGCCGCGGAACGCAGGTCGCCGCCGCCTTTGTCCGCGGCAAGGGCAACTGTCGTTGTCGGACACAGCAACGCCGCAACCAGCGGCAGCATACCGACCAATAAGCGAATCAGGCGCAGAGCAATCATTTCCACAAATTTAATGTCGTATGGGGGTGTCACGGGCAGATCCCTTTCTTGAGAATTCGGGGGCTCCGGCGAACCGAGCCGGACCCTATCAACACGTTGGGGAGCGGATTGTATCTAAACCGGTAAGAAACGCAATCGGTCGTTTGTGCGCGCAAGGTATTAAGAATACTTCAATCCAAAATCCAACGAGCACCCATTCACTACTACCTGGCCTCAAAAATCCTAAGTCATCAGAAATAGGCCAACAATAGCTTTTCAGGCCAGCATGAATGGCATTTCGGGCCACCTGTGGCCATGCGCAAGTTTGCCTCCTCTATTCCGGGGACAGTTTACTTAATTGTGGATAATTCTGACGACAGTACACGTACTCGCGATTTCCACAAATAGGTATACTGTCCCCTTAAATTCTTATGCGCTCACATTTTTTGAAATCGTCAGCAATATCGCCGATCACAACAATCTTGTTTTCATTGATAATATTTGTTGCCGACGGCGGACAGATTCATGCTGCGGTTGACCGCGGCCCGGCGCAATCGCCAACCGGCACGCCGGCCAAATACGTCGGCGCGCAACAGTGTGCCGGTTGTCATCAAGAACAAACAGCGTTGTGGGAAGAGTCTCATCATGATCTGGCGATGCAGCCCGCCAATGAGCAAACGGTGCTCGGTGACTTTAACAATGCTTCATTCGATTACTTCGGTACCGTTTCGCGGTTCTATAAGACAGATGACCGGTTCTTTGTAAAGACCGACGGCCCGGATGGGGTGCTGACCGAGTATCCCATTGACTATGTGTTCGGCGTCGATCCGTTGCAGCAGTATCTGATCGCCTTTCCGCAAGGACGTTATCAAGTGCTGTCCGTCGCATGGGATTCAAGACCGAAAACGGAGGGTGGGCAGCGCTGGTTTCACTTGTATCCAAACGAGCACATCAAGCACGGCGATGAACTGCACTGGACGGGGGTGAATCAGAACTGGAATTACATGTGCGCAGACTGCCACTCAACCAATCTGGAGAAGAACTACGACGCAGCGTCCAGGAATTACGACACGACGTGGTCCGACATCGATGTCAGCTGTGAGGCCTGTCACGGACCCGGTTCCCGGCACGTGAAATGGGCCCAGCAACCGGAGAAAGTGGACCCAAGGTATCGGAACGCCGACACGGGGCTCACGGTGCGGCTCGACGAACGATCCGGAATCAGCTGGCGTATTGACGAGACAGCCGGCACTGCGGTGCGCAGTAAACCGCTCGAAAAGCGGCTGGAAGTAGATATGTGCGGACGTTGTCATGCGCGGCGGGAGGCGTTGTCATCGGATTACCGGCCGGGTGATCCGCTGCTGGATCATTTCCGCATAAGCCTGCTGCGACAAAATCTGTACCATGCCGACGGCCAGATTGACGATGAGGTCTATGTGTACGGCTCGTTCCTGCAGAGCAAGATGTATGCAACCGGTGTCACGTGCAGCGATTGTCATGAGCCACACAGCTTGAAGCTCAGGGCGCAGGGCAACGGCGTGTGTACAAAATGTCATTTGGCTGCCAAATTCGACAGCAATCTACACCACCATCACGATGCCGAGAGTACGGGCGCGCAATGTGTGAATTGCCACATGCCCGACAAGAACTACATGGTGGTCGATCCGCGCCGGGACCACAGTTTCCGCATTCCCAGACCGGATGTTTCGGTGGCAGTCGGTACGCCGAACGCCTGTAACCAGTGCCACGTCGATCAATCGGCGCAGTGGGCGCTTGGAAAGGTCACGGCCTGGCATGGAAAGCAAGACCGGCAGCAATCCGCAGCGGCTTTTGATGCCGCCAACCGTTACCGCATCGATGCAGAAGCAGAATTACTAAGAGCGGCACAGAACCAGAGTAATTCAGCTATCGTCCGCGGGACGGCGCTCAGCCTGTTGGGTAATGGCATCACCCAACAGTCCTTGCCGGTCATCAAACAAACCGCGGGCGACAGAGACCCGCTGGTGAGAATGGGGGCAGTCCGTAACCTGGGGGCGTTGCCGCCTCCACTTCGCGCAGCGATTGGCGTGCCGCTGCTGTCCGATCCGCTGCGGGTAATCCGTACTGAAACGGCGCGCCATCTGGCCGGCGTGCCGGCCACCGCATTCCCGGCGTCTTCCCATGAAGCGTTCACGGCGGCGCTGGCTGAGTACAAATCGGTACAGCAGTTCAATGCCGACCGGCCGGAGTCGCTCGGTAGCTTGGCGAATCTTGCGTCACAACAGGGTGATGTCAAGGAAGCAGAACGCCTGTATAAACAGGCCATAGAGACGGCGCCCTACTATGTGCCGGCCTATGTCAATCTGGCGGATCTTTACCGCGCACAAAGCGATGAGACGCGGGCCTATGCATTGCTCGTGAAAGCACTGACTCAGGATGAACACAGCGGCGCTTTGCACCATGCCCTGGGCCTGGCACAGATCCGCCAAGGTGAGCGGAAGGCGGGCATTGCCTCACTGCGGCGCGCCTATGAGCTGGCTCCCGAGGCGCCCCGATATGCCTATGTGTATGCAGTCGCACTGCATTCGCAAGGTCGTACTGACGAAGCGTTAGAACTGCTGCGGGACACCCACGAAAAATTTGAAAATGATCGCGAAGTGTTATCCATGCTGGTCAGCATCTATCGCGACCGCAAGGATCATGAGCACGTGCGCCAATACGCGAGCACGTTGCTGCGCCTGGTGCCGAACAATCAATCTCTACGGGCATTGATCCGGTAATAAACGAACTGATGAGGCCGCCATATCAATCATCGGGGACGGTTTACTTATCCACAGATAAGTAAACTGTCCCCGGAATTCGGAATTCCCGGAATTCCGTAAAAAGTTACCTCTGCCACTGCCAGATCGGCATCGAATGCACGCCCGATGGCGACCAACCCAAGGCGAGTAAGTTTGCTCGCGTCCATAGGTACGTTGATCCGGTAAGGCGCAAATGTACTGAACGGCAGTTGGATTTGTTGCCAATTCGATAACGCGCTAAATTGCGCGCGGTAAGACTGCCAGGGCCGCACGTTGTCGGGGGTGCGAAGATGCGCCGCGTAACGCTCTCCATTACCCCTGACCAGGAGCCGGATACCGCGGTACGCCGACGCGTCGAGAGTCTTACCGGAACCCGCGAGGTCCAGGGCCATCTGAATAAAACCACCGTTATTCTCCAGCCGCACCGTACCGGTAAGCCGTAAGCAGCGATGTCCATCAATAGAGTCATGGCGCAGGGCGGCCTGGGAAATCCCGCCCATCACCGCATCCGTTACCGCACGCCATCTTGTGCCCAGTGTAGACACGAAATCCGATCGGACGAAATCATCGATCAGTATGCCTTGTTGTCCTATATCCGCCATTTCCATGTTGCGCTTAACTATAAGTCTTGCTGGATCTTTTCGAAATCCTACGCACGCTCACTCGCATCGCACCCCGAGCACCTCGTACCATGGCGGAGGAACTGGGGGTGCGGCACATCAAGGACGCGGGCTGAAATTTCCGACCCGATATTCTTACAACACTCCTTCAATGCTTTGGATTAGGATGGGCGACTCCGGGGTCGTCGTGCTGCCGAAGTGCCGGATCACTTCTCCAGAGGGCGCCACCAAGTACTTGTTGAAATTCCAGCTGGGTGCTTTGGATTGGCGAGCCAGCTCCTTGAACAAGGGATGGGCGGTTTCACCGGTCACGGATATGGGCGCCAACATGGTGAACGTCACACCGTAGTTGATGTAACAGACCTTGGCAGCTTTGGCTTCGTTGGCGGCCTCCTGGCGAAAGTCATTCGAAGAAAATCCCAGTACCACCAGACCCTTGTCGGTGTATTTCTGGTGCAGCGCCTCAAGACCCTTGAATTGCGGCGTGAACCCACAATGGCTTGCGGTGTTGATGATCAACAGCGGTCTACCGGTATAGTCGGCACACACATTGACTGTTTCCCGCGAATGAAGCTTGCGGAATGCGTGGTCCAAATGCGTCGGACACCCACCGGTTGTTTTCGTCGGCGGTACACCGACCGCAGCGGCGACCGGGTGTTGCGTTGTACCCGCAACATTGATCTGCTCGGCGGCCCACACCGGGGGTACTGCTAACGCCTGGTATCCAAAGAAGGCGAATAATACTGATGCAATAATTTTACGATTCATCATTCAAGTCCTCGAGTAAAGTTCAGCCCAAAGGTTGCATAACTTTCGCGCGGGACCCATCGATGGGGTCCAACGGCGGGGTGATCGGCTCGCGGCGACAACCGGGCTTGGTGAACAATAACTGTGCGTCGCCGATGGCGCGTTCTAAAAAACCCCCCTCGCAGTAACAAAAGTAAAACTCCCACATGCGAATAAACGGATCCGTATAACCCAGCGCGCGTACACGGGAAATATTCTGTCGGAAACGCTCACGCCAATGTTTCAGGGTGGTGGCGTAATGGAGCCCGATATCCTCGAGATGAAACAAGCGCATGTCGGAGGAGCGGGCAACTGCTTGCGTCATGGCCGACACCGAGGGGATAAAACTTCCCGGGAAAATGTACCGCTGGATGAAGTCCACCGAGCGTTTGGCGGCCTCGTAACGCTGATCGGCGATGGTGATGGCCTGCAGCAGCATCATGCCGGCAGGTTTGATCAGGTTGCTGCATTTTTCGAAATAGGTGTCCAGATACTGGTGTCCAATCGCCTCTATCATCTCGATGGATACCAGTTTATCGTAGGTCCCGGTGAGATCCCGATAATCTTTTAGCAACACGGTAACGCGATCCGCCAAACCAGCCTCGCTTATCTTTTGGTTGGCATACTCGTATTGCTGTTTTGAGATCGTTGTGGTCGTCACCCGGCATCCGTAGTATCCGGCGGCATGGACGGCGAAACCGCCCCAACCGGTACCGATCTCCAACACATGGTCTTGCGGTGTCAACCCGAGCTTGCGGCAGATGTGATCGAGCTTTGCCAGCGAGGCCTCGTGCAAGCTGGCATCGGGTCGCGGAAACAGGGCGCTGGAGTACATCATGGTCTCGTCGAGAAACAATGCGAACAGCTCATTACCGCGATCGTAGTGGGCGGCAATGTTGCGCCGGCTGCCGCCGCGGGTATTACGACGCAGCCAATGTAACGCCTTGTGCACAGGCGCGGTAAACCGAGTCACGCGTTCATCCATGCCGTCGAGCACGGGCCGGTTGCGCAATAATAGCTGCACCGCTGCGGTGAGATTGCTGCATTCAAAATCTCCCGCCATGTAGGCTTCACCAGCGCCAATGGTGCCGCCGAATGCGACCTGCCGATAGAACGACGGGTGATTGACGAAGATTGTTGCGCCCAGTGCATAGCGGTCCAACGAACCAAACTGATGGGTTTCTCCATGATCATGAATCACTAACGACCCGGATGATATGCCTCGCAGTCGATGCAACACGGCACGCTTGGCCAGCCGGTGCAACACCCCGGCCGGCGGATCACCAGACAGCCCGTTTTGCTTAGTGGCGAGTACGGCTTTCATGGGACAACTCCTTTGAACGCGGCGCGGGATGGGACTTATCGGGGTGGGTGTAGAACGGAACGCGCTTCAACCACAGCCGCACCGCCTGGTAATAAATCGCAGCGACGACCTTCATTGTCATCAGCGGATATTGAACTAGCACCCCGGCCAGGGTCGCGCTCGAAATGGGTCGGCGCCGCAGCGTGAGCGTGGCATCAAAGATCTTGCCTGCGGATTGGTGATTTTCCATGTGCACCGACAGATCCTCATCGGGCGTCGAAAAACGCCAGTCGTAATCAATATTCATCGGCATAAATGGAGACACGTGAAATGATTTATGCATTTGAAAACGCCGATGACCATGGCGGCCGAGGTCCTGATCGGCGCCAAGGACATAACAGTATTGTTCCCCCCACGGGGTGTTGTTGACTTCCGCCACGATGGTTTCGACTCGTTCGCCGGATGGATCGAAACAATAATAAAGGCTCACCGGATCGAATCCATATCCGAAGTAACGCAGATGGGTCAGCAAGCGGATCGGCCCTTGCGGCCGGCTTCCGGTCTCGCTAGCGACCAGCTCGCGCACCGCGTCTTTCAATGGGACCCCCGCATCGCCAAGATGATCGGAACGTTTGAACCGCGCCACATTCGCGCGCGACGCCGACCACAGCCAGTGTTTTTCAAAGACCCGCGGGAGCTCGTCCAGGTCCAGATACACCATGAACAGCCGATACACAAACTCATGGCGTGCCGCTTTTTGACGCCGGTGTCTAACTCGCCCGACGTATAGGCAACTGTGCATCGGTTGACTCCGTTTGGAAATGTTTCAATGCGTTGAGCGCACTCACCACGCCGTCTTCGTGAAAACCAAAACCCCAGTACGCGCCGCAATAATAGGTGCGGCGCGGCCCATTGATTGCGCTTTGTTGATTCTGTGCGGCGACGCCGGTGCGATTATACATCGGGTGTGCGTAACGCATGCGTCTTATTACGCGTGCCGGATCGATACGCCCGTTGTCGTTGAGCGTCATGCAAAACGTCTCCGGCGCTTCGAGACCCTGCAAGATATTCATGTTGTAGGTCACCGATACCTGCGCTTGTTCCTCACGCGGGATGTGATAGTTCCACGCCGCCCAGGCGCGGCGCTTACGCGGCAACAACGAGCTGTCGGTGTGCAACACCGCGTCGTTCGTCTGATAGGGAATCGCCCCCAACACCTCGCGTTCTAACGGCGACGGATCCTGCAACAGCCCTAACGCCTGGTCGCTGTGGGTGGCGATGAAGGCATAGTCAAAGCGGATCGATTCACCGCTAGCGGTCGTCACCATGACACCATCACCACACCGCCGCACCCCGGCCACCGGCGTGCGCAACCGGATGCGGTCGCGAAACGGCGCAGTGAGTTTTTCTACGTAACTTTTTGAGCCGCCTTTAACCACATACCACTGCGGCCGATCGTTGACAGTGAGCATGCCGTGGTTGTTGAAAAAGCGTACGAAGTACTGCGCGGGAAACTCACGCATGGTCGCCGGGTCGGTCGACCAGATTGCTGCGCCCATAGGCACCAGGTATTGGTCAATAAACGTCCGACTGTAATGGTGCCGCTTGAGAAACTGGCTTATCGTCAACTTGTCATCGCTGCGTAGCAGCAACGCCGGCGCTTCACGATTGAAGCGCAGGATATCGCGCAACATGCGATGAAAACGGATTGATATCAGGTTTTTCCGTTGCGCGAACAAGGTGTTCAATGTCGTGCCGTTGTATTCCAGGCCGGTGCGCTCGCACTTAACGCTAAAGCTCATGTGGCTGGCCTGCTCGGCCACATCCAACTCGCGCAGCAATTTGATGAAATGCGGATAGGTCCGGTGATTGAACACGATAAATCCACTGTCAATGGCATAGTGCTTGTCGTGCAGCGCGATGTCGTGAGTGTGTGTGTGGCCCCCAACATAATCGTTGGCTTCGAAAACGGTAATATCATGCGCCTGGTGCAGCGCCCGCGCCACGACATTCCCCGCGATGCCGGTGCCGATGACGGCAATTTTTCTGCCCGACTCCTTCATGCCTTGATCTCCGAAACGCGGCCGCCGGCGGCGATAGCCAGCGGAATGGTCTTGAGACCCGAGATCAAGCGCAACGCCGCCAACATCCGCAGGCCATAGTAGGTCACATCGATCTCCCACCAGCGCACACCCTGGCGCACCGCGCCCGGAAACCGGTGGTGGTTATTGTGCCAACCCTCGCCGAATGTGAGCAGCGCCAGCCACCAACTGTTAATACTGTCATCGCGGTTGGCGTACCGGTGCCGGCCGATGAGATGCCCCACAGAATTTACACGGAAGGTTGCGTGATAGACCGCAAGTGTGGAGATGACGAACCCCCACACCAATAGTTGCGCGCCACCGGTGACCGCGAACATGCGCAGCACGTACAGGGCGACGGCAACGAACACCGCGATCGGACTGACGCCGACCCACACAACGAGAACAACGGCGACGTGCAATATTATGAACGGAATGGTGCGCAGCCAGTCGATACGATAGCTTTCTGGCCCGTTGACCGGCAGATAGGCGATCGCGTGGCTGTCAAACCAACGCCAAAAGCTGCGCGCAATCCTCACGGTGAGGCCCCCTGCCAGCGCTGCGGTACTTTCCGCAGTTTGCTGATGTCGTAGCCGGCATCAGCAATCAGCGCCGCCAACCGGTTATATTCGCTTCCCGCAATGCTCGGGCTGCGGGCCATGATCCACACGTAATCGCGCCGCAATCTGCCGATGATGGTCACCGAATAATCCGGCGCCAGGTACATCACCCGGTAGTCGGCCTTGAATGGCCAAAAGAACTGCACCCCCCACACCGCATTACTCTGCGCGTCTCTTATGTAACCAGTGGAGTGGTAACGTTTTAATGCGCCGTCGAACCCACCCTTGCGGAAACTAAAGGTGGTGTCCACGGCACCTTCGTCGGTCAGCCGGTACGACTCCACCGCGTTGTACGCACCGCGCTCCAAAAAGGTCGGGATGGCGGCAATGACATACCAATCCCCCATGAAGCGCGATAAATCGACGCGCGCAACGGTTGGCAGCGGTTGTTCGGCCACACTGTGGCAGGCGGTTAACAGCCAGCTAAACATCAGCGCGGTGGTGGTGACACGGCGTATCATGCTAGAAGAACTGGTCATTGAATTCGATAGCGCAGGCGGCCCCCACCGGTCCGCGATTCCAACGCCAACCATTCGCGCTGCGGGGAATACCAAATGTCAATTGTGAGCTCGCGCGCGGTGACGCGATAACGGCGTGCCGGTGCGCTGCTACCTCGCACCTCAATCGTATCTTGCCCGAGGTCTCGCACCGCTACATTCATGTGTTCACCGGTTTGCGCATTGATGAGTTTTTGGGCAGACAGGAACGACGGGTCCCAGTAGGCAAAGCTCTTCACGCAACCCGCGATGCGGCTGGTGCGGCCGCGCGCCTCAACAACCAACGCCTCATCGTTTTTTTTGGCAGCAACCCGAAACGATTCGCCGTTGTCGTCAGTGTGAGAGTCCAGTCCTTGCAGGCAGCCATTGCGCCAAGTCTCACGGTTTTGATGTTGATATCGGTAGGCATTGAAAAATAAAAACTTGACGTTGAATTGCGCATCGGTGGCAACGCGCTGCTGATCGCCAGCATCCTCGACCCGGAAGTGGTGATAGCCGATTTTGGTGTCATCCAGATACACGTTAAATCGCCACTCCCTGGCGCCCTCGGTGCTTGCCTGTGCGGCACTCAATAGCGCAACCGTTAACCATGCCATTGCAAACTTCCTCATCACGTGACCTGCGAATCCGCTGTGGATGGAGATTTGGGTGGCCCGGGAATGAAGGCATTGGTCCGCTCGCGATACTGGCGGTAGGCGGGGCGTCGTTCTTGAATGTCCTTTTCGAGGAGGGTGACGCCGGAAACCTTCAGCAGCAGAAAGGTGATCAGCAGCGGCGCGAACAGGGTCCACCAACCACCGGCGCCGACCGCGATGAGATAGAAACCCCACCACACACAGGCCTCCCCGAAATAGTTGGGGTGGCGGGTGTAGCGCCACAGACCCCTATCCAACACTTTGCCACGATTGTGCGGATCGGACTTGAAGCGCGCAAGCTGCCAGTCGCCTACCCCCTGAAAGACCATGCCGATCAGCCAAAGCCCGGTCCCCGCGACGTCCCACGGCCCCAGCGCACTCGAACCGCTGATGGCGACCGGCAACGGCGTGGCGATCAGCCACGCGAGCGCGGCCTGCAGACCGAACACGATATACAGGCTTTTGAATGCAAAAAACGGCTCATTGTTGCGCCGTATCGCTTGGTAGCGCGGATCTTCCGGCTCGCCCCAATTTCGCCATGTGATGTAGATGCTGAGGCGCAGCGACCAGGCCAGCAACAACACCAGAACCAAAAACAATCGCATGCCGAACTGGACGGCCAGCGCCGCGTAGACAACCACCGCCAGCAAGAACATCAATGACCATAAGCTGTCAACAATGCTCACATCGCGTTTGATCAAGCTGACAGACCAGGCGGCGGCCGCAAATAGCGACAGCGTGGCCAGCGCCCACAGCCATGCGGACCAGTCAAACACAACTCACCTCGGGCATCTGCCGTGGGTGCAGTGTGCCATTGTAACGCGCCGCAACCCACAGCAATACCGGCATGGCCGCGGCCCATGCGATACCGACAGCGACGAGCGCAGTAGCCGTATCAAGCAATGTCACTGCCCCCAGTTTGGCACCGGCGTAATACGCCAGCGGTCCGCCGATGGCGCCGAATCCGACAGCGAGCAGCCGCCGTTTCTTCAACCAGTTCAAGGAGACGTTGAGGGTGGTGGCAAAGATCATCCACAGCGCCACCATCCAGTGCGGGGCCGCGTCCGGGACGATCATGCCGTGGCTGAATGCGAGCCAATCCCCACGTATCAATAACGTATCGACTGCAAAACCAATCGCGGCGGCAAATAGAATTAATAACGTTTCGTATTTTGGTCGCGGCGCTTGATAAAGATGTATCGCGACCACGCCAACAGCGACAGCAGTGCCCGCCCAGGGGAGGCCCCGAGCGCCCCCCAACACACACGCGAACCAACCCATCTGAAACGCAGCGATATTGAACCACACGTTCATGTTGCGGGCCGCTCGAATAAGTAGTGGGTGACCCACCACCGCTGGCCATTGGCGTAGCCGAACAATTCGGCGCACGCCATGAAGAACATACGCCAGCGCGTCCACCACAATCCCGCGTATTGGCGGCCGTAGGTAGCTTCTAGGATCGGCCAGATCTTTTCGCGTCGCTTGTCCATGTTGGCGAGCCAGGCGTTGGCGGTCTTCTGGTAATGCGTGCCATCCCAGCGCCAGCGATGTGCGAGATGGAGCCGTTGCTGGAACCACAGCGGCAGATCATCGCTGGGCATCATGCCGCCGCTGAAAAAATATCGACTCATCCAATCTTGGGGCCCGTTGTCGACAAATAAATAGGGCGCCGCACGGTGGCAAAATATGTGCATAAAGAATTTGCCACCGGGCACCAACCAATCGTGAATGCGATCAAACAGCAAGCGCCAGTTACGCATGTGTTCGAACATCTCCACCGACACGACGCGATCGAAGGCTTGTTCGGTTTGAAAGCGGTTCATGTCACACGTGATCACCTCGATATTGGTCAGACCGCGCTGCTGCGCCTGGCCGCGCACGAACTCGCCCTGCGACTGCGAATTGGAGACGGCGGTGATGCGGCTGGTGGGATAGTGTTGCGCCATCCACAAGCTCAGCGCCCCCCAGCCGCAACCGAGTTCGAGGACCGACTGGCCGTCTGCCAACGCCGCCCGCTTACAGGTGATCTCCAGCGCCAGCGCCTCGGCCTGGGTGAGGTCGATCACTGCCTCGGGCCACACACAGCTGCTGTATTTGCGATGCGCACCCAGTACATTGGCAAAGAATGCCGCCGGTACCTCGTAGTGCTGTTCATTTACCCTATCCGGCAGCATCGCGATTGGCGCGCGGTCCATGTCTTCGATGAACTGGCGTTGGGCGGTATCCATCGCCTCACAATTGTTTGTCTGTATCTCCTTCAGGCGGCCTCGCACCAGGCGTCGGATGCCGGCGCGAATGAAGGCATCGGGCATGCGGCCCTGTTCGGTCCAATCCAAGGCAATCTGAGCGGCGGGATTCATGTCGGCAACATGTTGTTCTGAAGTTTTAAGGTGAAACCGGTAAGCGATCGTTACGCCTTACTTTATCGGTGTTGTTGTATGCGGATTGTGACGACTTCTGCTCACGTCATTCACGATCCGTTCACGCTCAGTCGATCTGGTAACGGAGGTTGACCTTAAAGACCTACCATCGATACCGCGTGTGACGGCCACACCTAAGCGCCTGGCGTTAATCACATGTTTCATGGTTGATTCAAGATGCGTGCCGCGGCGTGGATAAGGTGCCGCTGATCAGCTCAATCCCGGTGACGAGTTCGTCGCCGACGGCATGGGCACCGCTGCGCTCGATGGCGTCGCGATGGCGCATAGCGGTTTGGCCACCGACGAATACCGGCACGCTGAGGGCCGCGACCAGTTTCGGCAAAGCGCGATCCAGGGTGCCGGCCGGCGGCTCGACCGAACTCGACAACACCACTGCGTCGATGCGCGCGTGTCGGCGACACACGTAGGGGAGTTGTGCGAGCGGCATATCCGCGCCCAATAACACAACTCGGTATCCTCGATCGTGGGCGGCCAGGGCCAATAACAGAATACCGAGCTCGTGATGTTCTCCCGGTAGGCAAGCGGCGAGCACACATCGGCCGCGGGCATGGTGCCGCCGATGGTGAAAACGGGCGCCGAGTTTGTTACGCATGTACACGCCGAAAAAGTGTTCTTCTGCGATGCCGCCCTCGGTCTGATCCCAACGGTCGCCCAGCGCTTTGAGCAGCGGCATCAATAAGTGTTGGCTCACCACGTCCACCGGATGCAGCGCCATCGCCTCCTGGTAGACGCGATCGAGCCGCACCTCGTCGAAGCGGCTGATCGCCGCGACCATCGTATCCAGATAGTCCGCCCACAGATCCGGTCCCGAGACCGTCGTCGCCCCGGCGCGCCCGGACGACAGCGCTACTCCCGCTTGGCTAATCGGGACACCCTGCGCCGCCAAGCGCCGAACTTCACGGATCATCTCGACATCAGCGGGCGTGTACAGCCGGTGGCCTTTGGGGGTGCGCTGCGGTTTGATCAGACCGTAACGGCGTTCCCAAGCGCGCAGCGTCACCGCGTTGACGCCGGTGAGCTGCGCCACGGTGCGGATCGGGTAGTACCCGGTTTCAGCCATATGCGGTTGACCCGTTAGAATACTATACATATCATATACATTAATTGTACAAGTCTTGTCAAATTTATGGATCACACATTCCACCGAAACCGCTACCCAAGAGGTGTTTTATGCACACCACAACGCCGGTGAGCGCCGAATGCTTCGTCAGTTGGCGCAGCGGTGACATCACCCACCGCGATTGGCGCCATTTTTTGAAACTCAATCTGTGGCGCGACTTCTTGCCCGGCGACCTGAGCGAGCGCATGCTGGAACAGGACGACGCATTGGTTGAAGTCGAGTTCGCGCCTGGAGACGCCCTCCCACCCGGCGCATCGGCGCAACGCCGCGATCTGTCCCGCGCCGCTGTCGAAGAGGCCTTCCAGCGGCGCCGCGTGCACGGCCCTTTTGGAGGCCGCTTCTATCCGCGCGGTGTGCTGGCCCGGGTCAGCGGCGCAGGCACCGTGTACAGTCAAGAGCTGCATCCGTTCCGCGTGTTGCGTGTCGGCGCCGACCGTGTCGAGGTCGACCTGGGCCACCCGCTCGGCGGTTTTGCGCTCACGGTCGGAGGACGTATTAGCGAGCACCTCACGAGCAAGGAAGAACGCGGCGGCAGCTGCCATGACATCGTGGCCGAACTCGCCGCCAGCGGGCCGGGGATGCAGTGCCCACCGGAAAGTGACGGGGTGGATTTCGAGCAAGCGGACAACTTTTCCCGTGAGGATTCGGCCGCCGACACGATATTCTACGCGCAGCCGCGCATGGTCCATCACGTCGATGACCAGGCACGGCAGTTCATCAACCGCGCGTATCGCAGGTTTATCCAGCCCGGCGACCGGGTACTCGATCTGATGAGCAGCTGGGTATCTCATCTGGAAGGGAGCGCACCGCCGTCGAAAGTCACCGGTTTGGGCATGAACCGGCAGGAATTGAAAGCCAACGCGCAGCTTAACGAGTTTCTGGTCCATGATCTGAATCGGGATCCGCAACTGCCGTGGGGTGACGCCGAGTTCGACGTCGCGATCTGCACGGTGTCAGTGGAGTATCTGGTCGCGCCTTACATCGTGTTTGCCGAGGTGGCGCGCGTGCTGCGTCCCGGCGGGCGATTCATCGTGACCTTTTCAGACCGCTGGTTTCCGCCCAAGGCGATTCGGTTGTGGACCCGGCTGCACCCGTTTGAGCGCATGGGCCTGGTGCTGGATTATTTCCGCCGCAGCGGCTTGTTTACGGAACTGGGAACCGAGTCCTGGATCGGTTGGCCGCGGCCTGAAGGCGACAAGTATTATGGCAAGTTGCTCAACTCTGATCCGGTGTTCGCGGTGTGGGGCGTTCGCCCGCGCGGGAATTAATACTCCGCAATCATATTGTCGATTTCGTGAAAGATTCACTTACAGATACATACAAAGTATCGTTATATACGACATTTACCGCGCGGCGCAAAGAACAAGGAAACCATACAGACGGTGAGATAATACGCGGGTCAACTGTCATGAGATGCGGTTTGGCCTCACGGTGTTGACCGGATTGAGTGAGAACCCGGTGCAAGCCGTTAACGGGCACTCAGCTTCGACGATCAAAATCTTGTATCAGAGCACCACAGAACAGCAACCATTAATCACACAAGCACCTGTTGTTACTGTTCGCGGACAGAGTAACGCGATAGATTACGTTTTGCTTCCAGCATATTGGGTTTTGCTTTCAAGGCGCGATTAAAGAATTCAACTGCTTCGGTTTCACGCCCCTGTTTTGCGAGCACAATTCCCAAATTATTGAGAACGCTTTCGTTGTCTCTGGACTTTAGTAAGGCGTGTCGATAATAACGCTCGGCCTCGGTGTAGTTTCCTTGTCCTAATCGAATATTGCCTAGTAATAGATAACCAGGATAGCGATCACTTCTTAGCACTAGCGCTTTTCTGGCATAGTGCTCAGCCTGTTCGTACATCCTTCGGTTCGTATAATCAGCGGCAAGATTCACATGCGCGACATAATTGTTCTTGGTAACGTCGATGGCACGATGAAACAGAATATTGTTGTTTTTCCAATAACCAGCCTGCAAATAAGCAAGAAAAAAGAGAAATGACAGAAATGCGGGCACGGTAAAAAGAGAATACCTGAATGATCTGGTACCGGGCTTTGGCAATATGAGAGCAATGATGAGAAATATTCCTATAGAAGGCAGATACACGAAGCGATCAGCATGCGCTTGCGTGCTGACTTGTATGATGCCGATCACTGGGACTAACATCAGCACATACCACAACCAACCCATCAATAAGAACGGCCTAGTTTGCCGGCAGTACACTAAAACCGCCGTCACAGAGACAAGCAACAATAAAGAAGGCAGAAACTGCCGAACAAGATCTATTTCATGAAGTGGGTAAAAGGCAGCGAGGTCGACGGGAAGAAAAATCTGTTGCAAGTAGACGGCGTAAGAAACCACGGCATTCATAATCCGGTCATAAAATGGCGTGGTCTCTACTGAGAGGAGCGCGTCACTGCCGGCAGCGATGGTCATAAAGCTCAGTGCTGCGCTGATAATAAGCAGGGGAAACTTTTCAACGAGTAGCGCATAACGGCCACAACGTTGTAATGGCTGGGGCAGGTCTTGCGAAGCATGAAATCGGGTAAATGGCCAGTAGTCGAGCAACAATAGGACCAGGGGCAAGGTAACGACTGTAGCCTTGGACATCGCTCCTAACACGAAGAAAAAGAATACAAGTATGTAGCGAGTCAACGTGTTTCGAGCGACGTAATATCTATAGCAGTGCAGCACTACCAGAAAAAAGAACGCAGATAATAAATCCTTGCGTTCGGCCACCCATGCCACCGACTCTACATGCAGAGGATGAACAAGAAACAGGGCGGCAATCAACATCGCTGGCCATACTTCCTCTAATACCAACCGAAAGAAAAAGTACACCAATAAGGAGTTGACACCATGAAAAAATACATTCACCAAGTGATGCCAACCGGGATCCACGCCGAATAGTGAAACATCGAGCATATGGGATAACCAAGTCAGCGGATGCCAATTACTGGGATGAAAGGATGTGAATGCCCAACCTATCCCCTCAATGGTAAGGCCATTCGTAACCATGACGTTTTGGTAGACATAATCCGCGTCATCAAGAATTACAAATTCGAAATTACCGACCTGGCCATACAAAGCAACAAGCATAAGCAGAAGCGCAACGCTTACCGACGCATCGGCCGCGCTTTTGCTGCGAAGAAAATTGGTCATGACATGTTGCCTTAACACACTAAAACTAATTGATAGCTCAAAACGCGGCCTTTTTCTAAATTACTCCGAGATTATAGAAATACCTTTGCGGCGCAGCGCGAATTTTTCTAACCCGCATATTGCACCAGTATCCGGGAAGCTGGCGCAGGACAGGGACGGCTGAACCCCCTGGCTGTGCGGGGACAAGCGCCGGACTGGAGTGAAAGTCATAGCCGTAGCTATGGCTTGAGTGAAGTCCAAGTTCAGGCGTGCCTGGACCAGCCAGAGCCCGGATAGGACACCGGCCGTATACAAAACGTCCCCGGGTTAAGTGTTCTAGATTCGATATATACAAACAGCTTTTCAATCAGTTACGTCAAGGCCGGTGGCCGACTGGTGCAATATGTGGGCTAGATGCCCGGGGCCTGAAATCTCGCCTTAGTAGACACCAAGCGATACCATGATGGGCAGCTGAAGGTGAAATGATTGCCTGCCGACAGCGACCGAATATTGGTATCTTGCCAGCCGTACGCACACCTTGAGAAATTAGAGCTCCTGATCAAGCGGGCACCGCAATTGGCGCCACAACACGATATTCCCTGGCGAGCATGCCGATTATCGCAACCCAACAAGCGCATACCACGACCGTGATCAAGCCTAGGTGGGAAACGCCGAGGCTAAATGGCAGCCACTGCGTGAACATAAGTATCAACGCCGACCCCAGGATCTTGAACAAGCGGTATCCAAGCATGTCAATCCACGCCTTGGCCTGAAAGGTACGTACCGGATCGATGGGGATGTATAGCAGTTCCTTAGAGGCACGGTTTATCGAATAGGACAAGCCGCGATCGCTGATCTTCACCACCGAAGCCATCATCAGTGTCGGTATCGCAATAAAACTCAATGAACAGATTGCCAGGATCAACGGCTGTGTCAATAAACCGGCCATGATGCCGAGGTAGCGATGAATGATGGGCGTAATCAGCAGGTTGATGCCGATGGAAACGATCCCTAAGACACTAAAGAATGTGGAAATA
>CAMYNX010000055.1 GCA_947259875.1 uncultured Gammaproteobacteria bacterium | reverse complement strand
TACCGAGTCCACTGGATACAGGCTTTGGTCTGGATACATGGTCAAGGCGTTGTTGGCGTCGGCCGCCACCTGCCAACCACTGAGGTAAATCGACTTGAGCCCGGCCTTGGCCATCTGCATCGCTTGGTTCCCCGTCAATGCTCCCAAGGCATTGACATAGTCTTCGTTGTGAAGACTGTGCCACAACTTCTCGGCGCCCAGCCGCGCCAGAGTATGTTCGATCTGTACCGCGCCGCGTAGGCGCACGACATCTGCCGCACTGTATCCGCGTTCGATACCCCGCCACCGTGGATGGTTATCCCAATCGTCTTGCAACTGCTTGATCGCTTGTTTATCACTCATGATCGTCATTACCTCACCTTCGCTTGCGTTAGAGACATGCCCGAAATCCCCGCGGCATGTTGATATTGACGCCAACTCCCTGCTGCAGGGTCGGTTGACTGTGTCCCCCCGGAGCAAATACACCAAATCGGCTGATCGCTTCATTCTAGAAGGCTCAATTTATTTGACAAACCAATTATTTCAATATTTACTATTGGTTTAATTAATAATTAGACGAGCCGCCGTGACCTCCCATCCGTCGGTTTACTACAAGCAGAACCGGCTCAAGCAGCTGCGCGCTTTTTGTTACACCGCGCAAAACGGGTCCATTTCGAGGGCGGCGGAGAAACTGTTCTTGAGCCAACCTTCCGTGTCATTGCAGATCCAGGCGCTGGAGCGGGAGTTCAAAACCACGCTGTTCGAGCGGCGTGGACCCCACATCCGCCTGACACCCGAGGGTAAGACACTGTTTGAACTCGCCCACCCCCTGGTATTAGAAATGGACAGCCTCCCGGACATCTTCGCCGCGCACTGCGGAAACCTGGAATCCGGCGAGCTGAACATCGCGGCCGGTGAATCCACGATCTTATATATCTTACCCAACACGATAAAACGCTTTGCTCAACACTACCCAGGCATCAAGCTCAAACTTCACAATGTCACCGGGCGCGATGGCCTGAGTATGTTGCGCGCCGACACAGTCGATTTCGCGGTCGGATCGATGCTCGAGGTCCCAGAGGACATCAGTTACCACCCGGCCTTTACCTATGAGCCGCTGCTCATCACTGCACCACATCATCCGTTGGCGACTAAAACGCGTATTAACTTGCGTGACATCAGTCCCTATGGGCTGATCCTGCCTCCACGTCATTTGAGTACTTGGCGCATCGTCGATCTCGTGTTTCAACAACACAACGTGAATTACCGAGTCGCCCTTGAAGCCGGAGGTTGGGAGGTCATCAAGAAATACGTTGAGTTGGGCCTGGGAATCTCAATTGTCACCAGCATTTGCATAACAGAGCATGACTCGCTGGCACAGATACCCCTCGATCACTATTTTCCGAAACGCAGTTACGGCATTGTGCTGCGTCATGGAAAGTTCCTGGCACCCCAGGCCAAAAGATTCATCGAGATGATGGATCCGGGATTTTTTGAACGGTATGACAACACCTCAGAAGAAGGAAAAGTTTCGCGTGGTAAGGGTACGCCGCCGGCATCTTGAGAACGTGCAGAGTACCCAAAAACCGGTTATATTGAATTTAAGAATCATCTCGGGGAGGTTCATCCGATGAAAAAATCGACGGCGTCCGCATTCGTTTGTCTCACTTTGCTTTTCGCGCAAGCGGCGTTTGCCAAAAAGCCCGTCATCGGGGTGGCAGAGTTTGACAACACCGCCACCGGCACCTATTGGTGGGGCGGTGGTGTGGGTTGGGAGCTTTCCGGGATGCTCACCAATGAACTCGCCAACACCAAAAAATTCTCGGTCGTCGAGCGCGCCAAACTGGAGCCGGTGTTGGGCGAGCAAAACCTGACCAAGACGGGGCGCATCGCCAAAGGCACGGGCGCAAAGCTTGGACGCCTGACTGGCGCCAAGTACCTGGTGCTTGCTACCGTGTCGGCCTTTGAACGCAATACACAAAATACCGGGGGTGGTTTTTCTTTCAAGGGTATCTCCATCGGTGGCAAGAAGGATCAGGCTTATATCGCGGTAGACTTACGGGTAGTGAATACCACCACCGGGGCGATCGATTTCGCACGCACGGTAGAGGCACGCTCGGGAGGGTTCGGTATTAATCTGGGGTTGTTTCGCGGGGGATTTGGCGGCCGCCTCGCCAATGAAAAGAAAACACCGGCAGGCAAGGCGATCCGTGCGGTGATCGGGGAGATCAGCGACTACTTGGTGTGCGCGATGACCGATCAGGGTGGCTGCATGGAAGAGTTCGACGCCAAGGAACAGAAGCGCAAATCGTCGTTGAAAGATAAGATCAAACTGGATTGATAGATACTCCGAACACGGCAAAGGGGGTCTCACCGGTGCCGAACAATTGGTCTCCCCATGTGACGGTGGCCGCGGTCGCCGAACGCGAGGGCCGGTTTCTTCTGGTAGAAGAACGAACCGACGGGCGGCTGGTGTTGAATCAGCCGGCAGGACACTGGGAACGCGGAGAGACCTTGATCGATGCGGTCCATCGCGAAACCTGGGAGGAAACCGCCTGGCGGTTCACTCCCGAAGCCCTGGTCGGCATCTACCGCTGGATCCACCCGCAATCCGGCGCGACTTATCTGCGGTTCGCGTTCTGTGGGACCGTATTTGATCATAATCCGGATACCCCGCTGGACAAGGAAATCCAGCGTACCGTATGGATGAGCGCGTCACAGATCCGCGGTGCCCATAACCGGCTGCGTAGTCCACAGGTGTTGGCGGTCATTGATGATTATCTGGACGGTAAGCGTTATCCTTTACACTGCATTCGCGACTGCTCCAAGCCAACAACATTGAGTGAAGATGAATCATGCGCACTCTGAGGCACGCTACCGCACTCATCCTGGCACTGTGTTGGCTGGCGCCGAGTAAGGCCGATACCATGCATGTCGATGTCGACCGGATACCGGTGTGCTATAACTTCGGCTGTACTACCCGTGAAACCATAGGCATTACCACCGATGAGTGGGCGCAAGTCGTCAACTGGTTTCAGCCCCGGGCGAACGATGCCAGCGAGGAACGCAAGCAAATCCAGCATGCCATCGGTTGGCTGGAAGTCGTCGTTGGACGTTACACACCCATTCACCGGGACAAGGGACAAAATAAGTTTAAAGATACCTCACTCGGTCAGATGGACTGTATCGATGAGTCCATCAACACAACAACGTACCTCAAGCTGCTGGAGCGTTACCGGTTGCTGCGCTTTCATCGCGTGCTGGATCGTGCTTACCGGCGCACAATGTGGGATCAGCATTGGGCGGGACAAATCGAAGACATCGCCAGTGGTGAACGTTGGATCGTTGACTCGTGGTTTCAAGACTTTGGCGTGCTTCCTTATCTGCAGCAGACCGATCAGTGGAAAGATATCCCATTCTTTTTCACTTCGTTCATCGATAACTCGCCCGATTAGACAAACAAAAAAATAGGGTCGATGTCATTTTCCGGCTTATTATCAATTGGTTAGGGTAAGTTCTGGCCGGCATGTTGCACCAGCCCCATCGGTTCCTAGCGATTCGCCATCCGCGAAGGCAGATATGACACGATCTCCGGTACCACGGTAATCACCACTACGGTAACCAGTAGTAACATAAAAAACGGCAATGCCGCACGGGCGATCTGCAGAATGTTGCGTCCCGTCAAGCCCTGTAATACGAATAGATTGAATCCCACCGGCGGCGTGATCTGCGACATCTCCACCACCACCACCAGATAGATTCCAAACCAGATCTTGTCGATGCCGGCCTGTTCCACCATCGGCAGAATGACGGCTGTTGTCAGAACCACCACTGAGATACCGTCGAGGAAGCACCCAAGGACGATAAAGAAAATTGTCAGCGCGGCCAGTAACATGTAGGGGGAAAGCCCCATAGAGCCGATCCACGCGGCCAATAAACGTGGTATCCCGGTAAATCCCATCGCCACAGTGAGGAACGCGGCACCGGCAAGTATGAACGCGATCATGCACGAGGTTCGCGTAGCGCCGAGCAGGCCATCGACAAAAGTCTTACGGGTCAGCGTGCCGGACAACCTGGACAGTAACAGCGACAACAGCACGCCAACCGCCGCAGCGTCCGTGGGTGAGGCGATGCCAAAGTAGATGCTGGCAATGACTCCGACGATCAGCAACAACACCGGGATCAGGCGTCCGGTACCGCGTAGTCGTTGCGACCATCCGGGCGCGATATGCTCCACAGGAATCTTATCGGGATTCAATAGCGCCCACACCATCACATAACCCATGAACAACGACATCAAAAATATCCCCGGTAAAATCCCGGCGACAAACAGGCGTGCGATCGACTCCTCCGTCGCCACACCGTAGACGATAAGGATGATCGATGGCGGGATGAGCAATCCGAGGGTGCCAGAACCGGCCAGCGTGCCGATGGTCATTTGTTCGTCATAACCGCGCTTTTTTAATTCGGGGATCGCCATCTTGCCAATCGTCGCTGCGGTAGCCGCAGAAGAGCCGGACACGGCGGCGAAGATGCCACAACCCAGTATGTTCACATGCATCAGTCTGCCGGGTAGATGGGTCATCCACGGCGCCAACCCGCTGAATAAATCATCCGATAGCCTGGAGCGGAACAGGATCTCACCCATCCAAATGAATAACGGGAGCGCCGCCAGCGCCCAGGAATTGCTCGCCCCCCACACGGTGGTGGCAAGCACCTGTCCGACCGGTGCCGAGGTAAACAACGCCATCCCAATCAGCCCGACACCCAGCAAGGAGAACGCTACCCATACGCCGCTGCCTAGTAATACGAACAGCGAGGCAATCAACAAGGTGGATAACAGAGTAATGTCCATATTTCTAACGATCCGCGCCGCCACCTGGGGCATCGCCGCGGTATGAGGGCCGTCTTCCGTTCAATATCGTCACCAACTCATCGATAAATGCAATGGTGAGCACCAACAGGCCGAGGGTCACGGCGCCCTGGGGAATCCATAACGGTACTGGAACCATCCCGGGGGAGACGTCGCCAAACTCGATTGACTCCAGCACCAGGCTGAACGCGAACCACGTGAAAAAACCGGACACCCCCGCCCCCACTGCCACACACCACAACTCGATCCACAGCCGTCTGGCTTCCGTTATGTGGCGAATGAACAGGTTGACCCGTATATGTCCTCCCGAACGCAGGGTATACGCAAGCGCTAAGAATGATGACGCTGCCAGGAAGAAACCGGCAAAATCCGCATAGGACGGAATGACCAGGCCCAGGGCCTCGCCGGTAACAGCGGCTGCGATTGCGTCGATGAGATTGGCGGCGACCTGTAGCAGCACGATCCCGGCGATCGCAAAAATAAAGAACGCCGCCAGCCATCCACTGGTCTGATAGATGGCGTCTAGTAGCCGACGCATCAGAGACTGTGTGAAGAAAATACGGCGGTGGACCCCACCGCCGTAGTGGTTACTGGTTGAACGCCTTGATGATGGCGCTGCCGTCGGATCCGGCCTTGCCTACCCACTCATCGGTCATCGTTTTGCCGATGCCTTTGAGACCACTCATCAATTTGCTGCTCGGCGCTGGCACCTGCATACCGTTATCTTTGAGGATCTTAATCTTCGCGTCGGTCTCCGCCATGCTCGATTTCCACCCGCGGTTCTCTGCATCGCTCGCAGCTTTGAGCACCGCTTGCTGCAAGTTGGCATCCAACTTGGCAAATGCCTTCTTGTTTACCACCACGATGTTTTTCGGCAGCCAAGCTTGGGTGTGATAAAAATGGGATACGAAATCCCAAGCCTTGGAATTAGCCCCGGTTGATGGCGACGTGATCATTGCATCCACGCGACCGGTGGCGAAGGCCTGCGGGATATCCGGAACCTCCACCTGGGTGGGCACGGCGCCGGCGAGCTTGGCCAGTTGCTCGGTGGCGGCGTTGTAAGCACGGAACTTCACGCCTTTCAGTCCATCGACCGAATCGAGCTTATTTTTGGAGTAAATACCTTGCGGCGGCCACGGTACCGAAAAAAGCACCTGCATGCCCTGTTGATCCAACAGCTTGGCAACGGTTTCTCGTGATACGGCCCAAAGCTTCTTGGCGGCGTCGTAATCGGTGGCCAGAAAGGGTATGGAATCTACCTGAAATAAGGGGTTCTCATTGCTGAGACGGGACAAGAGGAATTCACCGATGGGTACCTGCTCACCACGCACCGCGTTCTTGATCTCCGGATGCTTGAATAGCGATCCGCCGCTATGCACATTGATGGTCAGCGCGCCATTAGTGGCTGCCTTGACGTCGTCCGCAAACTGTTTGATGTTCACGGTGTGGAAATTGGTCTCGCCGTAAGGCGTTGGCATATCCCACGTGGCTGCCCACGATAGGCCACTCAATCCCATCATAATCAGTAGCGCGGAAAACGTTCGTAGCCAGGATTTCATAATTGAACCTCCTATGGTTTGTGTAACTCTTGTATTATCTGGTTATGGACCGATAATTGTACTCGATCTTACACTGCAAAAAACGCCGTTCGGTGTGTGTCGAACACCAGTTACACCCAGTTTTGCGGATTATTCATGACATCTAAGTCATTTCCAGATAAAGGCAGCCATGTGGTCGTCGCTATGTCCGGCGGGGTCGACTCATCGGTTGCTGCCTTGCTGCTGATCGAAAAGGGCCACCAGGTCAGCGGCTTGTTCATGAAGAACTGGGAGGAAGACGATACCGACGATTATTGCGCAGCGGCTAACGATCTGTCCGATGCGCAGTCAGTATGCGAGCGGCTGGGAATTCCGTTACATACGGTAAACTTCTCCCACGAGTACTGGAATCGGGTATTCACGCGATTTCTCGCTGAATACCGTGCCGGGCGCACGCCCAACCCGGATATCTTGTGTAACAAAGAAATCAAGTTCAAGGAATTCCTGGAGCGGGCCCATGCTTTAGGCGCGGATTATATCGCTACCGGTCATTACGCGGGCATCGAACACGGCATGAACGAACGGTACTTGCTGCGGGGCACCGATCCCGCTAAGGACCAAAGTTATTTCTTGTATACCCTGGACCAGCGGACACTGTCACGATCGTTATTTCCATTGAGCGGGTTACGCAAGTCACAGGTACGGTCACTGGCCAGGGATCAGAACTTACGGATCTTTGACAAGAAAGACAGCACCGGCATTTGTTTTATTGGTGAGCGGCGTTTCAAGGATTTCTTGATACGGTATTTACGACCCAAGCCTGGAGACATCGTCGATCTGCATGAGAATTGCGTGGGCCGACATGACGGATTGATGTACTACACACTGGGGCAACGTCATGGTCTAGGGCTTGGTGGACCCGGTGAGCCATGGTATGTCGTGGATAAAGACATGGAGACCAACTGCTTATATGTGGTCCAGGGTCATGACCATCCGGCATTGATGAGTACGATGCTTAAGGCGCGGCAATTGCATTGGGTACCTGGTTGCGCCCCTTCAACCCCGTATCGCTGTTGTGCCAAGACCCGTTATCGCGACCTTGACCATGCGTGTGTCATCGAGCACCTTGAACAAGGCACCGCTACGGTGCGCTTCGATGAGCCCCAGCGGGCCGTCACCCCAGGACAGTCGGTGGTTTTCTACCAGGGCGCACGATGTGTCGGAGGCGGCACGATCGTAACCGGCAATGCACGGTCTCGACACGCGCCGACCAGCTATGCTGCTTAGGCCATGCTGCGTAGGCGGCTATTTGGCGCTTTTCGTCAATAGCCAGCGGCTCAAGTTACGAACACCGGCGCCCAGCCGTCGCGCAGTGCGCTCCAACATCGTGTGCTCATTCAACAGCCGCTCTTCCTCCGGGGTCAATAAAATGGGGGCCACACCCTTTTTTAGCTTAATCAGCGCACTGCGATCCGCACGCGAGAATTGATCAAATAACCAGCGCGAGACAATATTCCAGCGCCGACCGCGAAATACACAGGATACAAAATCTACGATAGCCGGTTGATTGGATTCGCATATTAAGGCGTTGTTTGGGCTGCGCAGATCGCAATGTGCAACGCCGTTGGCGTGCACCTCCCGCAACAGGCGTTCAAAATCGATAAAGAACTTTTCCCAGGCGGGATTGCCGCCGAATTGACCCAGCGGCTCGCCCGGCATATGTTCCATGAGCAGGGATCGGGAGTCTGGAGTGGCATAAAGCTTCGGCGTGCCGGCGATTTGATCGAGCCGCCGCAACGCCTTGGCCTCGCGCGACACCAGCAACGGCCCGAGAAGCTTTCCGAACCCGCCATCGCATGCATTGTGGTCTTTCAACACCGCTTTGCGGCCATCGATATCGATCAGCAGGACATCCGGGCGTGAACCTCCCCCTCGCCGATAGCTATGAATCACGTGCTGGCCGAGTCGATCGCGTGAAATCTCACGCCAACTGTCCATCAGTCCAAGCCAACAGGATCGTTACGCATAATGGGGCAAGCCATGCGCCTATGGTAATATCGTTCGCGCACACGTGGCCATAGCGACTTTGACCACCGCCATGAAAACGAAGATTTTCGACTGCATCGATGTCTGACTCGCAACAGAACCTTTCCTTTAGCGCGTTAGCTGCGTTATCGCCCTTAGATGGACGATATGCTGCGAAGGTGGCCCCATTACGTAATATCTTCAGCGAATTCGGGCTCATAAAATACCGGGTTCGGGTGGAGGTTTCTTGGCTGCTGGCTCTTTCTCAAGAACCATTGGTCAAGGAGGTGCCGAAGTTTTCCAGCACCACGATCGAGCAACTCAACGCGCTGTGCGACTCGTTCAATGTAAACGATGCACAACGGGTGAAAGACATCGAGTCAGTGACTAACCACGATGTGAAGGCGGTCGAGTATTTTCTCAAGGAGCGTACGCGGGATCTTGACGAGGTGCATGCGGTAAGTGAGTTTCTCCACTTTGCGTGTACCTCAGAGGACATCAATAATCTCGCCTACGCGTTGATGCTGAAAGATGCCCTGTCCGAAGTACTTCTTCCTCAGCAAAGGCACCTTGTGCAAGCAGTCCGCGATCTCGCAGCGCGTTATGCGGACCAACCGATGCTGGCACGCACTCACGGTCAACCCGCCTCTCCGACTACGCTCGGCAAGGAAATGCACAATGTGGCCGAGCGACTGCAGCGGCAATTGACCCAGATCAGCGCCATTACCCCGCTCGGAAAACTGAATGGCGCAACCGGAAGCTACAACGCGCATTTGGTTGCTTATCCGGAAATCGACTGGCCCGACGTAGCGAAGCGCTTTGTCGAATCCATGGGCCTCGAATGGAATCCCTACACCACACAAATCGAGCCTCACGATTACATGGCCGAATTGTTTCATGCATTCGTGCGGTTCAATACAGCGTTGCTGGATTTTAACCGTGACGTTTGGGGGTATATCGCACTGGGCTACTTCCGGCAAAAGGTCGTGTCTGGTGAAGTCGGTTCGTCCACCATGCCGCACAAGGTCAATCCCATCGACTTTGAGAACTCCGAGGGCAATCTGGGTTTGGCCAACACCTTATTTGAACACTTGGCACAGAAGCTACCGGTAAGCCGTTGGCAACGGGATTTGTCAGATTCGACGGTGTTGCGGAATATCGGTATCGGCTTCGGTTATGCCCTATTGGCATACTCCTCTGCAGTCAAAGGCATCGACAAGCTGGAAGCGAATCCCGACCGATTAAATGCCGACCTGGATGACAATTGGTCGGTATTAGCAGAGGCGATACAGACCGTCATGCGACGTTACGGCATCGCTGAACCCTATGAAAAGCTCAAGGCGTTGACCCGGGGCCGTGGCAACATTACGCGACCGGATTTGCACAAATTCATCAACGGGCTGGGACTTCCCAATCAAGTCACCCAAGAGTTACTGCAATTGACACCACATACCTACGTCGGCAACGCGGCGCAGCAGGTCAAGAAAGGATAGTTCGGTGTCGGCCGACGCACCGCAAATCATTCATGCCAATTCCTCAGAAGAGATTAACGAGGCGGCAACCACACTGCTCGCACAGGCGAACCGTAAGGTTTTGCTGTTTGGCCCGCGCTTGGATCTACCGGTATTCAATTCCAACGACACTTATGAACATCTGACCCGGCTAATTGCCGGCGGGCGCCATAACCAAATCCGCATTTTGATCGGCGATGAAAGATTTTTCCTGGCCCATAACCGACGTTTGTTGCAGCTTTGCCAGCGCTTTAGCAGCTACATAAAGGCACGACGAATTCCCTCTGAGATCAATGCGGTTGGCGACCTTTTTATTGTGGTTGATGATCGCGCATACTTGCATCAAAGCCATTTTGATACACCGGTGGCGGTCGCCAACCTGGGTGCCCGTGGCAGAGCAACTCTTTTCACCAGACGCTTCGAGGAGTTGTGGGAGCAGGGCGAGCCGATAGCAGAAATATCGACAATAGGCCTCGTCGGGCGCTAGCCTGTATATTGCGGTGCCCAAGCCGTTGCATACCACCGCCGTGTTACACCATAAGTCCGATATAATAAATAAACAGTCGTGAAAACAATGCGCCTCTCGCGTCTCATGTCCCTGCGCGGCATATGCTCACGACGCGAGGCTGATCAGCTTATTCAGTCGGGTCAGGTTCGAGTAGACGGCGAAACGGTCGCCGAGCTCGGCACCAAGGTCGGCGAGGACTGCAACATCACCCTGACCTCCGGCGCCCGCCAGCAACAGCGCCAATTAATAACCATATTGCTCAACAAACCTGTCGGCCTTGTCTCAGGTCAAGCTGAACGTGGCCACCGATCTGCGATGTCACTGATCGTAAACCGTAATCGTTATGCACGTGATCGTCCACTGATCCAGTTTCATCCCAGCCATCGAAAAAATCTCGCACCGGCAGGCCGATTGGACATCGAATCCCAGGGCCTGTTGGTATTGACCCAAGATGGCCGCATCGCGCGCAGGCTTATTGGCCCTAACACCGCGGTAGAGAAGGAATATTTGGTCCGCGTACAAGGCCAGTTGGAGCCGCGCAAGCTAGAGCAATTGCGTAACGGTATGCAACTGGATGGCCAACCCTTGAAGCGTGCGCGAGTCGAGCAGATCAATCCTGATCAGCTGCGGTTTGTGTTGACCGAGGGCCGCAAGCGACAGATTCGCCGCATGTGCGAACAAGTGGATTTGACGGTGACGGGCCTGAAGCGGGTTCGTATTGGTCAAATCGTGCTCGGTGGTCTTCCCGAAGGACAGTGGCGATACCTGCGTCCGGGGGAGCGTTGTTAATAGCCCTCATCCTGCTAACGGATTGTGGTATCGTCGGGTTCATCGTCATCGAGTCATGCGGAGAACAATCATCAGCGTATTACCGACCTTGCAGAATCTCATCCGTTTCTTGTCATTCCGCCTCGACCCCGAAACCAGCCACCACCTTGTTTTAAGTATCCTCGCCCGCGTCTCCAAGCATCGGTACTTGTTGAATCTACTACGCCGATCCAGCAGAGCGTCATCGGTATCATTGCCAGTAACGGTCATGGGAATAGAATTCCCGAATCCGCTGGGCCTAGCGGCCGGTTTCGATAAACACGCCGAAGCTTTTCCAGCGTTCGCAGCAATGGGGTTCGGCTGCATCGAATTGGGCACCGTGACGCCCAGACCACAACCTGGCAATCCACGCCCGCGATTGTTTCGGCTCGCCGAGGATAAGGCGATTATTAATCAGATGGGCTTCAACAGCATAGGTTTGGATCAGTTCGTACATAACATCGGTACCACGAAAAGCGAGGTTCCGCTGGGCGTGAACTTGGGGAAAAATGCCGATACCCCGTTACAACAGGCGGGAGCGGATTACCTCGCGGGCCTCAACAGTGTCTATACTTTCGCTGATTACATCACCATCAATGTCTCGTCTCCCAATACGCCAGGCTTGCGGGAACTGCAAAACCGCCGCTTGCTGGATACTTTGTTGAGCGAATTGAAAAAACGTCAATCGGAATTGAGTGAGCAGCACGACAGATACGTACCCCTGGCACTCAAAATTGCGCCGGATCTAAACGACAGCGAATTAGAGCAGATCATCGAGCTAATCATGCGACATCGTATTGACGCCGTGATCGCCACCAATACCACCTTGCAAAGACCAGATTCGCTGAGTTCGCGTATGGCAGCCAAACCCGGTGGCCTCAGCGGGCAACCCTTGAAGCCCCTATCTACCAAATTAATTGCAAAACTGTTCCGGCACCTACAAGGGAAAATACCAATCATCGGCGTTGGCGGGATCGAAACCGCGGACGATGCATGGGAGAAACTGATCGCTGGAGCGGATCTGCTACAGCTTTATACTAGTATTATATTTCAGGGTCCGTCGGTGGTCGAGAATGTCTTGTTGGGCCTTGAAAGACGATTGCATAGTATGCAAATTAGCGATCTCACTGAAGCGGTCCGGCAAGTGCGCAGCACCACATAACAAAGAAGTCGTCAATGAAGAATTTTACGAACCTAAGTAAAGTCGAACAACATACGTTCTCCGGAGCGCAATTTACCTACTCGGAACCCCCGCAGGTCAATCACACCGATGTAGTGTGGATGACTGCACGGGACAATGATGGAGATTGGATCTCGGGTTTGTTTGCACCGGGTGATCCGAATAACGATCTTTGTGTAATTCATTTTTATGGTAACAACGAAACTTTACGGGCATCAGAATACATTATCGATGTGTTTCGCAGTCACGGTATTTCGGTATTGATATTTGACTATCGCGGTTATGGCTCGAGTCGTGGCAAACCGAGGGAATCGTCGTTTTACTCTGATGCCGAGTTAGTCTATGAATGGCTACGCGAGCGCCATCCGCACCTACGTACGGTGGTGTCCGGCTGGTCCGTGGGTAGCGCAGTCGCGACCTATCTCGCACAAACGGCGGAGGGTATTCACGGCCTGATTCTGTTTTCTGCACCAACGAATATGGTAGAAGTGGTCAGACATGTATTCCCCCCTGACCAGATCATTATTGAAGAAGCCATGCCGTTTCAGTTTGACACCCTTGAGCGGATACGAAGGGTCAAGTGCCCAATCTTATTGGTTCAAGGTAAAAATGACATTGTCGTGCCATATAGGATGAGCGGCGAATTGGAGGCAGCGGCGAAAAGCCCGCTATTCCGCTACGACGTACCCGGCGCGGGTCATCGGGATTTATTCGCCAAAGGGGGCGAAGAGCTATGGTCCCGCGTCTTCAAGTTCGTCGAGTCCTTGTAGCCGATTATTGGATTTGTCCGGGTTCATTGCTTTCTTTTTCCACCAGATAGATCGATTGTTGGCCGGCATAGGGCGATCTTCCACAAGCGTGAGACCATGTTGCCGCGCCAGACTATCCACTGCATCGAAATCCCGGACGCCGCTTTGATGATCCCGGGCGCGCAACCACCTGTCGAATTCCTCGTTACTCGGTTCCAAGGGCCGGTCAGAATAACGATAAGGGCCGTATACGTAAAACAAACCACCCATTGGCAGCAACTCGGCTACCCCTGACAACAGATTCTCCACACCACGCCAGGGCACGATGTGAATGATATTGATGCAAACAACAGCATCCGCATGGTCTATGGACCAAAGCGGCTGCAACAGGTCCAATCCGATCGGTTCGAGAAAATTGGCCAATGCCAGATCGTTCCGGTATGCGCAAATGCTATCCAGCCGATCTGGCAAATCTGAAGGCTGCCAGCGGACACCAGGAAGATGGTGAGTGAAATAACCCGCATGCTGCCCAGTGCCACTTCCAATCTCCAGAACCAATGAGTCCTGATCGAGGATCTGGCGTAAGGTGTTCAGAATAGGGTCTTTATTCCTCTCGCAAGCGGGAGCAAAATCTTTCATATTTGAACTCAGGAGAACGTGTTGTATGCCCTACCTAAAGTTGCAGACCAATCAGGCATTATCCCAAGACGAAAAAGCGGCGTTATGCGAGATCGCCTCCGAGTGCGTCGCGCAGAGTTTAGGAAAATCCAAGAATTACGTTATGGTAACAATACAGTCCGATATGGCAATGACATTTGCCAACGGTGATAGACCTTGTGCTTTCGTGGAACTGAAATCTATCGGACTGCCGGCCGAGAAAACATTGGAGTTATCCCGAAATATCTGTGACTTGATACAACAGAACATTGGCGTACCTCCTGAGCGGACTTATATTGAATTTTCTGCGGCCGAACGCGCCATGTGGGGATGGAACGGAAAGACATTGTGAGAGCCGTATATCGGTATAATCCTCGCTCCGTTCACTTAATGGGGGTAGGCAATTCACATGGAATACAGCGGTCTGGGTGATACCGGCATTAGGGTGAGCAAGTTTTGCCTCGGGAGCATGACCTGGGGCGAACAGAACAGCGAAACCGAGGGTCACGGCCAGTTGGATATGGCATTCGATCGGGGCGTGAACTTCGTCGATACCGCGGAGATGTATTCGGTACCATCCTGCGAGCAAACCTATGGCGTTACCGAAACGATTATCGGTAACTGGCTGTCAAAACGTAAACACCGCGACAAGATCGTCATTGCCACCAAAGTCGTGGGCCCGGCCAGCGAGTGGATGCCCTATATCCGTCACGGCCAAACTCGTTTGAACAAGGCCAATATCGTGCAGGCAGTGGAGGGCAGCCTTACGCGCTTACAAACCGACTATATCGACTTGTACCAGGTGCACTGGCCGGAGCGTAAAACAAACTATTTCGGCAGGTTGGGTTACGAGTACAGCGACGATGATGCCGGGATCGCTGTGGAAGAAACCTTAAGTGCGCTCAGCGAATGTGTACGCGCAGGGAAAGTACGCGCGGTCGGCGTCTCCAACGAAACTCCTTGGGGCGTGATGCATTATCTGCATCTTGCCGACACCCTGGGGATGCCGCGGATTGTCACCGTGCAGAACCCTTATTCCCTGCTCAACCGAACCTACGAAATAGGTCTTGCAGAAGTAACCCGCCATGAGGGTGTTGGGCTACTCGCCTACTCGCCGCTCGGCTTTGGTGTGCTTACGGGCAAGTATCTGCAAGGGATGCGCCCGCAACGGGCGCGCTTGACCCTGTTTAAGCAATTCAAGCGCTATTTGGGAACCCGTTCGCAAACGGCAACGGAACAGTACTTGAAGATCGCCGAACGCCATGAACTCAGCCTCGCCCAAATGGCACTCGCATACGTGAATAGCCGGCCGTTCTTAACCAGCAGCATCATCGGCGCAACCAGTCCGGAACAACTAAAAGAAAACCTCGACAGTAGCCACATTCAATTGAGCGACGAGGTATTACGGGACATCGAACTGGTGCACAAGGACAATCCCAACCCGGCGCCTTAGAGCAGTTACAGCTTGAAGTCTAGAGAAGGGACAACCGGTGCCTGCAAAGTTTATCCCGTTCACACTATGCGTTCCGACGGCTAATACCGATACCTGAGATTTAACCCCCACGTGTGGCGCCGATAGGAAAGCGGAGAATCATCAAACTCTTCATCGGCATAGTTGAATTGCAGGCTACCGGACAATCGCGTAGAGAACATGCGACTAATGCCGGCATTAACATTCAAACGGTCGCTTTGGAGTTCCAGCGAGCCGTTGGATTCCGGGTAGGTATACCGGCTGTACCCAGCCGCCAAATCAGCGTTGAACCCCCACGCCAAGGGGAAGCTTCCGCTGACGTTGATGCGGTGGCCTTGCATACGTTCATATAGTTGTTCCCTGGGGCCTTGCTCGAACTCGTAGCCGAGCTGCAATTCAGCGTCTCGCGCCCCCAAGTACCAGGTTTGCGCGAGTCCGGTGCGCATACGTTCGACATCGCCGGTGAGCCTGGTGTCTTGCGCAATATAGTCTTGCGTCACACCATAATACAGTCTGGTAACAGAGCCCGTAGCTGCAGAGAAGCTGGGCCCAAACCTGAACGATTGGGTGTGGCGATAGGGCCGATCACCCCAAAGCGTCTGCTGATACTTGTAATCGAACACGGCAGACAGGGCGCGAGAGCCCGGCAAGATAGCCCGTTGCCAAGTCCCACCCAACTCGCGGTTGGTTAACAATAATGGATCACTGGCGGTCTGGGATAGCTGGGTTTCTTCAACGGTATAGAGATCGGTTGTCCAGAGTGGCGACAGGGGGGCACGTTTTGGCTCTAAGTCGCGGTCGGCCCTGAACTCAGCGACCGTTATCCGGTCGTCAGCCACAGCGCTACCGAGATAGCACAACAACATTCCGGATAGGGCAAGAAACCACGCGCCTCGCATAAACCGATCCCTGTGATTCGAATGATAAAGCGTACTGCTAACAACTCTAGAGCGTTTGCCAAGTCTCGCAAGCGCTCATCCCAGTTGTCCGACCAGCGGACATGTTTGCGGGATTACTACCTGTTAGAGGATATCACAGGCCGGAGGTTCCCCCATAGAGGCAGGACCAGGTTGTGGAGAACCATCAGTTGGATTTGTCTTTCCTGGTGTAGATGCCGTCACGAAACTCACTAAACACCACGGGTACAAAAGGGTGGTTGATAGGTTCGTTCTCGGTGTCCGCTTCCAGATTCCGCTCAGCCACATAGGTCTGGTGGCGCGCATTGTGTACCAAAACGTGGTACCAAGGTTTGTCTTTAGGGGGACGGGACCGGGCGACCTCGTCATACCATTCGTCCGTACCCTGAAATTCAGGATCTACGTCTATGACTACCCCTCGGTAGTCGAATATTCGGTGGTGTATTACTTCACCGATGCGCAGGACAGGTGCGGCTGATTCCCCTGCTGTGCGGGGACAAGCGCCGGGCTGGAATGAGATGCATAGCCGTAGCTATGGATCGAGTGAAGCCCAAGTTCAGATGTGCCTGGACCAGCCAGGGCCGGGATAGGCAATGCAGCTACAGACTGTTTATCGAGCAAGTCCAAATATCCTTGTATTAACGGTACTTTAACAACTAACCATCGCCGCTTGGCGAGAAATACGGGCTAGCTAATTCCGAATAAGCCATATACGAAGATGCGGTAATGGTCCAGCAAAATAAGGGCGAACAACATCGCGAGGTATTGAATGGAATATCCAAACGTGCGTTTGGCCAAGGCATCGCTGTACTCCCGGTAGAGTTTCCACGCATACCAGATAAAACGAATATTCAACGCCAGGGCTCCGGTCAAGTAGACCCACCCGGACATGTGGGTCGCGTACGGCATCACAGTGACTCCGGATAGCAATAATGTATACAGAAGGATATGTAAGCGGGTGAACTTGACGCCATGAGTAACCGGCAACATGGGTATACCCGCATTGGCGTACTCATTCCGCCTATACAGGGCCAATGCCCAAAAGTGTGGTGGCGTCCAGCAGAAAATGATTAAAAACAGCAACAAAGCATCAGAGGATACCTCACCGGTAACCGCCACCCATCCCAACACCGGCGGTGAAGCCCCCGCGGCCCCGCCGATCACGATGTTCTGCGGGGTCCAATGCTTCAAGTAAACCGTGTAGATGACCGCATAGCCGATCAAAGAAATAAATGTCAGCGCGGCCGTTAGCGGATTCACCCAATGCACCAATATGACAATCGAACAAGTTGCCAGTAAGATCGCAAACGTTAATGCCTGTCCGGTGTTAATCTGTCCGCTAGGTAACGGCCGACCTTGGGTGCGCGCCATAATGAGGTCAGCGCGTTGATCCAAGATATGATTAATCGCCGCTCCGGCTGCGGCCGACAATCCAATTCCCAAAGTCGCGAGCAATAACGTATCCAGCGGCACCATGCCGGGAATCGAAAGAAACATTCCGACAATGGCGGTGAACATGATCAGCGACACGACACGCGGTTTTGTCAGCTCATAGTATTGAGTCAGTTGCTGAGTAAACGACAATGCCGTTCGTGTTGTGGTGACGGTTGTTTTCATCTGGCTAACCTACCTGTGAGACCTTGAGAAGACGTCTCAGATCTTTGTTCATATTACTCGGGTCGGCATCGGGTGGATAACTCATCATCAGGTTACCCAATGGGTCAATGACATATATCCGCTGTGCACCGTTCAACGGTGTCTGACTATTAACTTTGAATTGCTCCGCAAGCTGCTTGAACGAAACTTCTTCGGCAGCGAGACCAATCATGCCGGGATGTTGACTTATCAATTTCTGCGCGCCGGTGGTTCCACCATCGGCCGGCACCAAATAGACACATTGCACCCGATGAGCGTTCTTACTCTGCGCCAACCGCACCTGCTGGATTTTGTACAAGCTATCCTTACACACTTCGTTACAAAGCTGACCACCGACATAGAGCAACGTCCATTTACGATATAGGTGACTGAAGTTAAACGGGGTTCCGTCCAACTTCTCAAGCCTCACGTCTTTGATCAATCGCACCGGCTCCACCAGCTCACCGTAATTCACATAACCGGTCGGCTTCCAAAACAACGCTCCCACCACTGGCGCGACGAATAGCAGCGCGATCAGCACTACTTGCCAGCGGTTAGAGGAATTTGTGTCGCCTGCCATTTTTGCTCGCATCTACTGACTGAGATTCACGTGCGATTCGTCGCGGCGCCGTATATGCACTACGACATAGAGAAACACCAAGGCGGCAGCCAAAGCAAACCATTGAAAAGCATAGCCCTTGTGGCGATCAACCCAGACATCTTGATACTTGGGCCATTCGCGAACAAACCCGCCAGCCTGGGCATCGCCCCCATCAAGATGCAACACTAATGGCTGCATGGGAACTCCGACAACCCCCCGATAGCGATCCATATTCAGGTTCTGCCAAACGGATCGCTTGCCGGTCAGCGCAGATTCATCCTCCAAGGAAAAATAGCGCTCATGGGGACGCCGCAACCGGCCGTAAACGCGCAACCGATGTGCCGGCGTTGCGATCTCCGGCAGCCGTTGCCGATCCTCACCCCATGCAATCCAGCCGCGGTTGACCAGGATGCGAGTGTTTGACCCGTCCACGCGAAACGGCGTAAGCACGTGATAACCGGCCCTACCTCGATGCACGCGATTATCGAGAAGGATCTGAAATTCGGGCTCGAACACGCCGTGCGCCTCGGCACGCCGGAAGTCATCATGCGACGGATCCAGTAACTCCGTCCCCAGCATCACCGGCTCCAAGCTCCCGCGCTCCAAGAATGCGCGCTGCATACCGAGTTTTTCTTGCGCACGGTCCAACTGCCACAACCCCAGACTAATCAGGATTGGCAGTAGCAGCACTACCACTAGAGTGGGCACCCCCTTTGCTTTGAACCGATATTTCACCACTGGTCTTTATTTTCCCCGCCAAACCACCATGTTCTGCTAAAATCGCCCAGCGTTTCTCTTCGAGGTAATCCCTGTGTGGATCAAGATCATCATCTTGGTTTTTTTCGCGCTCATGCTGTACAGCCTGTTTTCCGGATTGTTTTATCTGGTCAAGGACCGTGGACAGGGAACGCGCACACTAAAAGCCCTCACCGCAAGAATATCTATTTGGGTATTGCTGTTCGTGTTACTGTGTGTCGGGCTCTACACAGGGGTGATCACGCCGTCCAACTCAGTTCGCCCTCCTTGGGCCCAGCCCACCACGTCTAAATAGACTCGACTTGCCTTATCCGCGGTTCGGCCGCCGGCGGCAACGAACGACATCCGATCCCCAATTGCAGAAACTGCTCAAAACACATACACAAACACAAACAACCCAACCCACACCGTGTCTACAAAATGCCAATACCAGGCGCTGGCCTCAAACGCGAAATGGTTGTCCGGCTTGAAGTGCCCGCGTAAGCAGCGCAGCCACACCACCATGAGCATAATCGCGCCGATGGTCACGTGCAGACCGTGAAAGCCGGTCAGCATGAAAAAGGTTCCCCCATAGACACCGGTGCCCAGAGTCAGGCCCAGCTCGGTATACGCGTGGTGATACTCGATTGCCTGAAAGTACAAGAACACGACACCGAGCGCGACCGTCAAGCCCAGCCACAATATAAGTTTGCCGCGGGCATTTTGCTTGAGCGCATGATGAGCGATCGTGACCGTGATACTGGATGACAACAACAACAATGTGTTGAGCACCGGTATGCCCCACGGCCCGATGGTGGAAAACTGCGTGGCCGGATTAGCCACCGCGGTATCCGCGTCGATGGGCACCGGCCCCTTGGGTCCGGCCGTGGGCCATCCGCCTTCATAATTGGGCCACAGCAGGTCGGTGTCTGCCAACCACGGCACCGCCAAGGTGCGGGTGTAGAACAGGGCACCGAAAAAGGCGGCAAAGAACATGATCTCGGAAAAGATGAACCACAACATACTCATACGGAACGACATGCCAACTTGGTCGTTGTACAACCCACCTTCGCTTTCGCTGATGACAGTGCCGAACCAGCCAATCAACATGAACGCAATGACGCACGCACCGAAGATCATCAACCACGTCCCGGCCGTCCCTTCGTTGAGAAACAGCATGAAGCCCAACAACAAAGTGAACAGTCCAATGGACCCGATGATCGGCCATGCGCTCGGATTTGGAAGGTAATAGCTGCCTTGTGCGCCACTCATTTTATAGTTCCCCTTGACTCATCAACCTTGGTGTTAACTTTTCTTGCCCGGATGCGTTTTTTCAAGCTTCGTGTCCTGCTGTTTTGCCGTAATCTTTTTTTGCTTGACAAATTTCTCGGTATTAAAGAACGCATAAGAGAGGGTAATCGTATTCACACTGCGAGGAATATCCGGCTCTACTACGAACTGTACCGTCATTTCTTTGGTCTCACCCGCGTCCAGGTATTGCTCAGTGAAACAAAAACATTCCGTCTTCTTGAAATGTGCGGCCGCCTCTCCCGGGGTAACACTAGGAATCGCACGGCCGACCACTGTCCGGTTGCTGGTATTGCGCGCGATATACGTCGCCCGTGTAAGCGCTCCCGGCTGCACTTCCATCTTCGCTACCGTGGGTCGGAACTCCCAAGGTAAACCACTGGCAGCGTTACCGGTAAATTCCACTGTAACCCACCGATCTTTATCGATCGGCGTGGCTTCGACCGTCCGGCTATCGGTCACACCGGTCTTGCCGTTTAGTCCGGTGATGTCGCAGAACACATCATACAAGGGCACCAACGCAAACCCGAAGCCAAACATCGCAAATACGGCGAGAACGAGCCGGAAAATCAAGCGCCGGTTGGCGGGCGGTTGCTGGGTTGCTGCAGTCATGACCAATCCATTAGTAACGTAACAATGAAAAATCCCGCAGCCACGGCACCGAGCAACAATGCAAGACGCCTGTTGACCGTTGTCCGCTTTCGATCATTGACACACTCGGCACTTGGATTAGTCACCCGCAAACCCTTCTACGCGACCCTTGGCGGCGTCTCAAACGTGTGGTAAGGAGCCGGTGACGGCACGGTCCATTCCAGGCCGCGCGGTTGTTCCCATACTTCGTCGCTGGCCTTCTCTCCACCCCGCACGCACTTGATGACGACATAGACGAACAGCAGCTGCGAAAGACCAAGGCCAAATGCCCCAATGCTGGAGATCACGTTGAACTCGGTGAATTGCAACGCATAATCGGGAATCCGCCGCGGCATCCCAGCGAGCCCCAAAAAGTGCTGCGGGAAGAATGTGATATTAAAGAAAATCGTGTTTAACCAGAAATGGGTCTTACCGAGCTTTTCGTCATACATGTGACCGGTCCATTTCGGTAACCAGTAGTAGGCACCGCCCATCATCGCCATTATTGATCCCGAAAACAGAACGTAGTGGAAATGAGCGACTACGAAATAGGTGTCATGGTATTGGAAGTCGGCGGGCGTGATCGCCAGCATCAGACCGGAAAAACCGCCAATGGTAAACAGAAACACGACGGCAATCGCAAACAACATCGGTGTTTCAAACGTCAGCGAGCCGCGCCACATGGTGGAGACCCAGTTAAAGACTTTCACGCCGGTGGGTACCGCGATCAACATCGTCGAGTACATGAAAAACAGCTCACCCGCTAGCGGCATGCCGACGGTAAACATATGGTGCGCCCACACGATGAAAGACAGAAAAGCGATGCCGGCGGTCGCCAGCACCATGGTGGTGTAACCGAACAGCGGCTTACGCGAAAACGTCGGGATAATTTCAGAAATAATGCCAAACGCCGGCAGGATCAGAATATAGACCTCGGGGTGTCCGAAAAACCAAAAGATGTGTTGAAACATCACCGGGTCTCCGCCGCCGGCGGGATTGAAGAAAGCGGTGTCGAAGTGGCGGTCAGTTAACAGCATGGTCACTACGCCCGCGAGTACCGGCATCACCGCGATCAGCAGGAATGCGGTAATCAACCACGTCCACACGAACAACGGCATCTTCAATAACGTCATCCCCGGCGCACGCATATTAAAAATCGTCACGATCACATTGATCGCCCCGAGAATCGACGAGACCCCCATCATATGGATCGCGAAGATGGTCATATCGACGCTCATGCCACCCTGGATCGACAATGGCGCATACAATGTCCATCCTGATGCCGGACCACCGCCGGCGGTGAGCAGGCTCGACAACAGCATCGTGAATGCGAAAGGTAATATCCAGAAACTCCAATTGTTGAGGCGCGGTAACGCCATGTCCGGAGCCCCGATCATCATCGGTAACATCCAGTTCGCAAACCCGACGAAACCCGGCATGACTGCGCCGAAGATCATGACCAGCGCGTGCATCGTGGTCATTTGATTGAAGAAATGCGGGTCTACTACCTGCAACCCTGGCTGAAATAACTCGGCACGAATCACCAACGCCATCAACCCGCCGACCATGAACATGGTCAGGGAAAAAAGCAGGTAAAGCGTTCCGATATCCTTGTGATTGGTGGTCGTAATCCAACGCAGGATGCCGGTGGGGTGAGCGTGATGTTCGTCGTGATGGGCGGCGTCTGCTGTTGCCATAGTTATTGTCTCCTTATTACGCGCATTCTCTTTTAGCGTACGCTATTGACCTGAGTGGGCTGCACTATGTCACCGGTGTTATTGCCAAGCGCGTTGCGCTGATAGGTAACCACTGCCGCGATGTCGAGATCCGAGAGTTGGTTCTTGAACGCCTGCATTGCAGTACCGGTTTTACCGTTCATCACAACGCTCACATGCGCAGCGACTGGGCCGGTTGCGACCGGATTGCCAGTGATGGCGGGAAACGCACCGGGCATACCCTTACCGTCAGCACCATGACACGCGACGCAGTTGGCATAGACCTTCTCGCCATGCGTCAACAACTCGCCTTTGGACCATTCCCTGGCAGCGTCAGCAGTATCCTTGGCTTGACCCTGCTTCTCACTTGCGAGCCAGGCTTCAAACTGTTCCGGCGATTTCGCCTCTACCACGATTGGCATAAACCCATGATCCTTTCCGCACAGCTCGGCGCACTGTCCACGATAAGTGCCCGGTTTTTCGACCAAGGTCCACAGCTCGTTGATATAGCCTGGTATCGCGTCTTTCTTGGTTCCGAACTGCGGTATCCACCAGGCATGAATCACATCGTTCGCGGTCAGTAGAAACCGAACCTTTCTGTTGGTCGGTATCACCAGCGGCTTGTCCACCTCGAGCAGATAGTTCGCACCCTTGGGTTCAATGCCTTCGGCCACTTCCATTGATAACCGGTGATCTTTACTGTGAGATCGGCTTTTGACGTGTCCTCCATGTTGATCAATGTCGCCGTCGATGGAATCGCCATACCGATCAGAATCAAAAACGGAATGATAGTCCACACCACTTCCGCTTTCGTGCTGTGCGAAAACTGCGCCGCTTGAAAGCCCTTACTTTTGCGATGGGCATAGATGGAATAAAACATGACTGAAAATACGACCACGAAGATGATCAAGCAAATCAGCATGATTAAGTTGTGCAGTTCGAGGATTTCGCGCCCGATGGGAGATACCGGTGACTGGAGATTGAACTCCCAGGCGGCGACGGCAACATCGGCCGTTAGGCCGATTGCCGCAATGCTCAAGACGGTGGTGACGGCGGTTCTTATTCGCGAAGATAACATGGGTCGTTTACTCCGAAACATTGTTATGCACTTCTGGGCGATGGTAACGAATCGCATCTTTTATCTGTTGTGCCAGTTTGTCTTTTACTTCCTCGGTCAATACCGAACCGATCGCAACAAAACGTCCGTGAGAGCCGACTAATAAGTGAGTCGGGTGGAGCCTGTTCGCCCCCCGCTCCCGCCTAATCCGTGTCCAATAGCGTTGAAAGTCATGCGTAACCGTACGCTTGCCTTGTCTTTGAGTGATCGTGACCTTCTGCTCTTTCACGGTGATCAACTCGTAATCCGTCGTCCCACGCACAGTGACCACCATCGCTGCTGCTACCGCCAAGATCTCGAGCCCTGCGAAGGGAAGGATCAACCAATAACCCAGGGTGAAGAAACTGAGGCTGATCGTAACCGCAAGCACCGAAAAACAGATGACCACCACCGCCATAGAACGCGGGGTCATGGAGCTGTTTCGGCGGATGACAGCTCGAAACTCGTCGCCGATTGCCGCTACAGGAATGGTCGTCTCCTCCAATCCACAACACCTACCAGACGGGCGCGGACAGTAGCATACGGAAAATAACCCATCAACACTGTCAACTTAAGGTTTTTACTGCCGCCCCGAGACATTTGGGGAGTGTGACCCGTTAAGGATCGCCTAGTTCCCAGCCGCAGGCGCCGAAGTTATCCACCATCAAGGGGGCAGACCCGTCAGGTAACGACTCATCGTCGCCGGGTCCGGATCCGCCGACAGGTGCGGGATCACGCCCCACAGCGGGGCATCCAGCCGGGCTCTTAGCGCATCCACATTTTCCATCGCCAGCTCCGTGTGCGCCTCGATATGGTTGGCGGCCCACCCCGCCAGCTCGACGCCGGCACCGCTGATGGCCGCGGCGGTCAACAATGCATGATTCAAACAGCCCAGGCGGATGCCGACCACCAAAACGACCGGCAGACCCAGGGATCGGGCGAGATCCGCCACCGTGGAATCCGGGCCCAACGGGACCCACCACCCCCCTACTCCCTCGACGACGACGGCATCGCTGGCGGCGACCAACTCATCGAAGCAAGCGCGGATGCGCGCGCAATCGATGCGAACACCTGCCTGGGCGGCGGCAAGATGGGGCGCGACCGCCGGCGCAAACGCATACGGGTTAACCGTTTCGTAGGGTGCATCGACGTTGCTTACCGCCAGTAAACGTTCGGCGTCCGCATTCCGCAGTCCGGCATCGGTAGTCCGGCAGCCGCTGGCCACCGGTTTCATCACCGCGACCCGGCGCCCGTCCTGCCTCCAACGCCACACCAGCGCTTGCGCGAACAAGGTCTTCCCGATCTCGGTATCGGTGCCGGTTACGAACACACCCGTGGCCATTGTTATCCTTTTCTAATCTCGGTCACCGGTATCGATATCACGCCTTCGCGGTCGCGAGACGAGCGATGTGCCGGCGCCCAGGCATGACCATAGATAATCTCGTAGGAGCACTGGAGCCGCCCCTGCGGGTCCTTGTGCGACTCCATTGCACGACGAAACCGCGCAAACCGGGTTTTACCGACCAATCCTTTGAAGCGATACGCCGCCGCGTTGTTAGAGCCGATCAACTTCAAATCCATCAACAGGTCGTTAAGATTAGCGTACGTCAATGCCGCGTAATCCACATCCACGACGGGCGTCTGGAATAGATTACGGGTCATCGCATCCCCGATATCATGCATATCGATAAACGTGTGCACATGAATGTCATCATCTACTTGCCGCCACGCGTGGCGAATCTCTTTAAGGGTATCGGGGCCAAAAGTAGAAAACATCAACAAACCGTCGGGCTTGAGTACTCGCGAAAACTCCGCCAAGGCCAAGTCCAGATCACACCATTGCAATGTTACGTTGCAAAAAATCATGTCGATAGACCGGTCTTTAAAGGGGCAGTGTTCCGCGTCGCCGGCAACCAACGGTTGCGACCGAAACCACCGGGGCCAACGGCGCGCCTGTTGCAACATCGCCGGCGCGATATCCAATCCAATCACCACCGCCTTCGGACACCACTTTTGCAGCCGCCGAAGTGCGTATCCAGTGCCACAACCCACATCAATGATGGTGGCGGGTCGGATCTTGATGATGTCAAGACGGCTGATCATCTCATCGGCAATTTGCTTCTGTAGCACCGCCGTTTGGTAGTACGTTTGCGCGGCGCGCTCAAAAGACCGGCGCACACACCGTTTATCGAGTTGGAACCGCATTGGTTCATGCATCGTCGCGAACCAATAAGCTAACGAATTCCTGTGGATGAGTCACAAACGGCGCGTGCCCGCCGGGTAACCAGAAGAGGCGCGCATTCGGAATCCGGTCAGCCAGATACTCGGCAGCCGCGGGCGGCACCAGTCGATCTAAGCGGCCGTGGATGACATCGGTGGGGACCGTCACCCGTGAGAGCAGCGGACGAAGATCGCTGGATTTCAATATTTCCAGACTGCGTTCCAAGGCCCTCTTGTCGGGTACCCCGCAAGCGGCTATCAAGGCGCCGAGTTGCCGGGCCAGTTGCCTGCTGTGACCAAGCTTCGCGGATTGCAACAACAAAAAGCGGATCAAAGCCGCATCGTAGTCTGTCGACAAGTCGTGACAAAATCGGTCCATATTACCGGCGGAAACGCCGTGCTGCCATTGACGGTCGGCAATGAACTTGGCAGTGCTGCCAACCAAAATCAATTGAATCACCTGCGAGGGACGGGACATCGCCACCTGCATCGCCACCATCCCACCCAAAGACCATCCCACCCACACCGCCGGACCGGTGACCGAATCGGCGACGGCCTCCGCCATGGTCAGTAATGAATCGCTCCCATCTAACGCGGAATGTCCGCCGTATCCGGGTAGATCCGCAGCGACAATCTGATACCGCTTTGCCAGCGCGTCGGCGATGGGACGCCACACACAACGATTGACCCCCCATCCGTGCACCAAAACCAGTTGTCGCTTCGCCACGGCGGCCATGGTCTAGTGAGCGCTGTTCATGTGACCGCTCAATGCGTCGAGCAGGCGATCCACGTCCTGTTCGCTGTGACCGGCGGAAAATGTCACCCGCAACCGTGACGTATGCGGTGGTACTGTGGGCGGCCGGATTGCGGTAACCAGCACGCCGGTTTTCTTCAAGCCGCGGCTAACCGCCAGCGCCTGCTGCGGTTCGCCGATGATGATCGGTTGAATGGGAGTATCCGAATCCGCCAACGGCAGACCCAACTCACCCGCCCCCCGGCGAAAGTGTTGCACCAGGTGTCTCAACCGCTCGCGCCGCCATGGCTCTTCCCGCACGATGCGCAACGCCTCGCAAGTCGCCGCCGCCACCGCCGGTGGCGGTGCGGTAGTGTATATATAGGTCCGCGCCTCCTGGATCAGGGTTTCGATCAGCGCTTCATCCCCGGCGACAAATGCACCAAAGGTTCCCAGCGCCTTGCCCAGGGTCCCCATCAAAATCACCGGCGGGGCGATCGAAACCGAGTGATGCTCCAGGGAACCGCGTCCACCCACGCCAAGCACCCCCAGGCCGTGCGCATCGTCCAGCACAATACGGGCATCATAATCACCGGCCACCGCAACTAGATCCGCTACCGGCGCGAGGTCACCGTCCATACTGAACACCGCATCGGTAAGAATCAATTTACGCACTGCCTTGGAAGATGCGAGCAGCCGCCGCACCGCATCAACATCGGCATGTGTGTAGCGTCGCAACTCGGCACGACACAGTAAGCCTGCATCGATCAACGAGGCGTGATTGAGCCGGTCTTCGATCAATAAATCGCCGCGCCCCAACAGCGCATTTGCGATACCGAGATTGGCCATATAACCAGTGGAAAACAACAATGCCCGTGGCGCGCCCACAAACTCGGCTAATGCCTGTTCCAACAATTCGTGAATCCGCTGATGACCGGTTACTAGGTGCGAGGCGCCAGCACCGACACCATACTGATTGGCCGCCTCCTGCAGGGCGCGAATCACCCGGGGATCACTGGCCAAACCAAGATAGTCGTTGCTGCAAAAACTCAAATAACTGCCCTCATCGGTGGTGATTCGAGGGCCCTGGGCACCAGTTAGGGTGATGCGCCGGCGAAACAGATTGTCGGCATGGCGTTGCGCGAGCCGGCGCGTCAATTCAGCGTCCCAGGTCATCTGCGGCTAGCCATCGGTAACGGCGCAGCGTTGTTCCCGCCGGGCAATAGGATCGTGAGCGCCGCAGTCACGCTGTCTGCGGCCGTATTCCCAAGCGCTCGAACAAGGATTGGTCATGCGTGACCGTTGCATTGCCGGTGGTGAGCAGTTTCTCTCCAGAAAATATCGAGTTGGCGCCGGCGAAGAAACACCATGCCTGCAACTCATCGCTCATTTCGTCCCGACCGGCGGACAAACGCACGTAGGCGGTAGGCATCGTAATGCGCGCCACCGCGATGGTGCGCACGAATTCGAATACATCGGGTTTCTCCGCACCGTGCAGCGGGGTGCCTGGTACTTGAACCAACATGTTGATTGGCACGCTCTCTGGATAAACCGGTAAGTTCGCCAGGGTGGTGATCAGGGCAGCACGATCGGTTCGCGACTCGCCCATACCGATGATGCCGCCGCAACAAACGCGGATACCACACTCGCGAACAAAATTAAGCGTCTGCAATCGATCATCATAGCTGCGCGTGGAGATGATCTCGCTGTAAAATGCGGCGGAAGTATCGAGATTGTGGTTGTAATAATCCAGACCCGCTTGCTTTAGTCGCCGTGCCTGATCGGCGGTTAACATACCCAGCGTCGCGCAGGTCTCCAGACCGAGCATCTTCACGTTTTGAATAGCCTCAGCGACTGTTTCCAAATCATCGTCTTTGGGATTGCGCCATGCGGCGCCCATGCAAAACCGGGTTGCCCCATTGCGCTTGGCGTTTTTGGCGGCATTGACGATGTCGTCCACCGCCATGAGTTGGTCGGCTTTGATTCCAGTTTTGTAATGCGCGCTTTGCGGGCAATAGCCGCAGTCCTCGGGACAGGCGCCGGTCTTTATGCTAAGCAGGCTACTGAGCTGCACCTCATTAGCATTGAAGTGTTGCCTATGGATTATTTGTGCTTTAAAAATAAGGTCATTGAACGGCAGCTCGAGCAGTGCTAAGACCTGGTCCTCGCCCCAGGGCGGGGCATCGTGCTTCGAGTCGCGGGACTGGGCGGTGCTAGATTCGATATCGGTCATCAGATCAACGGGAAGGATTAGGGATTATGCGTCAACTTACAAGGATGCCACGGATTGACCATTGTGTAAAAAATGTGCTCGAATGGCTGTATACACCACAATGCGCGGTGTGCGTCAATCCGGTCGAGGGGCAATTGGCATTGTGTCCGGACTGTATAGGCGATCTGCCACGGCCGTCACCGCAGTGTCCACGTTGCGGTGGGCGTTACCCAGGCATTGGGTTATGTGGCCAGTGCCAACATAATCAGCCAGAGTTTGACGTAACCATTGCACCGCTGGCCTATCGCCCGCCTGTGGATCATCTCATTCATGAATTCAAATACCGCCGCCAGATGCGGCATGCCCGCCTACTCGGCGAATTATTTTTGCGCGAGGTGGGACCACGCATCACCATCCTGCCCGATGTCATTATTCCGGTTCCGTTGCACCGCTCGCGTTTGCGTCACCGTGGGTTCAATCAGTCTGTGGAATTGGCTCGGCCGATCGCACGCTCGCTGGGCGTCCACATCGAGCGGCGTGCCGCGATCCGCACGCGCGATACGCGACCGCAGGCCGAGCTACCGATCAAACAAAGGCGGCAAAATATACGCAATGCGTTCGCAATTCGTGGCCCCATTTCCTACCGGCACGTTGCGATTGTGGACGATGTGATGACCAGCGGCCATACTGTTAGCCAATTAGCTCGATGCTTGAAGTGCGCTGGAGTGGAACATATACAGGTCTGGGCATTGGCCAGGGCGTAGGCGTCTTAAGATGGTGCAAACCCGAAAAAACACTCCAACTGCCTTGCAAACCGACAGCAAGGCGTTGTGGCAAGCCCTTTACTACTTCAATCTTTACCGGTTGGTGCTGGCGACGGGATTTTCCGCATTAGCGCTTGGGCGTGCGGAATTCGTCAATCTTGGAGAACGCTCACCCGGTTTATTCTTGTCCGCCAGCATCGCGATGCTGATTCTGAGTGTTGTGAATACCTACACCATCACTCAAGGAAAGCCGGCATTCCGTATCCAGGCGTACATTCAGTTCTCCCTCGATATAGTACTCGTCACCCTGCTGGCCCATGCCAGCGGCGGCATCAGCAGCGGATTGAGTTTACTGCTCATCGTCTCGGTGGCCGCCAGTGGCGTGGTGCTTACCGGCCGCATGGCAATCTTCTTCGCCGCGGTGGCAACCCTGGTCAGTCTTGCTGATCATGGCATCAGCCTCACGTTATTTGCAGGTACCAGCGGAAGCTTCACCCAGCTTGGTTTCCTCGGGATCGGCCTTTTCAGTACCGGAATACTGTTGTCTTTTGTCTCGGAACGCATCCGCCGGACCCAGGCCCTCGCAGACCGCCGCGCTGCAGAGGTGGTCGATTTGGCCAAACTCAATGAGTTGGTTGTCGCCCGCTTGCAAACCGGAATATTGGTCACCGATAAGTCCGGCCAGGTGCGCCTGTTTAATCTAGTGATTAAGGACTTATTGGGTGTCGACATTCAGTCCATTGCCCAACCCTGGACGTTGGAGACCATTAGCCCCGACCTAGCCGAGGCCTTTGAAAATTGGAAGCGCGCTCCGCACGTGGAGCCGCAGCCGTTGCGGCTGCGCGAACATGGCCCCAATGTATTGCCACGCTTTGTTCGTGTGACCGAGAGGGAAGGAGGGATCACCGCGATCTTTCTGGAGGACATGTCTCAGACTGAGCGCCAGGCACAACAGTTGAAGCTTGCCGCGCTCGGCCGTCTAACCGCGGCGATCGCCCATGAGATCCGTAACCCACTGGGCGCGATCAGTCACGCGAGCCAGTTAATCAATGAGTCCCCACAACTCAAAGAACAAGACCGTCAGTTGACGCGGATTATCAATGACAACACGAATCGACTTGACCAGATTATCAAGGCCATCCTGCAATTGGGCCGGCCGCGATCGTCGAATCCGGTATTACTGCACCTCGAGAAATGGCTTCAGGAATTTCGCACCGGCTTCGTTCAGACACAGAACCTGTCGCCGGAGTCAATCGCGTTTAAAAACGTCGATCTGAGCGCGTGCATGGACCCTGACCAACTGCATCAAGTCCTGGTCAATCTGTGTGAGAACGCGATCCGCCACAGTCCTCCTTATAACGGGCAACCGGTCGTGTTCCTGGAGGGCGGTTGGAATCATGAACTGGGCGTACCCTATCTAGACGTGGTAGATCGCGGTTCAGGAGTACCGGCAGAGCTTGAGGATAAAATCTTTGAACCGTTCTTCACCGCAGCCAAGAGGCACGGAACGGGCTTGGGGCTATATTTGTCGCGAGCGCTATGTGAAAACAACTACGGACGACTAGACTATATTCCCATGGAGCCACCGGGTAGCCGGTTTCGAATTCAGTTCACACCCAACGAAATGTGTAATCACTCCACATGAACAAATCCTCGCAACGGGTTCTGGTGATTGATGACGAACCTGACATTCGGGAGTTGTTATCCATGACGCTTTCGCGCATGAACTTGGCAACCAACGAAGCGGGCACGGTTAAAGAAGCCAAGAAATTGCTCGAGGATAAGACATTCAATTTGTGTCTAACCGACATGCGTTTACCTGACGGTAGCGGCATAGATCTCGTGCGTTTCGCGCAAGAAAAGTATCCTCATCTACCCATCGCGGTGATCACCGCCTACGGAAATGTGGAATCGGCGGTGGAGTCGCTCAAAGCCGGCGCATTCGATTTTGTATCCAAACCGGTTCAACTGGACGATCTGCGCAATCTAGTCGCCGCTGCGCTCAAGGCGTCGTTGCCGGCCCATGACAAGGAACGCCGGCATCGCCACATGCTGATTGGCGATTCGCCGGCGATGCAGGGAATACGCGGGAAGATCGGTAAGCTGGCGCGAAGCCAGGCCCCTATCTACATCAGCGGCGACTCGGGCACTGGTAAGGAATTGGTGGCCCGTCTCATCCATGACCAAAGCGCGAGATCGGAGGCGCCGTTCGTACCCGTCAACTGCGGCGCTATACCCTCGGAGTTGATGGAAAGCGAGTTTTTCGGCCATAGGAAGGGCAGTTTCACCGGTGCCACGGCGAATAAACCCGGCTTGTTTCAGGCCGCCGATGGCGGCACGCTGTTTCTGGATGAAGTCGCCGAGTTGCCCATGCACATGCAAGTCAAGCTGTTACGTGCTATTCAGGAAAAGGCAGTACGGTCCGTGGGGGCCCAAGCCGAGGTGCCGATTAATGTGCGTTTTTTGAGCGCGACGCAACGGGATCTGAGCGGCCTGGTAGCCAAAGGCAAATTTCGTGAGGATTTATATTACCGGATCAATGTCATTGAATTGCGCGTTCCCAACTTGCGCGAACGGGTCGGAGATATTCCATTGCTCGTGGAGCACTTCCTAAGACGTCTTGATGAAGACGGTCCTCCCTACGTCTTAACTCGAGATGCCTATGCAGCCCTGAATGCGTATGCCTTTCCGGGAAACGTGCGCGAGCTGGAAAACATATTACAGCGGGCGGTGGCCCTTTGTGACGGCGATACGATTGCTGCCGAAGACCTTGGCCTTAGCCAATCCAACCGCGGTGCCTCACACACCGGCTTCGTGCCTGGCGGCGAACCCCTGGAGGGGTACCTAGCGCGTATCGAAAAGCAGGCCTTGATCGACGCGTTGACCCAGACCAGCCAGAACAAGACCGCCGCCGCCAAGCTGCTGGGGATGTCGTTCCGGTCATTGCGTTACAAGTTGGACAAATTCGGGATAGATTAGGGTTGCACTAACAAAATTTGTCAGTCAAAGTGACGAAACCCGTCGATACAAAAAAATATACCGTTTATCGGTTTGCCGCTACGACCAGATTGCATTGATATAACTTACTGATTATAAAATAAAAAACAAAGTCCGCCAAATAATCCCCCAAGTTGGCATGGTTCCTGCAACTAAAACAGGCAACCGCAGCGAACCGAACATCGCTGGCTCAGTGGGGATGTCTGGGGTGTAAGGGAACCTGCGGCCAAGGATTTGGCCGCTGTTCCTTTAAACTGAGATGATTTTTTAGTGAGGTGACTTTCAAATTTCAGGTAACCAGGTGTGTAACACCAAGAAATTAGGAGATGTAACGATGAAACAACGTGGTTTTACTTTAATCGAACTGATGATCGTGGTGGCGATCATAGGCATCTTGGCCGCGATCGCGATCCCGGCGTATCAGGACTACACCATCCGCGCGAAGGTGTCGGAAGGCCTGGTCCTGGCCTCTCCCGCCAAGACTGGTGTCGCCGAATACTATGTCTCGGAGGGTACGCTGCCCACCAATAACACCCAGGCCGGGGTGGCATCACCTGGCGATATCACCGGCGATTACACCGCCTCGGTTGATATCACGGGTGGCTCGGCGATCATCACGATTACCTACAAAACCGAATCAAAGATCACCGGCAAGAAAGTGACCCTGACACCGACGACGGGTGCCGGATCGGTCAACTTTGAATGTGAATCGCCTTCAACTGACGGCATTTTGACAAGGTATCTGCCGCCGGAGTGTCGCCCATAAACTTAGATCTTATTTAGCAAATGTGATATTGACCCCGGTTCCGACCGGGGTCTTTTTTTAACGTTGGGTCATTTGAATTATCCTTTCAAAGACAGGCTCTTTGGATTCGCCCCGTCCGGGGCGCTCGTCATCCTGCTCGTACTGGTGTGGTGGCTCTACAGCCCCGGTTTACAGGGTTCCTTCTTGTTGGATGACATACCGGCTCTGCAGGGCATGCAGACCGTGCACAATGTCGGCGACGCCTACCGGTACATTCTGACCGGCACCGCCGGGGCATTGGGCCGCCCGCTATCGCTTGCCTCCTTTTTCATCGACGACAATACGTGGCCGTCTACGCCATACCGGTTCAAACGCACCAATCTGCTGCTGCATCTGTTCACCGGACTGGGCCTGGCGTGGCTCAGCTTGTTGCTGTGCCGTGTCATGAACAAGCATCAAGAGCCTCTCAACCAAGCCATTGCGGTCATTACCATGGGCGTATGGCTACTGCATCCGTTCAATGTCTCTACAACTCTTTATGTGGTGCAGAGGATGGCGCAGCTCTCCACGCTATTCACCGTCCTCGGCTTACTGGCCTACAGCCATGGGCGAGTCACCACCGCTAAGAACATCAACACCGGTTACCTGTGGATGACGGCCGGGATCGTTATCGGCGGCACGCTCGCAACCTTGAGCAAGGAAAACGGATTGCTCATCCTTCTTTTCGCGTTGGCCATCGAATACTTGATTCTGCGCAAAGGGGGTGTTGATCCGCCCCCGAAATGGAACGTATGGGCGTCGGTCTTTGTATACCTGCCGCTAACGATCTTTGTATCCTGGCTAATCTGGCGAATTCCATCCATCCAGTCGGGATTTGCAGCACGGCCTTTTACCATGAGTGAAAGGTTGATGACCGAGAGTCGGATAATTTTCGATTACCTCGGTCATATCATTGTCCCTGTACGTCAAGGTACGGGTATCTTTCATGATTATTATGTCGTGTCTCGATCTCTGTTAGATCCCGTGTCGACTCTATTATCAGTCGCCGGCTTGATTGGCCTCGGGTTGACTGCGTTTCTGTCACGAAGTCGTTATCCGTTGCTAGCCTTTGCGATCATCTGGTTTTTCATCAGCCACCTTATGGAATCGACGATCTTTCCCCTGGAACTCTACTTTGAGCACCGCAACTATTTGGCGATGTATGGAATACTGTTCGCCATGGTTTACTACGTATTTACTATTCGCAGCGATTTGTCGAAATTTTTCCAGGCATCTTTATTGATATTCGGTATCCTCATCGCCGTTACCACAGCCCACGCCGCCTCTTTGTGGGGTAATCCGCTGGCAATCGCGACGGTCTGGGCGCTGGAGCACCCCTCATCCTATCGGTCTCAGCAGAATGCCGCCAGTGTCTGGCTACGCTATGGTAACTTCGAAAAAACTGAGGATTTTTTAAACAAAGCCGCCGCCATCGATCCCGATATAGCCAGCCCACCATTGCAACTCGCGGTGGTGCATTGCCTGCAAGGTGAGGAATTGGATGACACTGAATTCGAGTTACTCGTATCTCAAATATCCCAATCACGATATGACACCGCGGTTGCCCAGAGTCTGGAGTTCATGCTCCAGAACCAACGAAACAAGCGTTGCGTGACGTTGACGCCAAACCATACCCTGCGATTAGTACAAGCCCTGCAAGCCAATCCCGATTTCCAAGGCAAAGGGACACGAACCGCGAATTTATATGTGGTGGAGTCCAAGATACACAAATACTTAAAAGACTACGTCCGGGCGGCCCAGGCGTTGAGAAGTGCATTTCTTCATCACTCGCGGATGGACTATGCTCTGCTAGAATCAAGATTTTGGGCGGTAGTGGGAAAATGGGACGAGTCCAAGGATGCCTTGTTACGAGCCAAGAATGCCAATAAATATTCCATCGCAAGAGTTAGCATTGATTCCAAGGCCTTGGCACACTGGGAAAGTTATTTGAATCGCGAGCTGTCCCGAGATGAAATGCCCAAGCGCTGAATCTTCGTTGAGCATCATCCTTCCTTGTTTCAATGAACAAGACACCATTGCTCCGCTGTGCGAGCAGATCCTGACCCTGCACCCGGATGCCGAGGTCATGGTCGTGGATGACGGCTCATCGCAGGAGATTCCAAGCATTGAGGGCGTGACAATTTTAAGACACCCCTACAACATCGGTAATGGCGCCTCGATCAAAACCGGCGCGCGCGCGGCCTCCGGCGATGTGCTTGTGTTCATGGACGCTGATGGCCAACACGCAGCCAAAGACATAACAAGATTGCTAGCCAAGATCGAAGATGGCTACGACATGGTAGTCGGGTCTCGTTCTGCCAAGACCCAAGCATCCTTTCCCCGGCTACTAGCCAATACCGGCTTCAACAGGCTCGCGAGCCTGATGACGGGATATCATATTGAGGATCTCACCTCCGGCTTTCGCGCCGTCCGCGCGAAGGCATTCAAGAACTTCTTGTATTTACTGCCAAATGGATTCTCTTATCCTACAACGAGTACGATGGCATTTTTCCGGAACGGCTATGCGGTAACATATGTTCCAATAGAAGCAAAACAGCGCGACACTGATTCCCAAAGCAATATCAGCGTTTTAAAAGATGGTATACGCTTTCTAGTAATCATTTTGAAAATCGGCGCATTATTTTCACCTATGAGGCTATTCCTTCCCATTAGTGCGATACTGTTTTCAATCGCCACTGTGTATTACGGGTACACCTATATCGATGAGTCGCGATTCACGAATATGAGTGCGTTGTTGTACGTTTCATCACTCATTATTTTCTTAATTGGCATTCTTTCTGAGCAGGTGTCCTCCTTGCATTATCGAAATTCCGAGGAGAGGCGCCGCCGTATGGACTCTTAACCTTGTCGATCCACGTTCTATTCGTGGCTTCCAGCTATCCTCGTTTCGAGACCGATTCCGCATCGATTTTTCTTCGTTATCTCGCAGAAAACCTAAACAGTCTCGGTGTCTCGGTTACCGTGCTCGCCCCCGCGGGTACGGGCCATCAACAGGTTCTAGATTCGCCGGTCAGCGTGAATTACTTTGGTTACTTTCCGAAAAAATGGCAACGCCTCGCCTATGGATCAGGAGCATTACTGAATCTGAGGCGTAGTCCATTGTTATGGTTGCAAGCGCCGGCATTCATGTTCGGTATGTCGCTGGGAATACGCCGGCTGATCAAACAGACTAAACCGGACCTTCTCCATGCGCATTGGATCGTACCGGCCGGGCTGGCCTGCGGCGTCAATACAATGATTTTCAAGATACCGACGATCGTTACCGGCCACGGCGCAGACGCATTTGCCCTCAACTCTCCCTGGTTGAAGAAGCTAAAACATTTTGCAATAAACAAAAGCACCATATGGACGACAAATACGAACGCCACCGCGTCAGCCATATCAAGTCCTGCAATCAGAACGCCCCTCGAAGTTATCCCCATGGGTGTTGACGTTACACGCTTCATGTCCGGCAACCGGAGCAGATTGCGTGCTGATTTATCAACCGATGTAAAAATCATTCTTTTTGTTGGTCGATTAGTGGAAAAAAAGGGGGTTGCTCATCTAATTCGCGCAATCGCAGAATTATCTCGAGCCGGTCATATCAACCTGCGACTGTGGATAGTGGGTGATGGTGAAGACCGCGCCAAACTTGAGCGGCAAGGGAAAGAGCTTGATATTCAGGATGTCGTAAAATTCTGGGGTAAGGTAGACAATTCAATATTACCGGACTTTTACGCGGCGGCTGATGTTTTCGTTGCCCCCTCGATAGAGGCATCCTCAGGAGACACCGAAGGACAAGGGGTAGTATTCATCGAGGCTTTCTCCGCTGCTCTGCCCGTCATAGGAACCAGAGCGGGCGGGATACCCGAAGTCATAACTCACAATGAGACCGGCTTGCTTGTTGAGCCCGGTTGCCATGAGAACCTACAACGTGCTCTAGAACATCTTTTAAGCGATGACCAGTTGGCGAAACGTATCGCAAACAACGCACAGCAACACGCCAAAGAAAAATACGATTGGCCCGTTATCGCAGGCAGGTTCAAGGACTTATATCAGAGAGTTGTGGCCATACCCAACTCACCGTCGCCGCAACTTTAACGGTAACAAAATACGGTATTTGCTTACCACGTCAAAATCCACCGGTGTATATTCTGTCACCACGTTGCGCAGTTGACGCATTTCTTACCGTGTCCCGGTTTTGTACAGCAACCAGATGTAGCCGGGACTCAACCACGGACAGTTGGCAGCAATGAATGCTGCAAGTTTTGCCTTACCGCTGTCAGGTCCGATCATGTAGTCCATCAGCGCCGCCGACATTCAGTAGGCGCGATTGATGGAGAGGATAACCCAAGAAATCTCCCAGAACCGTGACCATGGTTCGCGCCTTATACTCGCGACGCTGTATGTCATACATTGCATTTCCTTATGCTCGGATCATCTTCGATAAATTCCATATCATGCGCCATCTCTCAAAGGCCCTCGATGAAGTCCGGCGCAGCGAGTACCAACGTCTCAGTGGCAAGGACAGGAGCTACATCAAGGGCCAACGTTATACCCTGCTCTCGCGGCGCGAGAACCTGAGCCTGGATGGGCGACGGGCCCTGAAGAAACTGCTCCAAGCCAACCGCCGTCTGAACACGGCCTAAGTCCTCAAGGAAGCTTTTAGACAACTCTGGGACTACCGCACCGAAGGGGGCGCGCGCGCCTTCTTTGAGCGGTGGAAACAGGGCTTGAAGTGGCAGCGGCTGCAGCCGTATCGGAAGTTCGCTGAGATGATTGAATCCCATTGGGACGGTATTGCCTCTTATTGTCATCCAGATAACAAAGTCAGTCTCGGTTTGGTGGAAGGGGTCAACAACAAAATACGCGCTCTACAATGACGGGCCTATGGCTATCGTGATGAGGAGCATCTTAAGTTGAAAATTGTCGCGGCATTTCTTCCGCCACTACCCAGAAATGCCGATTTCAACCCACACGATTCCGTCGTAGACCCAAATATACGAAGCGTTAGCTTGCGAAATACCGGTTATCGCTAGTCGAACGTTAGCGACAGAATGGATGTTCGGAAAGGACGTCGATTTCCTGTTTGATATCGAGAACCATGAAGAAACAATTAACAAAATAAGGAAATTTACCTCAATACATCAACTGCCAAAAGTGGAGACGCTGACGTGGACCGAAGTTGGCAAAAGATTTGAACGGCTCCTCGAACAAACTACATGACATTCTTGGCTATGCCTCATCTCCACCGGGGTACGGTCGGGGTGACGGGAACCAACCACGGTGATTAACAGCAGGTTTCGCCCTAACCCCACATCCCAAGCGTGTCTTCTTTCAAAGGACGAGGGATTTTGTGCTACCGAACTGGTGCTCACCCATTGGTACTGGCACCAACTCTTTCATTTGCTTTGGAGTGAAACGCAACCCCAAGCGTTGTTTCGCCTCAGGGCCGAGATAGGCGTTACCCGGTAGCGACGAATCTTGCCGGGCGCCGACCGAATTCCTAAATCTAAACAACCTCTTAGCCTCTCTTTGTGTGGCCTTGATGCACTATGTGCGCATCGCACTAGAGGGTGCGTCAGGCCGGGAAAATGACAAAGTTTTATGATTTACCCCTCGGATTTGGCGCAGAGTCGCGATATTTTCTGCTATATTTAATCAAAAATACCCAATAATTATTTGGAAATCTTGATGGCGACTCCGAGTACAGCCTTCCAATTGAGTGGCTTGGCCCTGCGCCTCGTGCGGGCCGATCTCCTGTCGCGAGATAATGCCGATAAGCTACAGCAAACAGCGATCCAAAAGAGCCGTTCGTTCTTCACTCAGGTTGCGCACAGCAAGACAATCCCTACCGATCAACTGAGTTGGGCGGCATCAGAAGAATTCGGTTTACCGCTGCTGGACATCAGCGCGATCGATTTAGAACAAGCGCCAGTGGGATTGGTCGCCGACGGCCTGATCGAGAAGCATAATGTTCTCCCGCTATACAAGCGGGGCACAAAGATATTCCTCGCCATATCGGACCCCACCGATCGGCGCGCTCTGGAAGACGTCAAATTCCACACTGGCCTTGGCGTGGAACCGATACTCGTGGACCAAGATCAATTATCGGTCGCTATTGAGCGGGCACGTGAGGCCAACGACAGTACTTACTCTGACTTGGTCGGTGACGAAGAAGGACTTGAGGACATCGATATTTCGTCGGAAGACGAGGATAGCAAAACCGAAGAGGGCATTGTTGAACAAATCGACACACCAATCGTTCGCTTTGTTAACAAGATGCTTCTAGACGCGATTAAAAAAAACGCATCTGATATACATATTGAACCCTATGAAAAGAAACTTCGTGTCCGATTCCGAGTTGACGGTGTGCTCCACGAGCTGGCATCACCACCAGTAAATCTCTCTGCGCGTATAGCCGCACGGGTAAAAATTCTCTCAAGACTCGACATCGCAGAGCGCCGCGTACCGCAAGACGGTCGCATGAAGCTGAGATTGTCGAGGAACCGTTCAATTGACTTTCGTGTCAGTACGCTGCCGACGCTATACGGCGAGAAGGCAGTGATTCGCATCCTCGATGCCAGCGGCGCCAAGCTGGGGCTGGAGAATCTCGGGTTTGAATCTTTTCAGAAAGACTATTATTTAGAAGCGATCAAAAGACCCTATGGCATGATCTTGGTGACCGGACCCACCGGTAGCGGTAAAACGGTCACGCTTTATACGGCGCTCGATATGCTCAACAAACCGGAGCGCAATATCTGCACGGTCGAAGATCCAGTGGAAATTAATGTGGCCGGAATCAATCAGGTAAACATTAACGAACGTGCCAACTTGACCTTTGCGTCTGCGTTACGGTCATTTCTACGCCAGGATCCGGATGTCATAATGGTCGGCGAGATCCGAGATCTGGAAACCGCTGATATCGCCGTCAAGGCCTCTCAGACCGGTCATCTCGTGTTGTCCACATTGCACACCAATGACGCCCCCTCTACACTCACGCGGCTACTCAATATGGGTGTGGCGCCTTTCAACATCGCCTCTGCAGTCCATCTGATAATGGCGCAACGTTTGACCCGACGTCTGTGTGATACCTGCAAGCAGCCGTTGGAGATTCCAGAAAAGGCCTTATTGGCGTCCGGATTCGAGGAGAGCGAAATCGACGACCTCCAGATGTATGGACCGGTGGGCTGTGATGGGTGTACAGAAGGCTACCGGGATATGGCAAAGATGGAGGGTGTGGTTGGTCTGCGTCACGCGGGCCTGCTCAAGGTTCAACAAGGTGTCACCAGTCTAGAAGAAGTGGAAAGAGTAACGAACCTGTAACATGGCTAAGCGGGCGCAAAAACTGACTCAGTTCACTTGGGAAGGCACCGACGCGAAGGGCCGCCAAGTAAAGGGAGACAACGAAGCACCGAGCGCCGCTTTTATCAAGGCGACGTTGCGGCGGCAAGGTATCCGTCAGATCAAAGTGCGGAAAAAGCCCCAGCCGCTATTCAGCTTCAAAAAACGCATCAAGCCAAAGGATATCACTTTCTTCACCCGCCAGTTGTCTACTATGATCAGCGCGGGTATCCCGGTTGCCCAGTCCATTGATGCCATTGCCAGAGGACATGAAAACGTCAGTGTGCAAAATTTGTTGACCTCAATCCGGCAAGAAGTGGAATCAGGAACCAGTCTCAGTAACAGCCTGATGCGTTTTCCTCTGCATTTCGACCAACTGTACACGAGTCTCGTCGCGGCGGGCGAACAATCCGGCACGCTGGATGTCTTATTGGAGAAAGTAGCGTCGTACAAAGAGAAAGTCGAAGCGTTGAAGGGCAAGGTCAAAGCAGCAATGATGTACCCCACTGCGGTACTCTTCGTTGCGGTGATCGTTGTAGCACTCTTGTTAATCTTTGTAATCCCGCAGTTTGAGCAATTGTTCCGCAACTTCGGTGGCGAGCTGCCGACGTTAACTGCAACCATTGTAAAAATGTCTCGATGGTTTCAAGAGTGGTGGCTATTATTTTTCGCCGGCTTGATCGGATCGATAGTTGCCATCGCATACACGTACAAACGATCAGCACAAATGCAGTATGCCGTTGACCGCATCATGTTGCGGCTGCCCATCTTTGGCTCGATATTTAAAAAAGCGACCATCGCGCGTGTTTCACGAACGCTATCCACTATGTTTGGCGCCGGCGTACCGTTGGTGGACGCGTTGGAATCGGTGGCCATGGCCTCGGGCAACCGTGTCTACCACAACGGAATAATCAACGTTCGCAATGAAGTCAGTACCGGTCGTAATGCTCGCGAAGATCGCCGAATTCTATGAGCAGGAAGTCGATGACGCTGTCGCCGCATTGAGCAGTCTGATCGAGCCAATCTTGATCGTGGTGCTGGGGGTTATCATCGGCACTATGGTCGTAGCCATGTACTTGCCGATCTTTAAGATGGCGGCAGTGTTCTAAGGCCTTGTACGGCGCGGCTACCGGCAGCTAGGTTTGGTCGATCCTACAGAACAATAACACTTCGTGCTCCAAGCATTTGCGGAAAACACCCCTCTGTTTCTGACCTCCGTGGCGCTGTTGAGCCTGTTGGTTGGAAGTTTCCTGAACGTCGTTATCCATCGGGTGCCCATCATCTTGCAGCGCGCATGGCGGGAGCAGTGTCAAGAGGTGTTGGAGCTGCCTACCGGCAAGCCTCTTGAAGCGGAAGCGCTATCCCTTGTGCGTCCGCGTTCTCAATGTCCGCACTGCGGCATCATGATCAAAGCAAGTGAGAACATTCCTCTTTTGAGCTTCCTGCTTCTCAAAGGCCGGTGCTCCAACTGCGGCAAGCGGATTTCTTGGCGTTATCCGGTTGTCGAAGCGTTAACCGCAGTGTTGTCTTTGATCGTCGCATGGCACCTGGGTTTCAATGCGTCCACGGGTTGGGCTCTGTTACTCACGTGGTGTTTGATCGCGCTAAGCTTTATTGATTTGGACCATCAAATTCTTCCTGACAACATCACCTTGCCGATATTGTGGCTGGGTCTGTTGGCAAATGTCTTCGGCACGTTCACGGATTTGCAGTCTGCGGTGTTGGGGGCAATCGCGGGTTACGCTTCCCTATGGCTGGTGTTTCACGGCTTCAAATTGCTCACCGGGAAGGAAGGTATGGGCTTTGGCGATTTTAAGCTATTTGCGGTGTTCGGGGCCTGGTTGGGATGGCAGGCCCTGCCACTCATCATCCTGCTGTCTGCGTTCTCGGGGGCTGTCATTGGTATCCTGCTAATCACGCTGCGCGGCCGAGATCGTGAGATACCGATCCCCTTCGGGCCTTACCTATCGGTCGCCGGCTGGATCGCGCTGTTATGGGGCGAACAGATCACCCGCGCCTATCTGCAGTTTGCCCGACTGACGTAACCCGCATATTGCACCAAGGCGTCCCGCGACTATTCATGGTATACAGCTAAGAGCTGCGCAGTGTTACTTCGATGAAATGGCAACATACGCGTCCCCAGGTTATTTAGGGAGAATTGTCGCCGGACTATCCCGGCGCTGGCTCGGTCTCGAACGGCGAGCCCGCATTGCCCACCAGGTGGCGCCAAACTCCAACTGTGCAGTAGCATATAAGTCATTTAGCCGAATTTACGAATTACAGGTGAGCCGACAGTCACGCCTATCCCGGTCCTGGCTGGTTCTCGCACCCCTGCGCTTGGCCTTCACTCGACCCATAGCTACGGCTATGCATTTCGCTCCAGCGCGGCGCTCAGCCGCCCGACACTGCGACTCCGCGCCGCACAAGTCCCTTCGCCATCATCCGGGATCCTTGGTGCAACATACGGGTTAGCGATGCTCCGGATTGGTCTAACTGGAGGTATCGGCAGTGGTAAGACGGTAGTGTCGGATCGCTTCCGGCATCTGGGGGTCCCGGTCATCGACACGGATGAGATCGCCCATAGCCTCACGACGCGCAAATCAGCGGCTGTCCGCGAGATTGTCCGAGAATTTGGTCCACATATTGTCCGCGACGGTGAACTCGACCGTAACGCGTTACGTGAGCAGGTCTTTAACGACGCCGTAGCGCGACACAAACTGGAGGCAATTCTGCATCCACGCATCCGCGATGAAGTGAACAGACGAATGAGGGCGTTGGATGTTCCCTATTGCCTAATCGTAGTGCCGCTAATGATCGAAACAAACTTCCAAGACCTCGTCGACCGGGTACTGGTGGTCGAGGCGCCCACTGAAAAACGCTTCCAGTGGCTTGCGGCACGAAATGGATTTTCTCACACAAACATTAAACAGATCTTCTCCGCCCAGGCATCTGATAAAGAGCGGGCAACTATCGCGGACGATCTAATACGCAATGACGGAGATATTGCCAGCCTTGTGCGTCGAGTCGATGACTTACACCGGCGCTATACGGCGCTGGCGGGTTAAATGTTCCCATTTCCCCACAGCGCGCCGATCATGGCGATACCCTGACCACCCACTCGCTGTGCCTGTTGTAGGTCTTTGGGCCGCATCCCCCCTAGTGCATATACCGGCAAATCCGCCTTTGCACACAAGGCAGCGAACCGACGCCAGCCCAATGGCACGGTCCCGGGGTGAGAAACGGTCCTGGAGACGGGGCCAGCCACCACAAAATCCGCATTGATACGTTTGGCCATCATGATCTCGGCCTCGCTGTGACAAGATGCCGCCACCCAGTAACGGTTGGAAAGCGGCCGCCGATCACATGTCCGTAATCGTGACGATGTGAGATGAATGCCATCGACATCCAGATCTATCACCGTGTCCACGCTCGCGTTTAACAACACCTTTGCCCTACGGCCGCGGGACTTAGCCAAAACTTCGCCGACGAACTCCCGCAACTCCGGGTGCGGCATTGATTTTTCCCGCACCTGAATGAGTCCTCCACGCTCCAATAAAGTATCCAGGCGGGATAAGATCCGCTCACGTCCAAATCTTTGTGCATCGGTGATCAGGTACTGCGACGGTAACTGCAAGCTACGTACGATACTCCGATTACCTTCTAAAAACTCGACCTCTTGCAGATCCGGGGGCTGCAGCCATTGCAGCGCCTGTCCCTCGCGCCCCTCAGGAACCCCGTCATAGCTCAACACCCGCAACACGTTGAGCGTGATGGGCCGGTCGGAGTAATCGTGATGCACCGTAACCCACGGCTCCGCCCGATACACACGTATCCCCAACTCCTCCTCTAATTCACGTTGCAACGCCTGTCCCACAGTTTCATCGCGCTTCAGTTTCCCGCCCGGGAATTCCCATTTGCCGCAATGGTGGTCCGGATACTTTCGCTGAGCGATGAGTATCCTTCCGTCGCCATCCGTTAAAATGCCGGCAGCAACTTCAATACGGTTAGGTGCGGTATTCGGCGTTGATGCGCACATATTCGTTAGATAGATCGCAAGTCCAAATCGCCGCCTGTTCATCACCGGCGCCCAGATCTATGGACACCAGCAACTCCTCGTTCGCCATCGCCGACTGACCAAGAGCTTCAGTATATGTCGGCGCCACTTCACCGCTGGTGACAATAACTTGGTTGTTGATGCGGATACTCACCTTGCGAACATCGAGATTCGGCACCCCCGAACGTCCAACCGCCGCGAGCAATCGCCCCCAATTCGGGTCGCTGGCATAAAAGGCAGTCTTCACCAGGGGGGAATGGGCAATCGTATGGGCCACTCGTAAACAGTCCGCTTCCCTCACGCCACCGGATACTAAAATCTCGACAAATTTTGTGGCGCCTTCTGCGTCACGGACTATCGCCTGGGCCAAAGTCTTAGCTACCGAAGTAAGCGCCTGGGCAAACTCAGGATAATCCGGATGGTCCACGGTGGTGATCGATGGCTGGCTCACGGCACCGGTGGCGAGGATGACACACGCGTCGTTAGTGGACGTATCACCGTCAATCGTGATCCGATTAAAGCTTTGTCCAACCGCCTGTTCTAGGCAGGCCTGCAACACAGTGTGTGTTACCGACGCGTCCGTGGCGATGTAGGCCAGCATCGTCGCCATGTCCGGGTAGATCATTCCCGAGCCCTTTGCGATACCGGTAATGGTGACGGTTTGCCCCCCCAGGATGGTCTGCGCCGAGACACCTTTAGGCACCGTATCGGTGGTCATGATGGCGCGCGCCGCACGCAGCCAACCGTCGGCACGTAGCCGTTCACTACATTGACGCACACCCGCCACCATACGATCTACCGGTAACCGTTCCCCAATCACCCCGGTGGAGAACGGCAGCACCTGCTCCGTCACCACATTGAGTTGCTTGGCCACCGCCTGGCAGATCTGTTTAGCATCGTGGTATCCGTTCTCCCCGGTTCCGGCATTCGCACAACCGCTGTTAACAACCAGCGCCCGCGGCGATTGAACCTTGAGGTGATCGCGGGCCAGCTGTACCGGCGCAGCCACAAACTGATTACGGGTAAACACCGAGGCGACTTGGGTTTGCGGTGAGCACTCCAACAGCGCGACATCGTCTCTTTCCGTTTGGCGAATCGCAGCGCACGCGGTTCCCCAACGAACGCCAGCCACCGGCAGCAAAGTCTCAGGAGCACGTAGTCCGACCGGCATGGTCACATACCTTAAACATTGAGCCTACCATGACAGTGTTTATATTTTTTTCCTGAACCGCATGGACACGGTTCGTTGCGACCGATTTTGCGTCCCTCGCGAACATAGGGCTTAGGCGGAGCCTGGACCGCAACATCACCGGTATCCTGTGACTCAGCCAGTGGCTGGTCACGCATTTCCGGATGAACAAACTCCATCCGCTGCTGGGTACGTTGTTGGGCCTCCAGTTCCTCAACCTCATCCTCAGTGCGAATTTTTATCTTGGACAGGATTGTTATTACGTCGTGCTTCACTCGGCCCAACAGGTCCTGAAACATCTCAAACGCTTCACGTTTGTATTCTTGTTTCGGGTTTTTTTGTGCGTAACCACGCAGCCCGATCCCTTGCCGTAAATGATCCATCGACGCGAGATGCTCTTTCCATTGCGAGTCCAATACTTGCAACATAACTGCCTTTTCTAAATGACGAATGATCGGTTCTCCCACTTCCTGTGTCTTAGCCGCATAAGCATTGGCGATCTCTCCTGCAATTCGCTCGCGCAGCGTCTCTTCGTGCAATTCCGGATCATCCTCCAACCATTGCTTGATGGCTAAGTGAATTCCGAACTCACCCTCGAAATCATGTTCCAGGCCATCGATATCCCATTGCTCCTCCAGACTCTGCGGCGGAACGCTGCGGTTAATGACGCTGGTAATGACATCCCCGCGCATGACCTCGACGCTCTCTGATATATCCTCGATATCCATGAGCCGATTCCGCTCTTCATAAACAATCTTGCGCTGTACGTTCGCCACATCGTCGTACTCAAGCAGCTGTTTACGGATGTCAAAATTCCGCCCTTCGACCTTGCGTTGGGCGTTCTCTATGGCACGGGATACCCAGGGATGCTCGATTGCTTCTCCTTCCTCCATGCCGAGCTTCTGCATAAGTCCGGAAACCCGCTCGGAACCGAAGATACGCATTAGATTGTCTTCCAATGACAAATAAAACCGCGAGGAACCCGGATCACCCTGCCGACCGGAGCGCCCGCGTAGCTGATTATCGATACGCCGTGACTCATGCCGCTCGGTGCCAATGACATGCAGACCACCGGCAACCACGACTTGCTCGTGGCGTACTTGCCATGCGTCGCGGGCCTGCTGTTTCGCGTCCTGATCCTCACCCAAGCCCTTGAGCTCCATTTCCAGGTTGCCTCCTAACACGATGTCGGTACCGCGCCCGGCCATATTGGTAGCGATGGTGATCGCACCCGGGCTTCCGGCCTGGGCGATAATTTGCGCCTCTTTCTCATGTTGTTTGGCATTCAAGACTTGGTGATCCATGTTTTCTTTGGTCAACAAGCCGGACAACACCTCGGACGCCTCGATCGAGGCGGTGCCTAGTAGGATCGGCTGACCGCGATCATGAGATTCGCGAATACCACCGACAATTGCGGTGAACTTCTCTTGTATGGTGCGATACACGAGGTCCGGATGGTCGTTACGGATCATCTCTTGGTCGGTGGGAATAACTACGACTTCTAGCCCGTAAATCTGCTGAAATTCAGCGGCCTCGGTATCGGCGGTGCCAGTCATCCCAGCGAGCTTGCCGTAAAGGCGGAAGTAGTTCTGAAATGTGATTGAGGCAAGGGTCTGATTTTCTTGTTGCACCTTCGCGCCTTCTTTGGCCTCGACGGCTTGATGTAAACCCTCGGACCAGCGTCGACCGGGCATCATACGGCCGGTGAACTCATCGATAATGATCACCTGATCGTCGCGAACGATATAGTCGACATCTACTTGAAACAGCGTGTGAGCACGCAAGGCGGCGTTCAAATGATGCAGCAAGGAGATATTCGTCACGTCGTATAGACTGCTACCCTCCGACAACAGCCCCACCTCGGTCAGCAGACGTTCTGATGTTTCATGCCCCTGTTCGGTGAGAAATACCTGCTTATTTTTCTCATCCACACTGTAATCGCCGGGCCCGTCTTCCACCTCCTGGCGGGTCAACCTGGGGATGATCTTGTTCATTTTGCCATACAGATCGGTACTTTCTTCGGCAGGGCCGGAAATGATTAGCGGCGTACGCGCTTCATCGATGAGGATGGAGTCGACTTCGTCGACAATGGCGTAGTGTAGCCCTCGTTGCGCCCGATCCTCCGCTGAGAACGCCATGTTGTCGCGAAGGTAGTCGAAGCCGAATTCGTTGTTGGTGCCGTACACTATATCCGCCGCGTAGGCTTCGCGTTTGGAGATTGGA
>CAMYNX010000054.1 GCA_947259875.1 uncultured Gammaproteobacteria bacterium | reverse complement strand
CTGTTGCGCAAAGCCATTAAACAACAATGGGAGCCCAAGCTGGTGTTGCTTTATGGCCGAGTTCATTCGTCGGATCTCGCCAAACAGTTAAAGACGGCAGAAAAGTGGGCTACCACCCATCAGGAGGACCCCGAGTTGTTGCTGACTCTGGCGCGTCTATGCATGGCTAACGAACTGTGGGGGAAGGCTCGTTCTTATTTAGAGACTTGCATCGCCAATAATGGTCCGGCAGAGGCTTATCAAGAACTGGGAAAACTGTTGGAACAACTCGAGGAACCGGAGAACGCGCTCACTTATTACCGGCAAGGCCTGGAGCGCGTTTCGACTTCCACCAGACAGGGTCAGCCGGTGGCACCTAAAACGACGGAGGAAACCGCAGCTTTAACCGCACCCACTACGCCGGATTCTCCGCTTGAGTCTGATCGTTAGCAAATTCGAACGAGTCAAAGTAAAAACGATCCGGCGACAATCCACATGGGAGGAATGCGGCCTTACCAGCCTCTATCATCGGTGGTGGGCCCGACGCATAAACTTCAAATTCGCGCAAATCCGGGTAGGTCCCGATCACCGCTTCGTGCACCCACCCAGTTTCCCCCTGCCACTGATCTTGCGCCAGTGGCTCCGACAACACCGGCGTGAACTGGATTTGATTATGGGCCAGCACCCAAGATTCGGCGAGTTCGCGCATATATAGATCACGGCATGCCCGCACCCCCCAAAACAGATGCATGGGTCTGGATACGTTGGAGGCCAGCGCATGTTCGATGATCGCCTTTATCGGCGCAAAACCGGTTCCACCGGCCATGAATATGATCGGTGCGGTTGAGTCCTCGCGCAGAAAAAACGTGCCAAACGGCCCTTGAAACCGGAGTAAGTCCCGCTCTTTGAGTTCAGTAAATACATAATTGGTAAACTCGCCCCCGGGAACGCGCCGGATGTGCAGATTCATGACGGACCCTTGGCCAGCCACATTGGCCATTGAAAAACTGCGGCGCCGACTGCCGCGAAGCAATATATCGATATATTGGCCTGGTAGGTATTTAAAGCTTTGATTCTTCGGCAGCGTCAACTGAAGACCCATCACATCGGGTGATAGTAAATCCATTTTTGCAACCCGACATGGCAGGATCTTGATATCAATCCCCTCCGCGGCAACCACCTCCCGCGCTTGTACCACGAGATCGGACCGTGCTTTTGCCTGGCACAATAACGCGTAGCCCTGAGCACGCTCCACATCGCTCAGGGCTCGTTGCTGATACACTCCATAATCGACCTCTCCTGATGCCACAAACGCTTTACACGTGCCGCACGAACCGGTGCGACAACTATAGGGCAGCACGAAACCAGCACGCAGTGCGGCCTCGAGCACCGTTTCATCGATATTGGCCTCGAACTGTTTGTCACTGCTGCGCAGCGTGACGATGTGAGTGGATGTCATAATTGGCTAGCCCGCATATTGCACCAAAGATCCCGGATGATGACGAAGGGGCTTGACCTGCGCGTAGTTGCAGGGTCGGGCGGCTGGACGCCGCGCTGGAGCGAAACGCATAGCCGTAGCTATGCGTCGAGTGAAGCGCAAGTCCAGGCGTTCGAGACCAAACCAGCACCGGGATAAGCCTAACTTCGGGTATAAAACGTGGCATCGAACATTTATCGTATTCATAATCTCAAACAAACTGCGAGCTCCGCTTTTTGCTGCCTTGGTGCAATATGCGGGCTGGTTTTGTCGCACTTCTTATCATCGCTGATATTCGCAATTGGCTAAAGTGAATGCCGGAGTTACCTGAGGTTGAAACTACTTGCCGTGGGCTCAGACCCCATGTGGTGGATCGCCTGATTGCAGCGGTCCGGATCCGCGCGCCGCGTCTACGCTGGCCGGTGCCCCTCCAACTCGGACGTATGATACGCGGGACGCGCATCCACACCATTGACCGGCGCGCGAAGTATCTCCTACTTGGGACCGATGTGGGAACCCTCATTTTGCACCTCGGTATGTCCGGCAGCCTACGTGTCGTTTCCGCCGATAATCCGGCGGGGAAATACGATCACTTTGAGATCGTTTTCACCGATGGGAACTGCTTGCGTCTACGTGACCCGCGCCGGTTCGGTTGTGTACTGTGGACCACCAAGGACCCTGCTTGCCATCCGTTGCTCAGCGCGCTTGGGCCGGAACCGCTTTCCGGCGCTTTGTCCGGCGGGTATCTATATGCCCGTTCGCGGGGCCGACGGATAAGCGTGAAATCATTCATCATGAATTCCGATATCGTCGCTGGGATAGGCAATATCTACGCCAACGAGACACTGTTCGCGGCTGGTATTCATCCGCAGCGCCGGGCAGGCCGTATTTCACTGCCACGCTATACGCGCCTGGCCGACAGCATCAAGACCACCCTACAACATGCCATCCAGGCCGGCGGCACCACCCTGCGCGACTTTCGCCGCGAGGACGGCAATCCAGGGTATTTTCAACAGCAGCTTCGGGTATACGGTCGTGAAGGGGCCCTATGTCCACGTTGCCAAGCGCCGATCCGGCGCCGTATGGTTGCCCAGCGATCCAGCTATTTCTGCCCCGGATGCCAACGATAATCGCAAATAGTTAAAGTCAGTTCTGGATTTACACGTAAAATTATTTGAAAAACTTGGATTTTCCGTCAATTTTGCTTAAATATATAGAAGGGGAGTTCCCCTCAGCGGGGTATTCTTGATCGAGAACGCAATGACAGCGAGAACACAACAATCAGACGGCTCGAATCATGATCGATAAATACATCGAGAAAGGCTTTGACGAGTACAGCGAGTGGCGTAAACGCCTGCAATCATCCATAACCGATTACCGCAGTTGGCTGACAGAGCAGAAATTTAATGACATCCACTTAGATCAACGCATCGAAGCGATCGTCACTACGCTCAACGACGACAAACTGTATGTCGCTTTTGTTGCGGAATTCTCGCGGGGGAAATCGGAACTTATCAATGCATTGTTCTTCGGCGACATGGGGCAAAGAATGGTCCCATCCAGCGCCGGTCGCACCACTATGTGTCCTACTGAGCTCTACTGCGATCCAAATCGTGAGCCGGCTATTCAGCTATTGCCAATCGAAACCCGGATGCAGGGAACAACCATAGCCGAATACAAGGAAAATCTGGACGAGTGGGAGACGATTTACCTGCAGCCCGACGATCCGGAACAGATCCAAGCATCGTTGCAGCAGCTGACCAAAGTTAAACTGGTGAGCCGGGAAATGGTGGAACAGCTTGCGCTGCATGTCTCCGAAGATCAAGCCCATGAGGACGGCATGCAAATGCGTGGGGATGGCAGTGTGGAAATTCCCCGTTGGCGACATGCCATGGTGAACTACCCCCATCCGTTGCTCGAACAAGGTCTGGTCATACTTGATACACCAGGGTTGAACGCACTGGGTTCAGAACCGGAACTTACGCTAAATATGTTGTCCAGCGCCCACGCGGTATTGTTTATCCTGGCCGCCGACGCCGGCGTGACCAAGTCCGATTTGATACTGTGGCGCGATCACATTAACGGCGGCCAACCCACCTCGAGTACAGGCCGATTCGTGGTACTCAACAAAGTGGACGTGCTATGGGACGAACTGAAGGATCCGCGTCAGGTGGAACGGGAGATTCAACGCCAGATTCGAGGTACTTCTGAAACTTTATCTATACCGGAAAACCAGATATTCCCTCTCTCGGCACAGAAAGGGCTGCTGGGAAAGATCAAAAACAATTTCGAATTGCTAGAGAGCAGCGGCGTAATCAAGCTTGAAAACGCGATGGCCAATCTACTTATCCCGGCAAAGCGTGAGATTGTTAGCGCTAATGTAAGTGGAGAATTGGCGGATATAGTTGAAATGACCCGCGCCATGAACGATCAGCGTGTTCAAGATGTTCATGAACATATTTCAGAACTGCAGAAACTAAATGGAAAGAATATCGAAGTCATTGAAGACATGATGCAGAAAGTACGATCCGACAAGGAGCACTTGGAGAAGAATCTTCAGCGTTTTCAAGCCACCCGCTCCATATTCTCTCAGCAGACCAATAAGCTATACGGTTACTTGAGAATGAAGAGCTTAGACCGACTAATCGCGGAGACCAAGAAAGATATGGCGATTAGCCTGACCACCGGCGGCCTACGTAATACGATGATGAAGTTCTTCAAGGAAATTACAGAAACAATGGATAAGGCATCCAAGCAGACCGTGGAAATTCAAGAATTAATGGAAGGCGTGTACAAGAAGTTTCAGGAGGAACATGGTTTGGCGAATATCAAACCGAGGCGGTTTTCGATCAATAAGTACCAGCGTGAAATCAAGCGTCTAATCGAACGTCATGAGCACTTTATTCGCGGCTTGTCTATGGTAATGACGGAACAGATGGTTTTGGGGCGCCGTTTTTACGATTCCGCAGTGTCCAGCGTCCGCCGTGTATTTCAGCGTGCCAATCGTGACACCGACGATTGGCTGAAAACCATAATGTCACCGATGGAGTCTCAAGTTCGGGAACATCAAGTACAGCTGCGCCGGCGATTGGAAAGTATCAAGCGTATTCATAAGGCGAGTGACACACTCGAGGATCGCCTGGCTGAACTTGAACATGTCGAAGACGGTATCAAACGACAACGTGACGATATGGGCAAGTTGGTCACGCAGGTTGAAGAGGTGCTCAACGAAAACAATCAGCCCGGCGAGATTACCGAACAGAGCGCCTGATCAGGGCGATCTGTTCAATAACACTGCTCCCCATCCTTCTCCTCTTGGATCACTCGCCGCCTGCAACCGCCCTTCGTTTTTGAGCCATATTACTGCCTGCATGTTTCCGTAGGACGATTCGCGCGGCTTTAGTTGATGTCCCTTGAGTTTGAGGCCGACCAAAGCCGTCTGTTCAATTGCGCCAGGCTCAAAAACAATCTGATCAGGGATGTACTGATGATGAAATCGAGGTAGTTTCACCAGCTCCTCTGCCTCGCGAGATCCTTCCGCGAAAGCTAAACCCGTCAATAGCACCATCGAGATGATACGGCTGCCGCCCGGGGTTCCCAACACCGCTACTGCATCATCGGTTTCAAGGAATGTCGGTGACATACTGGACAGTGGGCGCTTGCCGGGCGCGATGGCATTCGCTTCTCCGCCGATCAGGCCATACACATTGGCAACCCCAGCCTTGGCCACAAAATCATCCATTTCGTTGTTCAGCAATATGCCGGTAGCCGCAACCATGAAGCCGGAGCCGAAGGGATAGTTGATGCTCAAGGTGGCCGCGACACGGTTTCCCTCGTTATCCAAAATCGAAAAGTGTGTGGTGTCCCGCCCCTCCCCGCGGTCTATTCCCAAGGCTTGGCTCGGCGTCGCATACGCGTCGATGTCATCGATAAGCTTCTTGGCGTAGTCTTTTGAGGTCAACCTGCTGGTTTCGATAGACACAAAATCCGGATCGCCGAGATACATCGCGCGGTCTCGATAGGCACGGCGCATGGTTTCCACTATTCGATGAATGCGTTCAACCTGGGTGAGCTGACTCAGATCCCACTTCTCCAGCATGTTGAGCATCGCAACCAACACAATACCACCCGATGACGGCGGTGCGGCCGACGTTATCTCAACGTCTCGATAAGTACCCCGAATTGGTTCACGCTCCACCACCGCATAGCTGGATAGATCCGCTGCAGCCCATATGCCACCTTGTGTCGAGACGCTAGCGACCAGATCCTTAGCAACTTGTCCGGCATAAAAACCGGCATGACCCCGCTGCGCGATGAGCGTTAAAGTCGATGCCAAGTCCGGCTGTTTGATGAGATCGCCAATACGTGGAACTTCGCCGTTGACCAAAAACACCTGCTTAGCGGCCGAGTTGAACACCGACATCCGCAGTTTGACGAGGCGTTGGTAACGGCTAGTGACTGGAAAACCATCGTGTGCAAAACGAATTGCGGGTGCCAAAGTGCGCGACAACGGCAGGCGACCGTAGCGCTCAGCGATATGCACGATCGCCGCCGGCTCCCCCGGAATCGCCGCCGCTAACGGTCCATCCAAGGACGCACGTGGGCGCACGTGTCCTTCAGTATCCAAGTACATTTCACGATGGGCGCGCTGCGGAGCGCGCTCGCGGCCGTCTACCATGACTTGGCGCCCGTCGTTGGCGGGGTGCAACAACCAGAATCCGCCCCCGCCGAGCCCGGAACCCATGGGCTCGACAACCGCTAACGCCGCTGACACCGCCACCGCAGCATCAAACGCATTCCCCCCGGCGCGCGCGATCTCCACACCAGCATCGGTGGCCAGACGGTGGGCGGAGGCGATCGCCCAGCCGGGAGGCTTGGGATGCGGCTCCGTCGCCGCTGCCTGACCAACGACTAGAAGCACAACCACAAACGCGACTTTAACGTAGCGCGGTCTCATGTCACGGAGCTCCGGCACCAACTACTTCAGCGGACTGCTTCATCAAAGCGTGGTATTTCGCGCGCAATTGTTGTTCGGTTTCTGGATGATCGGGATCTACAACGATGCAATCGACGGGACATACTTCAACGCATTGCTGAGTTTCGAAATGACCAACACACTCGGTACATAGCCGAGGCTCGATGACATAGATCTCTTCGCCTTGAGAGATCGCGTTGTTTGGACACTCCGGCTCACAAACATCGCAGTTGATACACTCATCGGTAATCAGTAACGCCATCGTTTGCCTAGCATTGACTTGTAGTGTGTAGATTTTAGCTGAATTTAGTCTTGAGCGCGGAGTGTACTTCGGGGTCGACAAAACTAGAGACATCGCCCTGATACATAGAAATTTCTTTGACCAGGGTTGCAGAAGTAAACGTGTGGGCCTCGGACGGCGTCAAGAACACAGTCTCGATGTCCGGTGCCAGGCGGCGATTCGCCGATGCCAACTGAAACTCGTACTCAAAGTCCGATACTGCGCGTAGTCCTCGCACCACCACGCTCGCACTATGATCACGGACGCAATTGATCAACAATCCCTCGAACCCCACTACCCGCGCCGACGGCAAGTTCTGAGTAACACGTTTTGCCATCTGTACCCGTTGCATCAAGCTGAAAAGCGGTCGCTTGTCGGGTCTAGCGGCGATGGCTACGATCACCTCGTCGAAAATACGCGACGCGCGGGTAATTAAATCAGTGTGTCCATTGGTAATGGGATCAAACGTTCCCGGATACAGGGCGATTATTGGCATTGTGATGTCCTGATGTGGTTAACCCTAGGCTACTTGTTGCACCGAAGCGCCGTCAACGTTGGTCGTGACTTATAGCCTCCGGTAGAGGCGGTAATCCACCTGCCCCGCCCGTTTCGCGCGGAGACACTGCCAGTTTCCGGGCACCGTTACCACGGGATCTTTGGCGCACGTTTCGATGTAGATCAATGCTTGGGGGGCCAACCATGCGCGTTCATCGAGTATTTGGCACGCCTGCCCAAGTATCTGCGAGCCGTAGGGAGGGTCGATAAACGCGATATCTATGGGTCTCAGCTGCGAGTGGGTCAGAAATTCGATCGCATCGGCATGTACGGTCTCGAGGCCCCCGGCACCGAGGATGGCCGCGTTGTGTCGAATTGCAGCGACCGCAGACTTCTCGTGCTCGACCCATATGACCGACTCCGCACCACGAGATAGCGCTTCGAAGCCCAAGATACCGGTACCGGCGAACAAGTCAAGACAGCGCGAACCGTCGATCTCGGCCTGCAGCCAGTTGAACACGGTTTCCCGCACGCGATCAGGGGTAGGTCGAACAGCGGTTAGTGCAGGAAAATGAATTCGTCGCCCGCGCCAACGGCCGGCGATGATGCGCACCCGATTGGGCAACGCGTTAACCGCTGTTACCACCCACGATGACACGAACGAGTCGCGCCGGGTCGACTCGACGGCGGAATGCGTTAACGACATCATCACTCTTCACGGCCTGGATCTTCGCCGAATACTCTTGCAGATAATTGAGGGGCAAGTTGTAGAAACCAATTTGCATCAGATTATCCGCAATCTTTTTGTTGCTATCGAGACGCAAGGGAAAGCCGCCGGTAATATTTCTCTTCGCGGCCTCGAGCTCTTCTTCAGTCGGCCCTTGTTCGACAAAACGAGTTAAAGTTTCCTTCGCTATTTCTACCGCTATCTGACGCTGATCGTTTCGCGTTTGCAAGCCGATGGCAAACGGACCACGGTCGCGCATTGGGAGAAAGTAACTGTATGCGCTGTAGGCGAGTCCACGCTTTTCACGTATCTCTACCGCGAGCCGCGAGATCAGACCGCTGCCGCCAAGAATGTGATTACCAATATACAGTGGAAAGTAATCGGGATCTCCTCGCGACATACCCGGCTGTCCCATAAGCAGGTGACTTTGCTGCGAGGGAAAATTGATTACCCTTTCGCGGGCACCAGCAAGCTCGGGAACAGTGGACACCCGCGGCGCGGCCCTACCTGTAGGCAAGAAATCAACGAGTTGTTGCGAAATGTGCTCTGCCTGTTTACGACTCAGGTCACCGACCACCGCCACGACACCATTGGTGGCAACGAAATATTCCTGGTGAAAATCAATTAGGTCTTGCCGACCGATTGCCCTGATTCCGTCCTCTTCACCAGTTGGTGGTTTGGAGTACGGATGGCCAACGAACAAATTCTTGTAGAAGGCGCGTTTGACCAACGCGCGGGGTGATTGCTTTTCACGTTCGAGCGCCACCAACAATCTTTCGCGCTCTCGATCCAACGCAGCGTTGGGAAAGTGCGGGCGGGCAAGCACATCGGTAAGAATACCAACCGCGGTGGCGAGAACATTCGGTTCGGTAAGCGTGCGCAACTCAAACACCGACATGTCACGGCCATTGTTGCTTTGAAACTGCGCACCAATGGATTCCATGCCCTCGGAAATTTGCTCTCCGGACAGGTCCCCCGCTCCCTCTTCCATCAAAACATTGGTCAGATGGGCCAATCCCAATTTACCGTCGGGGTCCCGAGCACTGCCGGCATCAAATGCCAAAGAAATAGACACCATCGGTAATTCATGGGTCTCAACAAAATAGACCCGGGCGCCATTATTGGTCAGCCAGTGTTCGATCTCCGGCACCGCCAACGAACCGGTACTGAAGCACAGGGCGAACAACAAGAAGCTGAGCCTGGATAACATGTGTCAACCGCCCTGGCTGTCGAGCGGTTGTGGCGCGAGCACTGCCACCGTCATATTGGCGGGTTGGAGATATTTGCGGGCCACCATCCGCACTTGCTCCGCGGTAACTGCGCGCAGCCGGTCCACCATCTGTGACTCCAATCGCCAATCCAGACCGACGGTTTCGAGCTCCCCGAGTTTCATTGCCTGGTAAAACACCGAGTCCCGCTCAAAAACGTTGCTGGCGACGATTTGCGCCTTGACCTTATTCAACTCCTGTTGCGACACGAGCTCCAATTTCAGGCGCTCGATTTCGACCTGTAACGCCGTCTCGAGTTCTTCAGTAGTCTTGCCATTGGCGGGGTTGCCATCGATCACGAACAACGTCGGCAATCGAGATACTGGATCGTAGCCCACGCCCACGGATGTCGCGACGCGCTGCTCGCGCACCAGCCGTGTTGGAAGGCGTGCACTCTTACCACCGTCCAAGATGTACGCCAGGATGTCTAACGCATAGGGCTCCCAATCATCAGGTTTTTTGGCACTCATAGACGGCACATGAAAGCCGATCAATAAATAAGGCACCTTGGCGGGCAGTTTGACTTGGATTCTGCGCGGCTCATCTTGCTGTGGCTCTAGGATCTCGGCATTCGGTTCGAGGTCGCGTCGCGCCACCTTACCGAAATACTTTTCCGCTAATCCAAACACCGTGTCAGGCTCCACATCACCCGCCACCACCACAGTTGCGTTATTGGGGGCATAAAATCGCCGATACCAATGCTCCAGGTCCTGCAACCGCATTCTATCCAGGTCCTGCGGCCACCCAATGATTGGATTACGGTAATTGCTGGCATGGAACGCCGTGGCCATGAATTTCTCGTAGACCAGAGACTCGGGACGATCATCGGTTCGCAATCGACGTTCTTCTTTCACCACCTCGACTTCTTTTTTGAACTCGTCGAGGTCTAATTTGAGATTGTGCATACGATCCGACTCAAGCTCAAAACTGATCGGCAGGCGAGACTTTTCAAGTCTTTGGAAGTAAGCGGTGTAGTCGCGGCCCGTGAATGCGTTTTCTCGCCCCCCGTTTGCGGCGATCACCCGGGAGAATTCGTTGGGCCCCAGCTGGTCGGTTCCTTTGAACATCATGTGTTCCAACACATGGGAAACCCCGGTGAGTCCACTTGGTTCGTAACTCCCGCCCACTTTGTACCAGACCTGCGAAACAACAATTGGTGCTCTTCGATCTACCTTGACGATAACCTTGATACCGTTTTCAAGAATTGATTCGTGGACTTGCTCTGCATCGTGGGGTTGCTTGGGCATTAATCCGCAACCACCGACAACCGTAGCGGTCAGGACCAATGTTACCAGCCGAGAAAAGGCGATGTGCATACTTATTCAATCTCCAAAATCTTAACAGTGTTCCGGTTGAGTCTGAATGACTCTTAACAGATGGTAACGGAGCCTCATACGCTCCCGTTTTTCCACGGGCATGATACGATATGATGGTGTTAACGTTTGCAAGTATCAACCTTACATGCCATCGCTATTTCGTAACACCAAGAAGACCGAGAATAAACCAAAGAGTTCCAGCTCTGGGTCAAATAACCTGCGTGACCGTTTATCGAAGACGCGCAACGCCCTGGCTCGCGGATTGTCGGGGCTGTTTCGAAGTTCAGAAAACCTAGATTCGAGCTTGCTCGAAGATCTGGAAGACCTGTTAATCAGCGCGGACCTAGGCGTAGGTCCCAGCGCAAAGATTATCGATCATATACGCGATGTCGCCGAGCGACGTAATCTGAGCAGCCCCAGCGACCTGATAACCGCGATGCGCGATGAGATGGAGGTGATCCTGGAACCCTGCAGCAAATCGCTGTCCATCGATGCGCGCCCATATGTAATGTTAGTGGTAGGCGTAAATGGGGTTGGCAAGACCACCACTATCGCCAAGATCACTAGCTGGTTATTGAAGCAGGACCGGTCGGTAATGCTAGCCGCTGCCGACACCTATCGAGCTGCAGCGGTGGAACAGCTCACCCGCTGGGGAGAACGATTGCAAGTTCCGGTGATATCTCAGGGCCAGGACGCAGACGCCGCGGCGGTGGCTCATGACGCGCTGGTCTCTGCACAGGCCAGATCGATAGAGGTGTTGATTATCGATACCGCCGGAAGACAGCATACCCAGAGCGATTTGATGAATCAGTTAATAAAGATAAAGCGAGTATTGAATAAACTTGACTCCAGCGCACCGCACGAGATTGTGCAAATTCTGGATGCCGGTACCGGGCAAAACGCATTGTCTCAACTGCAACATTTCAATCACGCGGTGCATATCAATAGTCTTTGTCTTACCAAGCTAGATGGAACAGCTAAGGGGGGCATACTGTTGGCGATTGCCGATAAATTTGCACTTCCGGTAAGATTCATTGGAGTCGGCGAGGGGTCGGATGATCTGCGACCATTTAACGTCGCCCAGTTCATCGATGCCCTGTTGCCGGACCCGGAATCGCTTAACCGACCTAACTAGCCCGCATATTGCACCAAGACAGCGAAAATAAGAGCTAACAGACTGTTTAGAATGACGAATTCGAACAATGCCCGAGGCGACACTTGGTGCGCGAGTGTGCGCCTATCCCGGTGAGAAACGCGGGCCACACTTGCGCTTCACGCAACAGAAAAATGAGGGTCGGCACAGGCTCCGACCCCTCATTTCACCGCTCCAGCGCGGCGCTTGTCCCCACGCAGCAGGGGAACCAACCGCCCGGCCCTGCGACTTCGCGCAGCACAAGTCCCGTCGCCATCATCCGCGATCCTTGGTGCAGCATGCGGGCTAGCGGATGATTCGCTTCAGCCAAGTCTCCAAACGTTACCCCAACGGATATGAGGCGTTAAAGCGAATCAACTTCACCCTCGAAAGGGAAAAGATGGCATTTCTGGTGGGGCATTCTGGTGCCGGAAAAAGCACCCTGCTAAAACTCATAACCCTGGTGGAACGCAGCACCCACGGACAGCTCGTGGTCAATAGCAAAAACCTGGTTAAATTGCCGCGCCGACAAATTCCGTATTTCCGCCGTGAGGTCGGTGTCATCTTTCAAGATCACAAGTTGCTGCATGACCGCACCGTGTTTGACAATGTGGCGTTACCACTGGTGGTGTCGGGTGTCGGTCACCGAGAAACCGGCCGACGAGTACGTGCGGCGCTGGACAAAGTCGGTCTCTTGGGCAAGGAACGGTTGTTTCCCATTACCCTGTCAGGCGGCGAGCAACAACGGGTGGGCATCGCCCGCGCGGTGGTAAATCGCCCGCCATTATTACTTGCCGACGAGCCCACGGGAAATCTGGATGCACAGCTCTCCGATGAGATCATGGATTTGTTCTATCAATTCAATCAGTACGGCGTCACTGTAATCATCGCCACCCACGAACGCCGTCATATCCAGAGGTTGAACAAGCCGGTGCTGGAGTTAAAGGATGGTCGGCTGGTTAACGATGGGGCACCCCACTGATGAGAGCGTACTTACTCAGGCATGTCCAGGTACTGTTAGCGAGCCTGGGACAATTAGCCCGTGCGCCTGGCTCCACAATGATGTCGGTGGGCGTGATCGGAATCACACTCGCGTTACCAGGGCTGCTTTATCTGCTGGTGGCCAATGCGGAAAGAGTAAGCAGTGAGTGGCACGGCGGAACCCATGTTTCGCTGTTTCTTCATGGCACGGTCGATAACGACCAAGCACAAAAGCTTGCAGCGCACCTTGCGAAGCGGGCGGACGTCAATCGAGTGCGTGTCGTCAGCTCGGAACAAGCATTATCGGAATTCAAGGAATTGTCCGGATTTGGAGAAGCGCTGGACGCGCTTCCAGCAAACCCGCTTCCAAGCCTGTTGGTGGTCATACCTGAGCCCCAATATGAACAACCTGAAACCTTGGAAAAAATGGTCTTAGAACTGCAGTCTCTGCCCGCCGTGGAGTTAGCGCAAATGGATATGCAATGGGTACAGCGTTTTCATGTCATTTTGAAACTCACCCGTCGGGCGCTAATCGTGCTATCGGTGCTGCTGGCATTGGCCGTGCTACTGATCGTGTCCAACACCATCCGCCTGGCGATCGTCAATCGCCGGGCGGAAATCGAGATCATTCAACTGATTGGCGGTACCGACCGGTTCATTCGCCGCCCGTTCCTGTATAGCGGCATGCTGCAAGGATTTCTTGGCGGCGGTGTGGCGATTGTGCTGATTGCGCTGTGCCTCCATCTATTACGTCCGCCGATACAGGTGTTGGCAAATTTGTACGGCAGCGGTTTCCGCGTGACAGGGCTCGGTGTGTTTGAATCATTGACCATATTGGCCATTGGCATGGGCTTGGGATGGCTGGCGTCACGCTGGTCGGCAGGCCGTCATCTGAGCCGCATGCAACCCGCCTAAGGACCCTGAAAACCTATAAGATTCAGGAACTTTTAGCGCGATTAGCACTCTAATTTCTTGAGTGCTAAAATCCATTTTAATGATTAAGCGGAGACCCGTATGACCCAAACCCTGCCGATCCCGTTCGATATTACCAATCAAGGCCTAGCAAGCTATGTTCGGGCCGTGAACGCGGTGCCCATGCTCAGCAATGAGCGCGAGCATGAGTTGGCGGTGAGGTTCCGTGTCCATGGCGACTTGGATGCGGCGCGAGAACTCGTGGTTTCACATCTGCGCTATGTGGTGCGCGTGGCACGGGGTTTTTCCGGCTATGGGCTGCCTCTGGCCGACCTCATCCAGGAGGGAAACATCGGCTTGATGAAGGCGGTTAAGAACTTTGACCCCGCGCGCAAGGTGCGACTGGTGTCTTTTGCGGTGCATTGGATACGCGCCGAAATCTATGATTTTGTTCTGCGCAACTGGCGTATCGTGAAGGTCGCTACCACCAAAGCGCAACGAAAACTATTTTTTAATCTGCGTAAATCGAAGAATCACTTAGGGTGGTTGAATCAGGATGAAGTAAAGGCACTGGCCGATCAATTGGACGTTCCGACCGACACCGTACAAGAGATGGAATCGCGAATGAGCAGTTCCGATGTATCCTTCGATGGCTTTGACGATGGTGACGAGGACGGCGCGATGATATCGCCTGCAGGGTATATACAGGATATGCGCTACAACCCTGAACGTCTGGCAAGCGCGTTAGATAGTGAGGCGGAGCGCCGGGAACAGCTCGAGTCGTCACTAGCCAAGCTGGATGAGCGCAGCCGCGTTATAATCCGCCGCCGCTGGCTTGAAGATTCAAAATCGACACTCCATCAGCTCGCGGAGGAGTATGGGGTGTCCGCGGAACGCATTCGACAGATCGAAAAACGCGCGCTGAATACGATGAAGGATCAGCTAACCGCATGAGACGCGGTTAACCGGTGACGTCATTCAATCAGCTTGCGCGCAGCGGCCCCTGATCCGTCAAAACTCCCTGCTTGGTCTGCGCCGAACGTGAAAGCTCGGTGCGTGACGTTTCGCCGCGGGGGGCACCTCGGTGAGTCGGTCCATAGTCCTCGGGGCTTACGACAACTTTAGCCACCGTCTCGCCTCGCGTCAGCACCACTACTGTTTCGTAACCCTGACGGATACGCGGCGAGAATGTTTCGTCGGTCGCCGATATGCTGTCAATTCGATTGAGTTGAAACGGCCGCCAGAACGTACCTCGCCGAGCACTCGACTGATAACCCCGTACCTGATACGCCACCAGAGCGAGGATACCGTCCGGTGTGCGGTACAACACATGGGGTTCGATCACACGCGCATGGGCCTGCCCGTTGTAGCGAATAAACAGACGTCGGCGATTGTGCATAGACGAGGCTACGATCCTTTGAATATCGGCTAACAATGGAACATCCCCTAGTAAGCATTGATGGTTGTGTTTTGAATATAGCGGCCTGACCCGGCGGCTGTGTCCTGTCCCGACAAACGGTCCCGTATACGGTGTTAGCGGTGGTTTCTCCCACTAGCCCATAGTTTGCACCAAGGCGTCCCGACCCTATTTTTGGCTAAACATCGGAGAGACCGGCGCTGGCTCGGTCGCGAACGACGAGCCCGCATTTCTCACCAGGTGCCCCGCTCCCGTCGCCATCATCCGGGACCCTTGGTGCAAACCATGGGCTTGGCGCTCCCCGCGTACCGCTATCGCAGCATCCCGGTATTTTGTATCGTCAGTACCTGACTGGGGTCGTGTCTGTTGCGCAGCACCAATAGATATCCGGCGCCGGTCCCCTGGTACTGCCCGACCAGAAAGTGCTGCAGAGGCGGTCGGTTCGGCGGCAAAGTATCATGGAGTTCGCGGTAACCAACCGGGTAGCGGCCACGCGCCCGGCGGTAGTCCTCAAGAATACGGCGTACTTGTTGCACCACAGTATTGTGATCAATCGATATCGACCGAGCCGAGCCGGCGTTTCGCAGCACCTTCAGGTTCTGCAGCAGGGTATTGAGTTCCGTGACTCGGCTTGGTGTGGATTGATTGATCACCAATAAATCATTGAGAAGCTGTTCCGCTCCATCTAAGTCTCCGACATTAGCTCGGTGTTGGATTTCCTTGAGCGGCAGATGATAGCTGAGTTCTTGCTCCGCCTGTTGTCTGTAGGGACTGCTCTCTGGTGCAATCTGGCGCGCGATTTCGAATTGCTCCCAGGCCTGTTTGAATTGTCCGCGCTGTTTAAAGATACGACCGCGCTCTAAGGCCTTCATCGCGACCCCTGTTTTGCCTGACGCCTGTTGGTCGGCGGATAACCCATCCATCACCACATTACTGACGGTAATTACGACACAAAGCGTAGCGCGAGCAAGACAGCTACGCATCGCGCGGGAAAACCACCAGGTGATCTGCTTGAAGTCGAATGCCCACCCGTTCCCCGATGTCATGATTGGCATGGCTGGGGAACAACGATAGCACCTCAGTACCACTATCCAGGCGCAGCGTATAAAGGATCTCCGCACCCTTGAACGCTTTGCGCACAACTTGAGCCATCATCGCACCGTTAGCATCCGGAATAATGTCATCAGGCCGGATCAACACGTCAAGCACGGTACCGGGATCCCAATGATAGTTCGCCCGGCCTTGCACGGCACCGAGTTCGATTTCTACGGTCGCTTTGTCAAGTAGTCTGCCGGATAAAAATACACCCTCACCGATAAAGTCGGCGACGAAACGATTGCTGGGCTGGTGGTAAAGATTGTAGGGTGTGCCCCATTGCTCGATACGGCCATCATACATCACACCCACCTTATCGCTTAGCGCAAACGCGTCTTGTTGATCGTGGGTCACCAGCACGCTAGTCATGCCTTGGTCTTTCAAGATGTCACGCACTTCATACCCGAGCCGTTCGCGAAGCTCCACATCCAGGTTCGAAAACGGTTCATCCATGAGCAATAAGTCCGGTTTGGGCGCCAGGGCACGCGCCAAGGCGACCCGTTGTTGCTGTCCTCCGGACAGTTCATGGGGATAACGGTCGCTCATCGTTGACAGACCTACTCGTTCCAAAAGCTCATCCACGAATATTCGGTCAGTCGCTGCATGACGCTTGCGCAAACCAAATGCGACGTTGTCGTTGACCTTGAGATGGGGAAACAGCGCACGATCCTGAAACACCATTCCCACCCGCCGCTGTTCCGGCGCCAGCGTGTATCCTGGTTCGGACACCACGCGGCCAGCGAGCTTGATGTTACCCTCATCTAGCGGATGAAACCCGGCAATTGCGCGCAATACGGTGGTCTTACCGCATCCACTGGGTCCCAATAAACACACCAGTGAGCGCTCCGGAACTGAGAACGATAATCCGCCAATCACTCGGCGGTCCCCGTGCGAGCACACAATGCCATGAACTTCCAAAACGTAATTGGTGCGCATAACCGTCACATTTGCGCCTGTTGACTCAAGCGGCAACTTTCACCTTTGGGGAAGCAGTAGAAATTCGAGTAATGCCTTTTGCGCATGCAGTCGATTCTCTGCTTGAGCCCATACAGCACTTTGCGGTCCATCGATGACCTCGGCGGTCACTTCATGATCGCGATAAGCGGGCAGGCAATGCATGAATAAAGCATCGGACTTCGCCTGCTGCATTAACCGCTGGTTGACACGGAAAGGGCTAAAAGCCACCGATCGCCGCTCTTTTTCACTTTCCTGCCCCATACTGGCCCACGTGTCCGTGACCACGATATCGGCATCACGCACGGCTACTTCAGGATCGTCGTTCAAGGTGACCACATCCCCGGCCATGTCCATGAGTGTTGCGTCCGGCCGATACTGATGCGGGGTAGCGATGGAAAGCTCAAACTGGAACTGACGTGCCGCATTGATCCAAGAATGACACATATTGTTACCATCCATCGGCCAGCAATTGGCAGGGATGAAAACGATCCGTCAGCCCGTTGATTACCGGAATCTCAGAATGGGCCGCAAAGGTCTCGACCATGGAATGGCTGGAGGTTCGAATCACCACCGCATCAACCATCCGCGACATCACACGTGCTGTGTCCTCAACGGGCTCACCGCGGCCAAGTTGGGTACTGCCCGGAGATAAAAATATGGCATTGCCGCCAAATTGCGTCATCGCTACCTCGAACGATATGCGCGTTCGTGTGGATGACTTGTCGAAGATCATCGCCAGGGTCCGGCTGTGCAGTGGTTGATAGACTTCTCCCGCCTGCATCGCCTGTTTGATCTCTATGCCGCGATGAATTAAGGCGCGTAATTCATCGCGGCTAAGATCCATCAGCGTCAGAAAATGCCGCACCGTCACGGGACCCGATCCTTTTCAAACTGCTCGATCACTGCCACCACTCCATTTACTAACATCTCGGCCTCCTCGTCGGTGAAGATCAGAGGTGGTAATAATCTTAATACCGTCCCTGCGGTAACATTAACCAATATGCGCTCGTTGAGGGCAATCGACACCAGTTCGGTACAGGGACGATCGAACTCCACCCCTATCATTAATCCCCGCCCGCGGATGGCGCGCACCGAGTTGAACCCAGCTAAACGTTGCTGCAACGCGTCCAGTATCCGAGCGCCTAATGCCGCCGCCCGTTCTGCCAGCCGGTCCTGCTCCAAGACGTCGAGTACGGTCAAGCCGACACGGCATGCAAATGGATTCCCCCCGAATGTTGATCCGTGCGAACCGGGCACCAGCACCTCTGCCGCCCGGCCACGAGCGAGGCATGCTCCAATGGGGATCCCGTTACCGAGCGCTTTTGCCACCGTGGCAACATCGGGGCCAATGCCCTCATGTTGGTAAGCAAACCATTTTCCGGTACGACACATGCCGGTTTGGATCTCGTCCACCATTAACAACCAGTCGTTCGCGTCGCACAGTTCTCTGAGCCCGCTCAAGTATCCCGTATCGGGAATATTGACGCCGCCTTCACCCTGGATCGGCTCCACAAAGATACCCACCACATCTTGAGCACGGTGGCCGAGTTGTCGAACCGAATCCAGATCGTTGAACGGAACCCGTTTGAAACCAGCGACCAACGGCTCAAAACCGGCTTGGACTTTGCGGTTGCCGGTCGCGGACAAAGTCGCCAAGGTACGGCCGTGAAATGCGCCATCGGCTACAAGAATAGCCGGCTTGTCGATCCCTTTTTGATGTCCAAAACGGCGCGCGATTTTGATAGCGGCTTCGTTGGCCTCGGCACCGGAATTACAAAAGAATGCCCGATCCATGCCTGACAGGCGGCATAGACGCTCACCTAGTCGTCGTTGCAAAGGAATATCATACAGATTGGATGTGTGTAACAACGTGCGTGCCTGGTCTGCGATGGCCGCGGCCACCTGGGGGTGAGCGTGGCCCAGGATTGCGACCGCGATCCCCCCAAGCGCATCCAGGTAGCGATTTCCTGCGGTGTCCCATAGCCACGACCCGCGACCACATTCGAAGCTCACGGGCGACCGGACATAAGTCTGCATGAGGTACTGATTACTGGATTCCATAAAAGCAAAGGCGCCCTGAGTTGGGGCGCCAGTTAGATAAAGCAGTAAGTCTAAACGCTTCTACGAATACTGCCAAGCATCGAACATTGCAATGCTCGACGTTTTCTTTGGAATTGTTATATCTCTCCCGGCGTGTCCATCATCCGAAAACACCCATCTGATGGGCCGGGGATCCGGCAATCATGAAAAACAACATCGGAATGGACAACATGGTATTGGTTCGCGATGCCAACAATGCAACGCGAGCGCCCTTGGCCTTGGCTTCGTCACTGGCCTCGACCATACCGAGCACCTTTTTTTGATTGGGCCATATCAGCACCCAAACGTTAAACAGCATAATCGTACCCAACCACGCACCTATCCCGATATAGGCAGCTGAGCCTTGCAGGAAGAACGCCCGGGCTAAACCGTTCATCTCCGCCGTACCGTGGCCAAGGATAAGGTAAATGGCACCGGTTACCCATGTCGCCACCGCTGCCCAACGAAACCATAATAGCGCACGGGGCGCGATATGCTTTGTGATACCGGCTGCCGTCCCATCTGCTTTGGCTTGGCCAAGACCAGGGACTTGCACGAAATTAAAATAATATAAAAGACCAATCCAGGTGATGCCAGCAAGGATGTGAAACCAACGGTCAATGATTTCCATGATAAAACCGCCTCTCGCGAGTTGTTAACCTAAGAAAGCTCGTGCAAACAGATAAAGAATGAGCGTCACAACGAAACCAGAAATGATCGTTCCAGAGATGGAATCCAATGGATTCTTCATTTCGATTCTCCTAGTGCAATCTGATGAAATGCGTTTTTTGACTGGGCCCTAGACTATGACAGTGATCGCTTTAATTCAAGGCGCACCGCTGTAGGCAACTTACCATAAACAATGTTTATCAATGGATAGCAAACGAGATGCGGCTTATTTGACCGACCCTGCACGCCCTTCAGCGGTTAGTCATCCGTCACTAACAACAACATCGTCGGTCGAGAACGAGACTAGCGGTCCTTGATTTTCTTGACCTAACGTCTGGTTACAAAGATGATACACGGCTTGCTTTCCATGCGTGTAGAACTGGCAATCTTATGTCCTCTGTCAACAAAACTGTGCTCGCCTACTCCGGTGGCTTGGACACGTCCATCATCCTCAGATGGCTGCAGGACACTTATCGGTGTGATGTCGTCACCTTCACCGCCGACATCGGCCAAGGCGAGGAGATCGAACCGGCGCGCATCAAGGCTGAACAGTTTGGTGCAGCGGAGATCTTCGTCGAAGATCTCAAGGACGAATTCGCCCGTGATTTCGTATTCCCGATGTTTCGTGCCAACGCGCTGTACGAAGGCGAATACCTGCTTGGCACCTCCATCGCCCGGCCGCTGATCGCCAAACGGTTGATCGAAATCGCCGCCCACACCCACGCGGATGCCATCGCCCACGGCGCCACCGGCAAGGGCAATGACCAAGTTCGCTTTGAACTCGGTGCGTATGCCCTAAATCCAGATATCAAAATCATTGCGCCGTGGCGCGAGTGGGATCTGAACTCGCGAGAGAAACTGGTCGCCTATGCCGATACCCATGGGATTCCGGTGGACAAAGACCGGGCGGGTCGATCGCAGTACTCGATGGATGCCAATCTGCTGCATATCTCATACGAGGGTGGGCAATTGGAAGATCCATGGATAGAACCGAGTGACGACATGTGGCGATGGACGGCGGCGCTCGACAAGGCGCCCGACGAGCACGAACACTTGGAGCTGGACTTCCAACAAGGTGATGTCATCGCAATTAACGGCGAGGCACTGTCCCCGGCGGCGGTGGTATTGCGACTCAATGAGTTGGGCAGCCAACACGGGATCGGGCGCGCGGATATTGTCGAAAACCGCTACGTCGGCATGAAATCCAGGGGATGCTATGAAACGCCGGGCGGTACCATTCTGCTCAAGGCGCATCGAGCGATGGAGTCATTAACCTTGGATCGGGAGGTTGCTCATCTCAAAGACGAACTCATGCCGAGATACGCAAGCCTGGTCTACAACGGATATTGGTGGAGTCCGGAACGTAAAATGCTCCAGGAAATGATCGATGCATCACAAGTAACTGTTAATGGCAGGGTGCGTCTGAAACTATGCAAAGGCAACGTGATGGTGGTTGGCCGTCAGTCAACAAATGATTCATTGTTCGATGAACGTACGGCAACATTTGAGGATGACGCGGGGGCGTACGATCAAACTGATGCCGCCGGGTTTATCAAGCTTAACGCCTTGCGGATGCGAATTGCCTCGCGCTTGCGTCGCTGAATGTGTTGCCTTCGCCTCCGGGAGACCGCATCCCTGCGACTGTATGGACTGATCAAATTGGGGAGGTTGCTGTCCGCACTCTCCGATGATTGATGTCTCCATTCAGCTGAGCGCTAGTGAAACGGTCTGTCTTATCAGCACACAGTCAACGAGGGACGTGCTGTGAAGTGGCTTGATTCATTTCCTTGGAGCGTGGTGATCATCGTGGGTTTGGCACTGGCACTTGCTCCGTTTTCTCCCGAGCCGCATCTGTGGGAGAAGCTAAAGATGTGGCAGGCCGGTGCGTTAAATCGTCCGATTGATATATTTGATCTCGCCCTGCATGCGGCGGGGCCGGTGCTAATTGTGCTCAAGGCGATGCGGAAGGTTGCACGCACAAGTCGTCATTCTGTCGATGAATGATGTGCCCACCTGTTCGGTCATCATTCCCGTTCTGAACGAGGCTACGTTGATCCATGAGCTGGTCGCCCAACTGGTCACGGTCCGGGGGATTACCGACGTCATTGTTGTTGATGGCGGCAGCAGCGATGGGACCCTCGAGACCCTCGAAAAGGTCGTCGCTAGCGCCGAGCAGTCGCTCAACCCTATGACCTTGCGCGTCACGGCCAGCGAACCTGGCCGTGCCCACCAAATGAACCGGGGCGCGGCGCTTTCAACTGCCGAGATACTGGTGTTTTTACATGCCGATACCCGGTTGCCTGCGGATGCACTGGACGAGCTGACCACTGCCCAACATAGCGGTCGGGTTTGGGGACGGTTTGACGTAGATTTCGATACCCACGATTGGGCCATGCAGGTGATCGCCTGGTTCATGAACCACAGATCGGCCCTAACCGGTATCGCCACCGGCGACCACGCGATATTCGTACACCGGCATATATTCGAACAGATCGGCGGATATCCACTGATCCCCCTGATGGAGGACATCGCACTGTCGAAGCAGTTGAAGCGTGTCACAAAACCCTACCGTATCCGTACCCCGGTGATTACCGCCGCGCGGCGCTGGCAGGCCCATGGTGTGCTCGCTACGATTGGGTACATGTGGTGCAACAGACTGTTGTATTGGGTGGGCGTATCACCCAGCCGGCTCGCAGTTCGTTATCGCCATGTTCGATAAGCAGTGATGACGGTGGCTCCCGCTCTGCATTTGTTTGCCAAAACTCCGGTGCCGGGGCAGGTGAAGACACGGTTGCAGCCACGATGCTCGGCGGAACAGGCAGCGCGCATCGCCACTTGGTGTATTGAGCGCACCGTGCACCTCGCATCATCTGCCTGGAACGGGCCTGTCTATCTGCATGTTTGGCCCACTAAACAACATCGTTTGTTTCATGATCTACGCCAGCACTCACATATAGCGGTCAGCCGCCAGGTCGACGGTGACTTGGGCGCCAAGATGTATGCGGCATTAGAACTCGCATATCCAGGAGCGGTAATGGGCTGTGACGTCCCTCATTGTCCACCCGAAACTTTGGTGTGCGCCAATCAGGCATTGCGTGAGGGCGCAGACGTTATCGGGGCGAGCCGCGACGGTGGTTATTACTTTATCGGTTTGACACATCCCCAACGGCCGTTGTTCGAAAACTTGGATTGGGGCGACGACAAAGTTTTTCGGCGCACTTTGTCGTTAGCTGAGGAACTCGGAATCAGGTTCCGGCAACTTCCGGTGTTGATCGACCTCGACACCTGGGACGACATCGAACAGGTGAGCTCTTTATTCCAACCACTGCATGAACTGTTAGCGGGTATGTTGCACCAAGACGGCGTAAAGGAAGGTTAAAAATACGTCCGGGATCCTTGGTGCAACATACGGGTTAGCGGAGGACGAATGTGGTCAATGGTAACCGAGCATGATTATCACAAACGAGAATGGGGTGCGCATGGAATTCAGGCCCCATTTTCTCTAGAGGGAAGCGTCCCGGCTCGTAACGCTTGGTAACGCACGGTAGCCGAGAGTTCCAGCGAGCATATCCATTTGTATGCCTGGTCCAAGTCGTCACCCCAGGCATACATGCCATGTCCGCGGACGATCACGATAGGATATTCGTGCAGTGCCTCGCCGACCCGTTCGGGTGATTGCTCGAAGTATTCATCGTATGCCAAGTCGATCACCGGTACACGGGGGAAGTAAAGTCCGCCCTCCAAATCCGCCGGCACATAATCCCGTCCGTTCAGTGTCAATGCCACGGCATAGCTGCCGTGCGCGTGGAGGACCGCGCGAGCCTTGGGATTATGTTGATACACCGCGCGATGCAGGGCGAGATCCGCCGACGCCCGGGGACACGCACCACCGGCCAGGGGACAGCGGACCAATTGCCAACTCTGCAAGTTGTCGGCGCAGGCCCCGGTCGGGGTAATCCACAGGTGTTCCGCATCGCGCGCGGACGCGTTACCGCTATGGGAATCGTTGATTCCATGCTGACGAAGCAGGCGGTAATACCGGGTCAATTCCCGCGGAATTGTCTTCATATCCCCACTATACACTTATATATAGAATTTATAAGACTTTTATCACCACTTGTCATAATTATGCTTCTTCTTGTTCATAAATCGCCGATATTCGACTCTATAATTGCTAAAGTGGGATACCAAAAACGTAAATAACCTAATTTAAACGTTCCGGTGCAACAGTCAATCGCTTTTCCGCCGCCTTCTCTTCGATCGCCATCAGCAATGGTGGCAGGAACAGGAAGTCCGCAATCAACGCGAAGGCAATGGTTATCGCGGCCAACAGGCCCATCCCGGAGTTCACCTGAAACGCCGATTGTGACAGCACCAAGAAGCCCGCCACCAAAACCAGCGAGGTTACCCACAGCGCCATACCAACGGTCGAGAACGCATAGCGCACCGCATCCTGGGCGGTCATGTTCGCCTCCCGGCTGGCACGCATGTACTTACTCAGAAAGTGGACCGTGTCGTCGACCACGATCCCCAGGGTCATCGCGGTCACAATGGAGATCGCCAACCCCACCTGACCCACCACGATGCCCCACAAACCGAATGCCAGCGCCGCGGGCACCAGGTTCGGGATCATGCTGATCAAACCGATCTTGACCGAACGTAACACCAACACCAGGATCAACGAGATGGCAATCAGCGCAAATGTCGTACCCACCAGCATGCTGCGAATATTCCGTTCAGTGATGTGCGCAAACATGATGTTGGGGCTGGATCCCTGTGCGCCATGCATTGAAATCGGAGCGTTCTCTGTTAGCCAGTCTCGCGCGCGGCGTTCGAGCTCGAGTGTGGCCTTGGTGGACAGGCTCTCAGTGGTCACAACCATACGGATAGATGATTTATCCACGTTGATCTGGTCATTGAGATCCAGGCCGTAGGGTAATGACATCTCGTACAGCAACAAATATTGCGCCGCGAGCTCACGTTGCTGTGGCACGCGATACCAAGCCGGATCGTCGCCATGAAGATTCTTATTCAATCGTTTCAGAGTATCAGTCAGGGTATTTACATGGATCACTTCTGGCTGCGCTCGTAACCATTGAGTAAATTGTTCCACCGCCGATAGAAAGTTCGGCCGCGATATGCCACCGGATTCACCGGACTCCAATGAAAATTGGATGGTGTAGATTCCGGTGAGGTTATCGGTAGTAAAATCGGTGGTGCGTCGGAACTCAATGGTCTCATCGAAATACTTCACGAATTCATCATTTAATTCGTTCTTCGGTATAAACGCGAATAACAACAGCATCAAAGGGCCAAGGCTCCACAAAAGCACCTTACGTCGCGCCACAACAAACTCTGCGAACCGTTCCATCGCGCGACTTCCGTGAGTTTTTTGTGGACGCACATGGACCGGAACCACGTTCATAAACGCAGGCAAGAAAGTGACCGAAAACACGAATGCCAACGCGACACCCAAGGCCACAATATTCCCAAGATCACGAAACGGTGGCACGTCGCTGAAATTCATGCTCAAAAAACCGATGGCGGTGGTCAATGAGGTAATGAAGATGGGCTGCAGGTTGATACGCAAACTTTCCAGGATCGCCTCTCGCCGACCGGCCCCTTGACGCATCGCATGCACGAAATTGATCAACACATGAACGCAGTCGGCCACCGCGAGAGTGAGAATAATCGTCGGCGATATCGCGGATGGTCCGGTGAGCTTGATTCCCATCCACCCCGCCAGTCCCATTGCGCTGACGATCGAAAATCCGATCACCAATACCGTCGCTAACGTACCGGAAATCGAACGAACTAACGCCCAAAGCGTAATGATCACGATCGCGAACATAAATGGAACAAGCGTCCGCAGATCATGTTGCGAAGCCTCCGGAAACGACACATTCATCATCACGATCCCGGTGAGGTGCACGTCTATATCGGGAAATCGTTTACGAAATTCATCTGCTAATTGGCGGCCATAACTCGCGGTCTCGGGCACTTCCTGGTTGAGCCGCTCGCCCGGTAGCTGCACCGTCGCGTTGATCCCGGTCACGTGCCCTCGGTCCGGTACCAGCCGGTTACGCAGTAAAGGTTCCGAGAGCGCGATGTTCTTGATGCGCTGGATGTCAGCGTCGCTCAAATTCAATGCATCTGAATACAGATCCTCAACAATTAACTCGTCACCATCGGCGTGGGTATATTGGAAATTTGATAACGAGTCTACGCGCGAGGAATAAGGTATCTTCCATGCTTGCTCTGTTAACCACTCGATGGCGGACAAGGTTTGACGAGAGAATACCTGCGCATTCTTCGGCGCTAGGACGAACAATAGATTGTCGTACTTGGCGTAGGTATTTTGAATCGCCTCAAACGCGTTGAGCTGCGGGTTGTTTGCGCTGAAAAAAGCACGATAATCCGTCGTAAACGTGAGAAAGCGCATTCCGCTCGCTGTGACGGCAACGAATACCAGCGTGGCAAAGATCACGATATAACGATAACGAATCACCCAACTTGCCAAGCTTGCTCCCATATCAACCGCTCTTTTGTTTTGCTTTTTTTCTCAGGCCGTGGAGAAAGCGTTCACATCGTTCAATGTACAAATACACTATATGCGCCACCTCATGGGCTAGTGTCTGGTGATTACGGGATCATGTCACAGCGCGCCCGCAGTCGTGTAACCGCCAAGATACCGTTCAGTTCAGCCATGTGTCCCAGAATCATTTACGCCAAATCCAATGAAAAGCCGGCGATACATGTGATTTAATGCAATATGCGGGCTAAGCGCCGCGGGTGTCAATCGCAGTAGCCACGGGGTCACGGATAGCGGATCGATGGTACCTAACGGCGACCGGAAGATCGGGACGGGGATCTTACCGTGCAAGCCTGACACCTCACCGTAACATGCTAGCTTCGCCAGAACGTCGCTGTAAACAGCACGAGTAGTGTGAACAATTCAAGGCGTCCCAACAGCATCGCAATACTCAATATCCATTTACCCACCATGCCAACGTTCGCGTAATTCGCAGCCACCTCACCAAGCCCAGGGCCGAGGTTGTTCATACACGCGGCTACCGCCGAAAATGCACTGATCCAATCCAAACCGCTAGCAGACATGGCCAATCCAAGCACTGTAAAGCAAAGGATATACAGTGAGAAAAACGCCCATACCGCGTGAATTACCGAATCGGGAACCGGCTTACCGCCCACCTTAATCGCTAACAACGCACTGGGATGAATCAATCGAACGATTTCCCGCCGGGCTTGTTTGTACAAAAGTATCACCCGGATCACCTTGACGCCTCCTGCGGTGGAGCCAGCGCAACCCCCCACAAAACTCAATATTAACAACAGCAAGGGCAAAAAAGATGGCCACCAATCGTAACCGCCGGTCGTGAAACCAGTTGTCGTGGCGATGGAGACCACTTGAAACAATCCTTGGCGCAAGGTCTCCTCAGGGGTATCAAAGGTAGCCGCGGCGCTAAGTATTGTTATCACCAATACGCTCACCGCGAACAGAATTCCGACAAACGCCGTCGCCTCGGGATCGCTGAGATAAGCCGCTATGCTGCGGGAACGCCAGCTCACAAAGTGCAATGCAAAATTGACACCGGCGATGACCATAAACACTATCGCCACGGTGTCAATCGCGGCATTATTGAAAAACCCCAGACTGTCGTCGTGAGTGGAAAAACCTCCAATGGCGACGGTAGAAAAGCTATGACCCACAGCGTCAAACGCGCTCATGCCTGCGAGCCAGTAACTAAAAGCACAGATTGCCGTGAGTCCTAAGTAGATGTACCAAAGGGCTTTGGCGGTCTCAGTAATTCGCGGAGTTAACTTGGTATCTTTCATCGGCCCTGGGGTTTCGGCACGGTATAGCTGCATGCCACCGACTCCCAACATCGGCATTATCGCCACCGCTAACACAATGATCCCCATCCCACCGAGCCACTGCAGCTGTTGACGGTAATAGAGAATGGATTTCGGCAATTCATCAATATTGGTCAATATCGTGGCTCCAGTTGTGGTTAGCCCAGACATCGACTCAAAAAACGCATCGGTTAGCGATAGCGCCGGCGTAGTTACCAAGAAAAACGGAATCGAGCCGAAGGACGCAAGCACAGTCCAAAACAATACGACCACCATGAATCCTTCGCGAAAACGCAAGTCCCGGCTTTCACGTTTGGTGATCAACCACAAAATAAGACCCGTGACGAAGGTGGTAACAAATGCGGCGAGAAATGATCGCGCCGCGCCATCGTTGTAGACCCAGGAAATCAAGATGGGCGGCAAAAGCGTGCTACTGAATAGCACCAGTAATACCCCCAGAACCTTAAGGACAACCTTGTACTGCATTATTATGGGTTCGGTATGCGTTAGATATAGGTCACATCAACCTGGAATAACTTTTCTACTTCTTGAATATGACGTTTATCCACCATGAATAGAATCACATGATCCTCAGATTGGATCACCGTATCCTTATGGGCGATTAACACCTTACCATCGCGCAAAATCGCACCAATCCCGGTTCCTGGAGGTAGTGGTAAGTCGCGCACGCCCCGACCCACCACTCGGGACGTATTCTTGTCGCCGTGGGCGATCGCCTCGATAGCCTCAGCGGCCCCGCGTCGAATCGAATGGACAGCGACAACGTCGCCACGGCGAATATGCGCCAGAATACTGCCTACCGTGGCGGTGCGCGGCGAAATGACAATATCAATCTCTCCGTGCTCGAGCAGATCGACATAAACGGATCGATTGATCAGCGCCATGACTCTTCTGGCTCCGAGTTTCTTGGCCAACATTGCCGACAATATATTGGCCTCATCGTTATTGGTCACAGCGCAAAACACGTCCATATTTTCGATATTCTCCTGATGCAAT
>CAMYNX010000053.1 GCA_947259875.1 uncultured Gammaproteobacteria bacterium | reverse complement strand
CTATCGAGCAGGGACAGGTGAGGCTGCAGTTATGGAATCCCAGGGATTATGCCGAAGATCAGCGGCGAACGGTGGACGATCGCCCCTACGGTGGCGGACCAGGGATGGTGATGACGGCACCGCCACTGACTGCGGCGATAAAATCGGCAAAACGGGACTGTGCCGCGGAGACAGCGGTGTGTTACTTGAGTCCGCAGGGAAAGCGTCTGGATCATCGTTCGGTGCAGGAACTTGCACAAAGGGATGCGTTGATATTGTTGATTGGGCGCTATGAAGGCGTTGACGAACGGGTAATTGCCAAGCACGTCGACGAGGAATGGTCGATTGGCGATTATGTGTTGTCCGGCGGCGAGTTGGCAGCGATGGTGTTGATCGATGCGATTGCCAGGCAGTTGCCGGACGTACTGGGAAACGAAGCGTCTGTGGAACAGGATTCATTTGTCAATGGGTTATTGGATTGCGGACACTATACGCGCCCGGAGGTTTTCGAAGGGCAGCGCGTGCCGGAGGTATTGCTGAGTGGGAACCATCAAGCTATACAGCGCTGGCGGCTCAAACAAGCTTTGGGAAGGACCTGGGTAAAACGTCCTGATTTGTTAGACGAGTTGGAATTGACGGAAGAACAAAAGAAGTTGCTACAGGAGTTTCAGTTGGAGCTCGAAGGAGACAAACGATGACAAACATTATTCAAGAACTTGAATCCGAGCAAATTACGGCAGACCTGCCGGAGTTCGGGACCGGAGATACCGTAGAAGTTCAGGTGCGCGTTAAGGAGGGCAATCGCGAACGATTACAGGCATTCGAAGGTGTGGTAATTGGAAAGCGAAATAGAGGATTGAATTCTTCGTTCACACTGCGCAAAGTCTCCTACGGAGAAGGCGTAGAAAGAGTATTTCAAACTCATAGCCCGCTAATATCAAAAATAAAGGTTAAGCGGCGTGGAGATGTATGCCGTGCAAAACTGTATTATCTCCGTGAGCGAAGTGGCAAATCCGCGCGAATTAAAGAAAAGGTTTAATGCATAGGATCAGCGATAGCACAATTTTGCGATCTTCGATTTGATCGAATCACGGCTACGCACGAGCCATGCGCACAGCGTGTACACTTGCGTTAATTTCTTCGACGCTAGTGCTCGGTTCGGCTGCCAGCGGTGACTCATCAGACCCTCAATTGGCCCGGGTCGAATTTCTTATCCAAAACGGCGCCCCCGATCTGGCGCTACGCTTTTTATCCAATCTGCAACCAGATCCATTGTATTCACAAAAATGGATGGACTGGGAGCGCTTGAGATTTACCATCTATCGTGAAAAGCAAGATTGGGATGCAGTAAAGAAACGCTTGGAAGTACTGCCGTCAGAACTTCCAGCCCATTTAATGGATACATTGCTTACCCAGGGAATCGAGGTGTTAATCGCTTCCGGTCGCGGATACTCGGTGCGGCCTTTTCTACGCGAATTGTTGTGGCTGGGCTCTTATGATTCGAAACAAGTGGCGCATTGGAGACGCCTTACCATACGTAGCTATCTGTCGGAAGGATTGCTGGAAGATGCCCAAAGCGCCATGGCGAGTTATCAAAGCGAGTTTCTTCCCAATGACGCCGGTTGGTCACTTCTGTATGCCCAGGTGTTGCTTCAGGCGGGTCATCCGGCTGAGGCGGCCGAATATTTAGCCACTGTCCAAAATGAAGAAGGCCTCTTTCTGAGGCTGTTGAGCCGTTTGCGTTCGAAGGCGGACAGTCCGAGTCAGGTGATTGAGCGGGCCCGGGCGATGTTAGCCAAGCTACCGCCAGAAAGCCCGTTGCGTACCGGTTTGCGGGCGCTGCTGGCGGAAGCCGCGCTTTATTCTGATGATCTCACGTTACGGGTCGACGCGTTGGAACTTTTCTACCAAGCACCGATGCCGGCGCATCTAAAGGGCCTGTTCGAATACGATGTTGACAAATTGTGGCAGGCGTACATTCGCTTGGGAGAAAACACTGGCAATGCAACGAACCTGCTCATCGGCGACGATGAGCCCTGGTTGCGTTTGGCAACGTCACTAACAAGCGCCGAACCCATCAAGGCGCGATCGATTTATGCGTTATTGGCCGAACGTACGAGCAACTTAGTCGATCAGGAGGCTCATCATCTAAGGTTTTACCTTAGCTTGAAACAATTTCATCGTGAGGACACTGCGATCACGCTGTATACCGATAAGGGGCGATTTTCCAACGTACAGCTGGTTCCCAAAGCGGTCCGCTTGCAACTCGTCAACTTAGCCTTGGCGAGGCGGGATGTCACACTCGCTGCCTCAATGGCTGTCGACCTCAGTGATGTCGGCGAGGGGATTGATCATCTGGACTGGAGTTTGAAACGAGCCCGTTTGGCGATTTATACCGGAAAATTCAAAGATGGTGTGCAGATCTTGCAGGACTTGCTTAACGGTAATGCAATGTTGAACAAGGATTCAGTCGACCGAATCTTGCAAGTGATATTTGATCTGCAAGCGGTCGACTATCAACAAGCCCCTTATTCGCTGTTGAATGAACTTTATCAGCGAACCAATGAGCGCGGGCAACAACGAGAGATCTTGTTTTGGATGGGGGACGCATTACGTGCAGACGAAAAGTTTGATAGCGCTGCGGAGCACTATCTTCGCTCTTCACTATTTGATAGCGATGGTAGGGATATGTGGGGGCAGACAGCTCGTTACCGGGCGGCAGAGACCCTGGCAGACGCAGGTTTTGTGGAGGACGCTCGACGTATCTATCATTCCTTGTTAGAGGACACTGGTGATCCGAAGAGAAAGGCAATACTCGAGCGGTCAATGCAACAGTTATTCTTGAAAGACCAAGAAAAGTCGGCCGCCAGCCACTGAACTCGTAACGGTGGCGATAAATGCGAAAACTCAACCGCCTAGACCAAGAAGTCATTGATCGCTTTTTGGATAACCTGTGGCTCGAATTTGGACTGAGCCACAATACGATCCAAGCGTACCGAACGGATATTCTGGGCTATTCAGCCTATCTTTCCAGTCGCGGAAAGTCATTACTGACGGCCGATCGTGGAAACTTACAAGCCTACCTCGGCCAACGTTTCCGGTCCGGTATTCAGGCTAGTACCGCGGCTCGCTTTTTATCGTCGGTCCGGCGACTGTACCAATTCCTGTTGCGGGAAGGTGAGCTGTCCTCAGACCCAACCGCAGACATTGAATCACCGAAAATTCCTCGGGCGTTACCGAAGTCCTTGAGCGAAGAAGAGGTCGAACGGTTATTGCTGAGGCCGGGCCGCGAAACGCCGCTTGGACGCCGGGATTATGCAATGCTGGAAACACTTTATGCCACCGGACTCAGGGTCACTGAATTGGTCGGTCTAAGTATGTCGGAGCTGAACCTGGCAGCCGGTGTTATCCGGGTCATGGGAAAGGGCAGTAAGGAACGACTCGTACCGCTCGGTGATGCGGCGATCGAGGCATTGAATGCTTATTTGCAAAAGGGTCGTGGAGAGACCTTGCGTGGGAGGGTAAGCGAAGCGGTGTTCGTGAGCACACGTGGTACGTCGATGACGCGGCAGGGGTTTTGGCAAATAATAAAACGCTATGCGCGGCAGGCACAGATCGCGACGCCGCTGTCACCCCATACATTGAGACATGCCTTTGCAACCCATTTGCTCAATCATGGGGCGGATCTGCGGTCGGTGCAAATGCTGCTCGGGCACAGCGACTTGTCCACGACACAGATCTACACCCACATTGCGCGAGAGCGTTTGAAACGATTACACGCTGAACATCATCCTCGTGGTTAAGAAAATATCTTTAACCCGTATATTAATTTAACATCCGCGCCAAGAGGCTGCGATACCGATCAACTAGCGCACCTTTGCCACCGAGCATATCGAATATCTTAAGTAAGCTTTTACGTCCTGCGTCGTCTTGGAACGAGCGATCGCGCCTAACGATTTCCAAAAACTCAGTCATCGACTTTTCCAAATCACCCGTATTAACGTGGCGTATTGCAAGCTTATAGCGACTCACGAGGTCATCAGGCTCGCGTGCAAGCTGCGCGACGAGCTCGTCCAGTGTCACAGATGTATCATCGCGGTCCGCGAATTCAATTCGAGATTGCAGAATTTTGCAGGTGTCGCTATTCTTGGCATCTTGAGAAACCTCAGATAACATATGTTTTGCTTGATCGAGTTCCTTGTTTTCCAGGTAAACCTCGGCTAGCTTTAATTTAAGCCGGTCATCTGTGGGGTATTTGGCCAATGCCGAGGTAAGGATCGATTTGGCCTTGTGGTTATTACCGGCTTCTAGTAGGGTAGCGGCGCGCTCGAGTTCAGAGTCCGATTCGCGTTGGATATGCGGGTCGAGAATACGCTTTATAACTGACTCCGGCTGTGCCCCCATGAAGTGATCAACGATTTGTCCATTTTTGAATAAGACAACAGTGGGTAAGCTGCGAACTTGATAACGCGCGGCAAGTTCTTTCTCTGCATCAGTGTTCACTTTAGCGAGCAGGAAAGCGCCTTGATACTCGTCGGCGATGTTCGCGAGTAATGGCGTGAGCATCTGGCATGGCGCGCACCACGAGGCCCAAAAATCGACCAGGACTGGTATGCGATGAGATTGGTTTACAACGCGAGTCTCAAATGTGGCTGCGTTAACATCGAAAATAAAACTCTCTTCGATCATTACAGACATGTCCATGTTGTTGAGCTGCAGATGCAGATATAACAATCGCACCATTTATGCGCGGCATATGGCGCTCCCTAGGGGACTCGAACCCCTGTTACCGACGTGAGAGGCCGGCGTCCTAACCACTAGACGAAGGGAGCACTGGACCTGAAAGCGGTACGGCAGATAGTGCAATGGTATTATACGGTGGCCCATGCGTGATACAAGACACGCTAGCCATTGTGTCATTTAAACGAGGAAATACATTAGGATTCTAATCAGGAGTGACGAACAAGCACCTCCCACAAATCATATCACCTGACGGACATGCAATTTCCCTGTCGGCGGTCAGTGACAACGCAATCAAGATCATTCAAGAACTGAAGGGTGCCGGATATGAGGCCCACTTGGTGGGCGGGTGTGTACGCGATTTATTGTTGGGACGCATCCCGAAAGATTTTGATATCGCAACTGATGCGCAACCGGAGGAAATAAAATCGCTTTTTCGCGGGTGTCGCCTCATTGGCCGGCGGTTTCGTTTGGCACATGTTCGAATAGATGGTGAAATCATTGAGGTCGCAACATTCCGTACTACACCATCCTGTGCTGATGATGTTGATGATGATCGTACCCATATCACAGATCACGGTCGGGTGTTGCGCGACAATGTATACGGCACTCAAGAAGACGACGTGTTGCGGCGCGACTTCACAATTAACGCACTTTACTTTGACCCGCAAGAACAATCGGTAACGGATTTCGTTGGCGGAATGATAGACCTTGAGAAACGGGTCATTCGGACGATTGGCGATCCATTGGAAAGGCTTCGTGAAGATCCTGTCAGGATGTTGCGCGCCGTTAGGTTTGCCGCAAAGTTACAATTCGACATCGATCCCTCGGCACTCTCGGCAACCGCTGAACTGGCGTCTTTATTACTCCATGTACCGCCGGCACGGATGCTGGACGAGGTGATAAAGCTATTCCATGGCGGCTACGCGCTACGGACCTATGAGATGCTGCGTGAATACGGCTTGTTTCGCTATCTATTTCCATTCACTGAACAATGCCTGGACGGGGTTACCCCCAATCTGTCGTCGTTGGCGCTGGCGAATACCGATACCCGGATACAATTGGACAAACCGGTCATTCCTGCGTTTTTATTTGCCTGCCTGTTATGGGATCCGCTACAGGCAGATATCCATAAATTGCAAGACGGCGGAATGGATAGTAGACGCGCTTGGAGTATTGCAACCGCAGATGCGGTTCGTGACCAGGCGCTACATGTTGCCATACCTAAGCGTTTCGTGCTCGTGATAAAAGACATTTGGGCGTTACAACCACTGTTGGAGCACAGATCGCCGAAGAACATAAATCGTTTGCTTGCCAACAAACGCTTTCGTGCCGCTTACGACCTTCTGTTACTAAGGGCTGAAGTGAACGAAATTAATTCCGAGATTGCACAGTGGTGGACCCGTATCCAGGAAGCGAACCAACAAGAACGAGAAAGTATGATTCGTGGGTTGCGGGTATCCGCACCCAAACGAGGTCGCAGGCGTAAGCGCAAAAGTCGAGCGGCGTGACGGCCAAAACAGTCGGTGAGACTGTTCTCTGTTTTGTGGGAATGGGCAGCAACCTTGACGAGCCAGAGCGACAAGTCTCGGCGGCAATGGACCAGTTGGATGCAGGTGCGCATTGCCAGGTCGCAAAATGCTCATCACTGTATCGTTCGGCACCAATGGGAGATCAGCAACAGCCCGATTTTATAAACGCGGTCTGCTCTATTCACATACAGTTGAGCCCGCGCGCGGTACTGGATCATTTATTTAACATTGAGCGTGACCACCAACGAATACGATATGTTGATCGGCCTGGTGGTCCACGTTCTTTGGATCTCGATCTCTTGTTGTATGGTGACTCGCAGATCGATGAGCCTGGACTCACTGTCCCACATCCCCGCATGCACCTACGTCGATTCGTGTTGCTACCATTGAGTGAAATTGCACCCAAGTTGTATATACCGGGACATGGGTTAGTATGCGAATTGCTGAATCAGGATCAGATCAAACGACAACGAGTCAGCCAGTTAGTAACTCAAGCCTAGAGTTCGATGGCCCAATACTTTGAAATACATCCAAGGAACCCACAGCAGCGTCTAGTCAGACAAGTTGTCGACATTATTCGTCGTCGCGGTGTCATCGTCTATCCAACCGATTCCAGCTACGCTGTTGGTTGCCGTATCGGCGACAAGGGATCAATGGATCGTATCCGGCGTATACGTCGTTTGGATAAGAAACATAATTTCACGCTAGTTACTCGTGATTTATCGGAGATCAGCTTATTTGCCAAGATAGATAACGAACAATTCAGGATGATAAAGTCCTGTACCCCGGGTCCATATACTTTTATCGTTCCGGCTACTAGACAATTACCGCGCCGCTTGCAGAATCCGAAGCGGAAAACCATAGGCCTACGCATCCCGGACTCAGAGATCGTTCGCGCCATACTGACGGAGCTCGGCGAGCCGATAATGAGTTCAACGTTGATCTTGCCTGGCCAGGAACTGCCTCTAAGCGATCCCCAAGAAATCAGGCAGGTCCTGGAACACGATGTAGATGCGGTGATAGATGGTGGCCATTGTGGATTTGAGCCGACGACCGTTGTTGAATGGATTGGTGAAATACCTACTGTCGCGCGCCGAGGTAAAGGTGATGCCGCGATTTTTCAGCAGTCGAAGTCACTGTCGGGATGAATAGCCTGATATACTCATGACGCATAATGCAGGAACTGAGCAAAGCATCAGCCAACCCCCAATCTTGTCCATGGTCTGTGCTTGATGCCGTCGTATGCTGCAAGCGGGGGTTATTTTGATTAATCGCACCGGTCAACCGGAACGCGTGGTGTCTGGTATGCGTCCCACGGGGCGTCTGCATCTTGGACACTATCATGGCGTACTCAAAAACTGGATAGAATTGCAGTATGAGTATGATTGTTTTTTCTTCGTCGCCGACTGGCATGCATTAACTACGCACTATGAAGATGATCTCAGTATCATCGGTGAAAGCACGTGGGAAATGGTAATCGATTGGTTGGCTGCTGGAGTAGAACCAGGACGTGCCACCTTGTTCATACAGTCACGTGTACCAGAGCATGCCGAGTTGCACGTGTTGTTATCCATGATTACTCCACTGAGTTGGTTAGAACGTGTACCCAGTTTTAAAGACCAACAAGAGAAACTAAAGGAACGCGATCTGGCAACTCATGGTTTTCTCGGATATCCGGTACTGCAAAGTGCTGACATTCTGATCTATAAGGCTAAGCGGGTGCCGGTGGGTGACGATCAGGTACCTCATGTAGAGTTAACCAGGGAGGTGGCAAGGCGATTCAATTACCTTTTCGGTCGCGACCCGGGGTACGTACAGAAAGCGGAGGAGGCGATAAAAAAATTGGGCAAGAAGGGCGCCAAGCGGTACAGAGAGATGCAATCTGCGTATTTGGAACGTGGTGATCAAGAAGCGCTGGAAAAGGCGCGTGCCTTGTTGGAGGAAAATCAAAACATCGCCATTATGGAGAAGGAACGTCTGTTCGGTTATCTCGAGGGCGGTGGCCGGATAATATTGGAAGAGCCGGAGGCGATATTGACTCACGCATCCAAGTTGCCTGGCCTGGATGGTGAGAAAATGTCCAAGTCTTACGATAATATCATCGCCCTTCGCGATGAGCCTGAACGAGTTGCCCAAGGGCTTAGGGTGATGCCGACTGACCCAGCCCGAAAACGACGTCACGACCCCGGGGATCCGGAGAAATGCCCCGTTTGGGCCCTTCACAAGGTGTATTCAACCGACGAAACCAAGCAATGGGTACAGGAAGGCTGTCGATCGGCGGATATTGGTTGTGTGGATTGCAAGCAGCCATTGATTGAAGCGATACTAGCCGAGCAGAAGTTAATACAAGAACGAGCGGCGCCCTATGCGGAAGATCCGACGCTAGTGCGTAACATTATCGCCGACGGCTGTGAGCGGGCGAGAGAAATCGCTGGAGAGACCTTGGATGAGGTTAGACGAAGTATGGGCCTGGAATACTATTGATGGCATCCGATAGCCTGCCCCCTGATGAGGCCTATACCGCTTCGGTGCGTGCAGTGGTGCGCGGAGAAGCGCTCAAAGAATGGCCGCAAGATTTATACATACCACCTGACGCGTTAGAGGTTATCCTCGAAAGCTTTGAAGGCCCCCTCGATCTACTGCTTTATCTCATCCGCAGGCAAAATATCGACATTCTTGATATCCCGGTGGCTGATATAACTCGGCAGTACATGGAATACATCGAGTTAATGCACGTGGCAAAGCTGGATCTGGCTGCAGAATATCTTGTGATGGCGGCGACATTAGCCGAGATTAAGTCTCGCATGTTGTTGCCAAGGCCGGTTGATGAAGAATATGAAGAGGATCCGAGAGCGGCCCTGGTGCGTCGTTTACTGGAATATGAACGGTATAGGGATGCGGCGCAACAGTTAGACAATCTGCCGCGTCTTGAACGTGACGTTTTCGTAGCTAGGGCAAATTTCGAAGACCCGATATCGCTGCGTCTGGTTCCGAAAGTTGGCTTGGATGAAATAGCCATGGCCTTTCAACAAGTTGTTGAGCGGGCGGCACATCTAACCCATCTCCACGTTACCCGGGAATTGTTATCCGTGCGAGAGCGCATGACCCGCATCCTTAATCACCTTCAGGCCACTGAGTTCTGCCGGTTTGAGGAGCTATTTGATATGACTGAGGGACGTATGGGGTTGGTTGTGAGTTTCATTGCAATACTTGAGTTGTGCCGTGACGATCTAATTGTTGTCGTTCAAAGTCAGCCGTTTGCACCAATTCACGTGAGGACTGCCGCGTGATGAATGATCGGCCTTCGCTAGTCCGGGAGCAAAGCGAATTGAAGAACATCATCGAAGCTGCGCTCCTGGCGGCGGACAGACCACTGACCGTGAAGGCGTTGAAATCCCTATTTCCTAACGATGGACAGCCGACTTCGGAACAAATTGGAGAAGTGCTGGATACACTGGAACAGGAATACGATGCCCGCGGTATTGAATTGCGGCGCATCGGTAAAGGATATCGATTCCAGTCACGGGAAAAATACGCACCGTGGCTCCGAAAACTCAATGAAGGAAGGCCGCCTCGTTACTCACGCGCTTCGTTGGAAACACTCGCAATAATTGCCTACCGGCAACCAGTTACCCGCGGAGATATTGAGGAGATCCGGGGCGTCGTTGTCAGCACCGACATCATGCGTACATTGGTAGACCGCGGTTGGGTAAAAGAAGTGGGTCGTAGGGATGTGCCTGGACACCCTGCTTTGTTCGGCACTACGCGGGAGTTTCTTGACTACTTCAGTTTAGGCGGTCTGAATGAATTACCCACCTTAAAGGAGAAACGCGAACCGGCGGAGGTTGCAAAGGAATTGAATCTAAGACTACCGCTTGAGATAACCGATGGTGAAATTGAGGCACAGGTAGATATGGAACAATCCGATGCCGATACTGATGTGCAACACAGCGCGGAAATCATCCATCTGGATACATCCGGAAAGACGCATTCAGAACACGAGTCTGAATCGGAACCCGATCTTGACGTGGATAGTGAGCGAGAAGTTACATAAGATTCTTGCTAGAGCAGGACTGGGATCTCGTCGCGAAATTGAAAAATGGATTGAACAGGGTCGTGTCACCATAGATGGCAAGCTGGCGCATGTCGGCGTGCGCGTGAGCCCAAATACGCGAATTGCCGTTGACGGCAGAACCGTGTCCGTCAACCGCGAGCGAGAGCCGTGCCGTGTGATTATTTATCACAAACCGGAAGGCCAGATCTGCACCCGTTTTGATCCTCAAGGTAGATCCACTGTTTTCGAATACCTCCCTGCACTCAGTAATGGTCAATGGATTTCCGTAGGCCGGCTGGATATCAACACCAGTGGCTTACTCATATTCACAACCGATGGTGAACTTGCACAGAGGCTGATGCATCCGCGTTACGGCATCGAGCGTGAGTACCTGGTCCGCGCTGCTGGTGCGTTGACAAAAACGCAGCAGCGTCAACTGATTGAAGGGATAAATGTCGACGGACGACCAGCTGCATTCAAAGCGATCAAAGCACAGCGATCATCAGGGGGGGTCAACCGTTGGTACCGGGTGGTAATCACCCAAGGGCGTTATCGGGAAGTTCGACGGTTGTTTGGGGCGATGGGAATGTCAGTGAATCGTCTGAAGCGTTTGCGTTTCGGCTGCATACAACTGCCTGAAGACCTACCTCTGGGTGGTTGGCGCAAGCTCAGCGGCCCATCTGTAAGACAGTTATTGGATTCTGTCGCATTAGCTGAGAACAAGCGTGCTCCTGATCATTAATTTTCGTGGAATCGGCAACAATCATAAATCGTGTCTATCGTGATATGTCTCGTCGCTATGGACCACGAAACTGGTGGCCGGCGGATAGCAAATTCGAGATCATGGTCGGCGCGATATTGACCCAGAATACAACTTGGAAAAACGTAGAGCGCGCGCTGGATAACCTCAAACGAGCTGGCGTGCTGGATCCAGATTTGATATTGGCCACGCATCACAAAAGATTGGCAAGTTGGCTAAGGCCGTCTGGGTATTTCAACGTCAAGAGTAAGCGTCTGCGCAACTTCTGCCGTTGGCTTGTTACCAACGGAGGGGTAGGCAAATTACAGCGGATGCGGACGCCAGCCCTGCGGAACGCATTGTTATCGGTCTGCGGGATCGGATGTGAAACCGCTGACGACATATTATTGTACGCTTTTGATCGTCCGGTATTTGTAATTGACGCTTATACGCGGCGAATTTTTTCTCGAATCGGATTGATCCAAGGAAACGAAGACTATGATGTGATACGTCGTCTGTTCGAGTCGACAATGAGGGCACAGTCATCGGACTACAAGGAATACCATGCGTTGATCGTTTTACATGGAAAGACCGTGTGCCGCCCTGCGCCATACTGTGGAGAATGCTGCATCAGAAAGCTATGTGCTTTTCGCGATACCATAGATTGAGTCGAGCCATGAAAATTTCAGTGATCACGGCGGTATACAACGGTGCAGAAACAATTGAGGACACGATAAACTCAGTAGCCGGTCAGACTCATTCCAACGTTGAGCATATCGTTATCGATGGTCTGTCGACGGACAATACCATGTCGATCGTGAACCGACATCGCAACAACATAGCGGTGGTCGTCAGTGAGGCGGATACTGGTATCTATGACGCGATGAACAAGGGCATTGCGGCTGCTACTGGAGACGTAGTTGGAACCTTGAACGCAGACGATATGTATGAGAATGATCGGGTTCTGGCTCGGGTTGCGGAGTTGTTTTCAGACCCTGAACTCGATGCCTGCTATGCGAATCTCGTTTATGTGGACCGAGCAAACTTAAAAAAAGTCGTTCGATATTGGACCTCGCAGCCCTTTGAGCCTGGTTTATTTTTTAAAGGCTGGATTCCAGCCCATCCGACCTTTTTCGTCAGAAAAGCTGTGTATGACCATTGCGGTAGCTTCGATCTCGACTACAAGATTCAGTCTGATTTCGAATTAACGTTACGATTATTGGAATTGCACCGGATTCGTTCGCTGTACGTCCCTGAGATTTGGGTCAGGATGCGGATGGGTGGTACCACGAACAAAAGCATTCTAAACATCATAAAAGGGAATTTGGAGGCTTATAAAGCTTGCAAAAAACATCAATTGAATGTGTCACCTATGTTTTTTGTGACCAAAATTGCCGCCCGGGTTCCGCAGTTCTTTCGGCGACCGTGAAAGATTTTCAGTCCGCGCATGCAATATTGTTTACAGATACCTGTACGGGGAGTAGGATCATTTTAACGAACAGAAGAGCATAATGGTTGATGTCGGACGATCTCACGACAGAACGCAGCGAAGATCGGCGTTCCAATACTCGCGAATTAGTGGAAAAACTCCTGGAAGAACGCGCAAAGATGCTGGTGTTGTATTGCCGTGCGGCCGGTCTCGACGCTGACCCGCCAAGCAATTCCGTGGCGAAGACGGTTCAAGAGTTCTGTCAGTTACTTGTAGATTACATTGCCGCCGGCCATTTTACACTCTATGAAAGAATCGTAAATGGGGGTGAGCGCCGACAACGAGTCGCTGACGTGGCCAACGATATTTATCCCGACATTGCCGCTACCACCGGTGCAGCCTTGGATTTTAATGACAATTATGAACACCCCGAAAAGGTGAATGACGACGAACAACTCGCAGAGGACCTGTCTGTGCTGGGTGAGCAACTAGCGAGCCGGATCGAACTCGAAGACAAGCTAATCAAACTTTTACGCTAGATTTAGATTAAACCGAGAGGGCCATTCCATTTACGTGTCTACTGTCTTTGCCCATTAGATACAGATAGGCGGGAACAATATCTTCGGGTGTGGGGTGGTTCCCGGGATCTTCTCCCGGATAAAGCTTGGCGCGCATCTTGGTGCGTACCGGCCCGGGATCAAGAGTGTTAAAACGAATAGAAGTGTTGACCTCGGTCTCCGCTGACCAGACTTGTCTCAGCCCTTCGATCCCGAAATATGCGACGGCATAGGCGCCCCAGTACGCGCGTCCTTGTCGCCCCACATCTGCAGAGGTAAATAACACTGAGGCAAAATCCGATGCCTTCAATAACGGGAACAATTCCCGTGTAAGCAGAAACGGAATTTCCAAATTGACTTTTATGGACGTTTGCCAGTCTTTCCAAGCGTAACTGTGAAGTGGAGTCAGCGCGTTGATGACCGCTGCGTTATGCAGCAATCCGTCCAAGCGTCCGAAATCGTGAGCAATACCCAATGCGATTTGTTGACATGTCTGTTCCGTGGATTGCGCTAGATCTTGAACAGCAATTACCGGCTCCGGCCAATCCTGTTCGCAGATTTCATCATAAAGGATCTCGAGTTTTCGCCGCTGTCGATCCAACATGATTACCGTGGCTGCATGTTTCGCGTAGCCACGAACGACCGCGCGGCCGATACCCTCGGCGGCGCCGGTAACCAAGATGATTCGTCCTCTCAACAGGTCTGGGGTCGCATCATACTCACGCAGTCGATCGATCATGGCTTATCAAGAATAGTTAGCGTTGGCCTTCAAACACCACTGTTTAACCATGTGATGATATCGGACGGTGTGTCAACCAATCCGTCGGCGCCCCACGTATCGGGTTGGTCTGTTTCGCCCAGATAACCGAATGTGGCTACTAGTGTCACCATGCCTGCGCTATTGCCGGCCTGGACATCCCGTGAGGCATCTCCGATATAGACGCTGCGGCCGGGTGTCCCACCGATCAATCGGCACGCATAAAGTAGAGGGTCTGGGTGAGGCTTACGGTTACTCAGGCTGTCGCCACTGACCACGCAAGAAGCTCGCTCGGCAAGCCCAAGCTGTTCTACCAGAGGCTCTGTTAGATATCGTGGCTTATTGGTCACGATGCCCCAAGCCATGCCGTGATCCTCACAGTGTTTCAACACCAGTTCTATTCCATCGAATAATTTTGTGTCTAGACAAAGATTTCGTTGGTAATGATCGAGAAACCGCAGTTTCAAACCTTCGAAGGCAGGTTCTGTTTCGTCAACATCAAATCCCAGTACAACCAAGGCGCGCGCGCCGTGAGACACCCACGGACGAATAACGGAATAAGGTAGAGGGGTTCGACCTTCGTCCTTTAATAGCGCGTTGATGGCTGCCGCCATGTCGGGTCCAGTGTCGGCCAGGGTTCCATCAAGATCAAACAACACCACGTCGATGTCAGGCATCGGGTTTTTTGGCATAAACGATATAGTTCACATCCAATCCAGGCGCCAACCAATAATGCTTTGTGATTGGGTTGTAATGCATGCCTATCATTTCGTGGATTGAAAGACCCGCATCCCGTGACCAGCCACCCAGTTCCGAAGGTTTGATTAGCTTCGCATAATCGTGAGTGCCCTTGGGCAGTAGTTGGAGAACATATTCGGCGCCCACGATAGCGAATAACCAAGCTTTCGGGTTGCGATTAATGGTGGAAAAAAACACCGTCCCCCCTGGCTTTACTAATTTGGCGCATGCATTCACCGTGGACGCTGGATCTGGTACGTGCTCGAGCATCTCGAGACAGGTGACGACGTCGTAGTGGTTACCATAGCGAGACGCGAAGTCCTCCGCTGTAGCCCGTTGATAATCGACTTGGAGGCCACTTTCTTTCAAATGGAGATTAGCCACCGACAGCGGCGCCTCACCCATGTCAATGCCGGTTACTTGCGCGCCAAAGTGGGCCATGCTCTCAGTCAACAATCCACCCCCACAACCTACGTCCAAAACTGCTTTACCTGGAATGTCGACACGCTGTCGGATAAATTCGACGCGCAGCGGGTTGATATCATGTAGCGGCTTGAACTCACTATTCGGGTCCCACCAACGAGACGCCAGTTCGTCGAATTTGGCGATCTCCGCATTATCGATATTATCGTTTGTCTTTTTCATGATGCTGTCTGTGCGGTATCTTGAGAGTCGGTAGCAATAATTTTGTTTGCCCAAGCTGCCACCTGTGCAAACAGAGTCTTCAGGTCGATTGTTTCAAGCTTTCCGTTGCGGACCACTTGTTCGCCGTTGACCCAAACATCGCTGATCTGGTCACGGTTGGCGCTGTACACGAGCTGGGTAACTGGATCATAAGTCGGCTGAGTGTTGACGTGGTCGAGATCAACGGCTACGAGATCGGCACATTTCCCCGGTGTGATAGTTCCCGTTGTGTCTTCCAGGCCTAGCGCCCGCGCACCATTGACGGTCGCCATACGCAAAGCCTGATGAGCGGGTAATACGGTCGGATCGCGGCTTACGCCCTTGGCTAATAAAGCAGCAGTTCGCATCTCACTCAGCATGTCCAGGTCGTTGTTACTGGCAGCACCGTCCGTGCCAAGAGCGACATTGACCCCGGCATCCAACAAGTCCGCCACTGGGCACAATCCGCTGGCAAGTTTCAAGTTCGATTCTGGGCAATGAATAACATGCGTTCCATTGTCAGCAACTGCCTCAAGTTCTGAAGGCAGAAGTTGGGTCATATGTACCGCCAACAGACGGTCGGTGAGCAAGCCAAGTTGACTCAACCTTTCTAAGGGCCGTACACGGAAATGCTCAATCGACGTTTTGATTTCCTGTTCAGTTTCATGCACGTGCATGTGAATTGGGATGTCTAGTTCGTCAGCGAGAGTTTGAATCTTGATTAGTGGTTTATCAGAAACCGAATAGGGTGCATGTGGCGCGAATGCAGTCGAAATCAGATCCCAGTTCTTAACCTCGTCATGAAGTTCCAATCCCTTGCGCAAATAATCTTCAGGAGTTTGTGCCCAGGTAGTTGGAAAATCGATCTGAATCAGACCAACATTGGCGCGCATCCCAATTTTTCTCGCTACGTCAGCGACAATGTCGGGGAAAAAATACATATCATTGAAGCACGTCGTGCCACTGCGGAACATTTCAGCCATCGCCAAGCTTGATCCAACCCGAACAAAATCTTCGTTTACCCATCTAGTCTCCGCGGGCCAAATATGTTGGTGAAGCCAATCCATGAGCGGCAGATCGTCTGCCAACCCCCGGAACAGCGTCATTGCCGCATGCGTGTGGGTATTGATCAATCCCGGAATCAAAATATGATGATCCAGATGTGACTCTTTGTTGGCTTGATATTTGGTGTCTGCTGTGGATTGCTCTAATACGTCGATGATTTGATGATTGTGAATCGCCACGCTGTAGTTGTCGTTGGGATGGCAGTCCGGATCAACGGTCACAACCCAGCGCGCATGAACCAAGGTGTCGATTGCTTGTGGCATGAACGAAAGATACCTATCCCCCAAAAGCAGTACAAGTCAAACGAGTTCTATAATCTTAGTGCCCATTAATGTTAAGGTTTGATCATGGATATGAGGACCAAACACAAAGTGCACGCCATCAAATGGTCATCTGACCGGCTTCTGCTCTTAGATCAGCGGCTGTTGCCAGAGCGAAAAGAGTATATATCCATCGATACATGTCGTGACGCAACGCGTGCTATTCGGGACATGGCAGTGCGCGGTGCACCGGCGATTGGCATTACCGCGGCCTATGCAGTGGTGCTGGCAGCGCGAGAGCATGTTGTCGCTAACCCAAAGCAATGGCGGGAGGCGATCGAAACGGATCTACAAGAGCTGAGTGAAGCGCGGCCCACCGCGGTCAATCTACGCTGGGCGGTGGACCGAATGCGCAGCACGATCGCCTCGGCGCCAGATTCGGATCCGCTCGGCTATTTGTTGGCTGAGGCGAAATCCATTCATGACCAGGACATCGCTGCCAATCGCCGGATGGGTGTCTTGGGTGCTGATTTGTTGAATAATCACGCTACGGTGCTTACCCATTGCAACGCCGGCGCCTTGGCGACAGGTGGCTATGGCACTGCCTTGGGGGTGATCCGTGCTGGTTTTGAAGCGGGCAAGATCAAACATATCTACGCCGGAGAGACACGCCCCTGGTTACAAGGTGCACGGCTGACCGCTTGGGAATTGCTGCAAGAGGACATCCCCGTGATGCTGCTACCGGATTCGGCAGCGGCACATGTGATGCGCAGCCATGGCCTCGATTGGGTGATCGTCGGCGCCGATAGGGTGGCAGCTAACGGTGATGTCGCAAATAAGATCGGAACCTATTCACTTGCGGTGTTGGCGCGTGAACATGGCGTTGGATTCATGGTGGTGGCGCCGACGAGCACCATCGATCGACACTTGGATGACGGTGCGGATATTGAGATAGAGCTCAGAGATAGTGAAGAAGTATTGACTTGTGGCGGGAGACGTGTCGCACCTGAGGGGGCGCGGGCGTTCAATGCCGTGTTCGACATAACCCCTGCCGAATTGATCGATTATCTGGTTACTGAGAAGGGCGTGGTAGAAAGACCAGACGCAGCCGGTATTCGAGCGTTATATGATAATCGCAACCCATGACATTGACTACGCCCGGTACAAGTTAGCGGTTCCGGCTGGGTAGACACCGCGCGAATCGACGATTAGGGGTGCGTGGGCTGCGATCATCGTCCAGTCAAATCCGTC
>CAMYNX010000052.1 GCA_947259875.1 uncultured Gammaproteobacteria bacterium | reverse complement strand
CCTTTGGGATTATTGGGCATCAACACCAGGTAGCGGCCGGCGAGACTGATAAACGTTGTCAGCGCGGCACCCTTGTTACCCCGTTCGTCTTTCTCTACCTGGACGAGCAATTCCTGCTCTTCCTTGATGACATCCTGAATACGTACCTGTGCCATCGGTGTTTTCGGCGAATAATCGGTGAAATAGGCGCGGGAGATCTCCTTTAACGGTAGAAATCCCTGGCGCTCGGAGCCGTAGTCGACGAATGCCGCTTCCAGGCTAGGCTCTACGCGTGTGACGCGGCCCTTGTAGATATTTCCTTTCTTCTCGGACCGGGTCGCAGATTCGATATCCAGATCGAGAAGTTTTTGGCCATCAACGAGGGCCACTCGCAACTCTTCCGGATGAGTTGCGTTAAACAACATTCTCTTCATGATTGTTCCTTCAGTCCCGTATTTTGCGCGCGTCATGCACGAGGACATCGCAGCGTCAGGCCACCCCAAAGCCTGTGGGGTGTGCGAATACGCTGTCTCGCGTGGTCCGGCGCGCTTAGGGCGGGACCTGCAATTTTATGGCGCCCCTGCGGTTCAACTTACTAGGGAGGGGCGCGGAACCCTGTGCGGCGACTACGTCTCCAAGGTCTCGCTCGGGCGTAGCGCCGATTCGTAGCCGAGGCATTGCTCGACTAGATATATTCTTTTCTATCAGATAGTTATGATTACCAATTCAAGTTTTTAGTTACACCTATTTCTTTGTAACCGAACCCATAGTCTCTCGTCAAGGGGTGAGTGGTAGCGACTATTTTAGTGAGCGGTTCAGGCTACTCTTAGGTGTCGATCGTCCATATTAGCGATTGTCTAGACTATAGCAGCGTCTTTATACCCCTTCAATCTGATATGATCCGCGCGTCGATGGTCGATCCCCACGAATACCGCAGCCGCATCGTTGAAATATCCGAGCACCATAGTGGACAGCGGCTGGACAATTTCCTGATTGCGCAGTTGAAGGGTGTACCGCGTAGCCACATCTATCGTATTGTGCGCACTGGTCAGGTGCGGGTGAACCGCTCTAGGGCGAAACCAAAAAGCCGGCTCCAACTTGGCGATCACGTTCGGATTCCTCCGATTCGCGTTGCCACGCGGCCGTCACCTTTGATCACGGTCGGTCAACGTAAGGTGACGCAACGTATATTGTTCGAAGATGATCATCTGTTCATGATTGATAAACCGGCTGGCATCGCGGTCCACGCCGGCACTACGATCCCCGCCGGACTGATTGATTGGTTGCGAGCGGCGCGGCCGGAACAGGAGTATTTAGAACTGGTCCATCGGCTGGATCGTGATACGTCAGGATGTCTGTTGATCGCTAAGAGCCGCAACGCCCTGATTGCGCTCCAGGAATTGTTGCGGCAGCCCGGTACACGGCATCGGATTAGAAAATCCTATCTGGCGCTGGTAAAAGGACGTTGGCAAGGGGGGCCGCGTCACGTAAACGTGGCCTTGAAAAAGAATATGTTGCGCTCCGGCGAACGGTTGGTGCGGGTATCGTCAGATGGCCAACGCGCCGTGAGTTATTTTCGGCCAAGAGTGTTCTTCGAGACAGCCACCCTGATCGACGTTGATCTGATTACCGGCCGCACCCATCAAGCGAGAGTGCACGCCGCCTACCTCGGACATCCAATTGGTGGAGACACCAAATACGGTGACAAAGGCTTTAACACGTTAATGCGCGAACGCGGTTTGAATCGACTGTTTCTTCATGCGTCGCGGCTGGAATTTAGACATCCGGTGACGCGGCGAAAAATCACGCTGAATTGCCCATTGCCGAAAGAGCTCAAAACAATCCTGCATGAGCTAGAGAGCGATGCGGGTTAAGCTCATCATTTTCGATTGGGATGGTACGCTGATGGACTCTGCTGCCAAGATCATAAATTGCTTATTGGCGGCGGTAGGGGACGTGGGACTACCATCGCTGGACCGCGATGCAGCCCGCCAAATCATCGGTTTGAGTCTCAATGACGCTTTCAACGCCCTATTTCCAAACGCGAGCCTGGAACAGCATAGTGCGTTAATAGAGCGCTACCGGTTACATTTCCTGACCAGGGATCGCACTGCCATGCAGCTGTTTCCGGGGGTATCGAAATACCTTCATGAATTATGCGGTCGAGGATACCTCCTCGCCGTTGCTACCGGAAAGGCGCGCCGGGGCCTGGATCAGGCCCTCACCGATACCGACACCTCGCACCTGTTTGCCACCACGCGGTGCGCCGATGAGGCGCCATCGAAACCACATCCAAAAATGTTATTGGATATCTTGGATCAGACCGGCGTTGAGGCCAGCGAGTCGGTAATGGTGGGTGATACCGTGTACGATTTGCAAATGGCCAACGAAGCCGGAGTACATGCGCTAGCGGTAACCTACGGCATGCACGATGTCGCCCAGTTGCATGCGCATGACCCATTGGCTTGTGTGAATTCCTTTCCAGAGGTTTATGCATGGATTCTCAATCAAGCAGCATAACAATTTGTCGAGGTGCTATGCTGGTAGAGGGAGGACGAGGTGTACGCTTCAAGGTCCGCGACGGTGAAAATACGATGCCGGCGTTTGCTATAAGATATGCTGGACGAGTGCGTGCCTATATCAACCGTTGCAGCCATATGGGGTTGCAGTTGGACTTTACATCAGGATCGTTCTTCGATACCGAGAAACGGTATACTATTTGTGCAACCCATGGCGCGCTGTATGACCCGGTTACCGGAGCGTGCCGGGCTGGTCCGTGTAACAGTACGGGATTGATAGCTTTAGCAGTCACGGAAAAAGATGGTCAGGTGATGTTGAACAGTGAACGCTATCAGTTGGAATCGATCAAGGCATTTGAGGAGTAATCAATGATGGGCTGGTTCAAGTCTACCCGAAAGAGTGGCGGCGTTGGTCCTCGTTCGGATCGTGATATTCTGGAGCAGCTTGCCTTTGAAAGTCTCAAAGAACAGCGGCGGGCGCGAAGATGGAATATCTTATTTAAAGCATTCTTCGCGATATATCTGGTTGTCATATTGTATCTGTTCCTCGATGACAGCATCGCTCCGACAACTGATGATCATTCCGCACTCGTGGAACTGGAAGGGGTAATCGCCGATGACGGTGATGTCGACGCGGATCGTGTGGTCGGCGGATTACGTGCAGCGTTTGAAGCCGATAGCGCAAAGGGGATCATTCTCCGAATCAACAGCCCCGGCGGGAGTCCGGTCCAATCGCGCTACATCAACACAGAGATCAAGCGGCTTAGGAAGAAATACACCAACAAGCCTGTTTACGCGGTGGTTTCCGACGTGTGTGCTTCGGGCGGATACTACGTCGCAGTGGCGGCAGACAGGATATACGCCAATGAAGCGAGCATTGTTGGGTCTATCGGCGTATTGATGAATGGGTTTGGTTTTGTCGAGGCCATGAAAAAGCTCGGCATTGATCGACGACTGATGACTGCCGGTAGGTACAAGGGGATGCTGGATCCTTTTTCGCCCCGTGATCCAGTGGCCGAGGGTCACCACCAGGAGATCCTGGATCAAATCCACGAACAGTTCATTGACGCGGTTAAAGATGGCCGCGGAGATCGGCTCGTCGACAACGAAGATGTGTTCAGCGGCCTGTTTTGGACTGGCGATCAAGCAAAGAAGCTTGGATTGGTGGACGAATTCGGGAGCGCTAGTTATGTCGCTCGCGAGGTAATCGGCAAGGAAAAAATCGTCGATTACACACCCAAGGCAAGCATTGTCGAGCGGTTCGCCGAGCGTATCGGTATGGCGATCGCAAAAACCCTGGGCACGGAGACGATTGTTCAGCGCTTAACTATCCGCTAGCCCGCATTTCTCACCAGGCGTCCCGCCTCTATTCATGGTCCGAACCTTAGACACCCGTAGCGTCTCTTTCCTGAAATGGCGACATTCGATTCTCCAAATTGCTTGACAAGAATAGAGGCGGGACTATCCCGGCCCTGGCCTGGTCCAGGCACGCCTGAACTTGGGCTTCCTCGATCCATAGCTACGGCTATGCATCTCACTTCCAGCCCGACGCTGGTCCCCGCACAGCAGGGGAATCAGCCGCACCTGTCCTGCGCCATCATCCGGGATCCTGGTGAGAAATGCGGGCTAGTTGCTCACAACAGCGGTTGGACATGTTTCCAAACGTTCTCGAGAAGCACGGGCTGGGCCCTGACGGCTGGATGAATTCCGTCTTCCTGCATCATGTTCGGTACCGTCGCCACGCCTTCTAGAAAAAAAGGAATCAGCGTGACTTGGTACTCGCTCGTCAAGTCAGTATAAATGCGCTCAAATTTTGTCGCATAGGCGTTACCATAATTTGGAGGCATACGCATTCCCGCGAGCACGATCTTCGCGTTGCCTTGACGGGCAGTCTCTATAATGGAAGCCAGATTGGAACGTAACGCTGCCAACGACAATGCGCGCAGGCCATCGTTTCCACCTAACTCCAGGATCACAATTCCTGGGTTATGCCGTTGCAACGTGGACCTGAGTCGAGCCAGGCCGCTCGCGGTGGTGTCGCCGCTGACGCTGGCGTTAACGACTCGGTGGGGATAGCCTAATTCATTGAGACGGCGTTGCAACAATGCTACCCAAGTCTGGTCATTGGGCACGCCGTGTCCGGAACTTAAGCTGTCGCCGAGCACCAGAATGGTCGGTGCCTGTGACCCCGAAGGGGTTTTCGCCTTAACCGGTTCCTGGGCCCAAGCTGAGATATGCAGCCATGAGCTGGAAACGGCAGTTAGAAATAATACGACTACGAACCGTTGTAACATATAGCCCGTACATTGCACCAAGGCGGCGAAAAAAAGAGCATACATTTTGTTTGGCATAAGGAATTCGATCAATACACGGCGTGACGCTTTGCGCTCGAGGGTGTGCCTATCCCGGCCTTGGGTGGTTCTCGCACGCCCGTGCTTGGCCTTCGCTCGACCCAGAGCCCGCTATGGGTCTCGCTCCAGGTGCGGCGCTTGTCCCCGCACAGCAGGGGGCTCAGCTGCACGAGTCCTGCGCCAGCATCCGGGATCCTTGGCGCAATATACAGGCTGAAAAATGACTCCCGACGCCATTGTGCAGGCCGAAGCACTGACGAAGCAAGTACAAAGCCCTGAGGGCATGTTAACCATACTAAATGATGTATCGATGTCGGTACGTAGGGGCGAGACACTGGCGGTGGTAGGGGTGTCGGGGTCGGGAAAATCGACCTTGCTCGGACTTCTGGCAGGGCTTGATGTGCCTACCGCGGGCCGGGTGATTTTAAATGGCACAGATCTGAGCCAGGTCAATGAGGACGAGCGAGCCCGTGTCAGGGCCGGGCGGATTGGATTTGTATTTCAAAATTTTCAATTGCTGCCCAGTTTGACAGCGATTGAAAATGTTATGCTGCCGCTGGAATTGACAGGGTGTCCACTACCGGAAAAAGAGGCTCGCGCCGGATTGACCCGGGTAGGCCTGGCGGACCGTATAGCTCATTATCCGTCACAGCTATCTGGCGGTGAGCAACAACGCGTCGCTATCGCCCGCGCCTTCGCAACGAACCCGCAGATCCTTTTTGCCGACGAGCCGACCGGTAATCTTGATGAGAAAACCGGAGGCCGGATCATAGATTTGCTGTTCGACTTAAATCGCGAGCGGGACACGACCTTGATTCTGGTTACCCACGACCGGGCGATCGGAATTCGATGCGACCGCCGCTTGGAGTTGTCCGCAGGTCGCTTGCTCGGAGCATTAAATTGAAGACGGCATCCTTGGCAGTACGTCTTTTGATGCGGCAGCGGCGGGCCGGGGATTTAAAAGTGGTCATCGCTGCGCTTGCGGTAGCAGTAGCGGCCCTGGTTTCGGTTATGACTTTTGCGGACCGACTGCAACGCGCGTTGAAGTTTCAAGGGAGTGAGCTGTTGGCTGCAGACCTGGTGGTACGCTCTCACGATCCCTCCAAATCCGAATGGACAGCAGAAATCTCGCGCCTTGGACTGCAAAGCGCACGAACGGTGAACTTTCGCAGCGTGGTCATGCGCGGTGAAGACAGTCAGCTAGCGGAGGTGAAAGCGGTGGAAGAGGGCTATCCGCTTCGTGGGAGGTTGCGTGTAGCCGCGGACATCAATCTCGAAGATGCACCAGCTACGGGGATTCCGCCTGTGGGTACCGTATGGGTCGATGGTCAATTAATAGTGTTGTTAAACACTGCCGTTGGGGAGCGAGTCAACCTCGGATCCCAGCAGTTCGTGATCGACAAGGTGATTACGCTTGAACCCGACCGGGGCGGTGCAGTATTCGCTATTGCTCCGAGGTTGATGCTGAATATCGCGGATCTATCATCCACGGGACTGATACAACCGGGCAGTCTGGCGAGCTATCGTTTATTGATTGCCGGCGATGTGAGTTTGATCAACACGTTTCGCGACTGGATGCGGAAACGCGAAGAAGTAGGCGTCGTTCTTCAGGACGCTAGCAATGCGCAACCACGTTTTCGCACCGCGTTGGACAAAGGAGAGCAATTCTTGGGCCTTGCCACCTTGGTCAGCATGCTGTTGGCTGGTGTCGCCATTGCCCGTGCAGCGAGGAATTACGCCCAGCGCCATCTGGACACCGTTGCCCTGATGCGTTGCGTGGGGGCGACGCAGCGCAAGATCTTAGAGGTGTTCACGATCCAGATTTTGGTGTTGGGAACTGTTGGCAGCATCATCGGATGTACCGTTGGCTATGCGGCTCAGCAGGTATTCGTTTACCTGATCCCCGGTTTAGTGGCGGGCGACCTCCCGTGGCCGTCTTTGATGCCTGCAGTCATTGGCCTGGCGGCCGGTGTGATCACGTTAGTTGGTTTTGCGGCGCCTATAATCCTACGCTTGCGAGGGGTACCGCCGCTGCGTGTATTGCGCCGCGAGTTAGGGGCCCTGCCTAACCACATCGCCGCTGTTTACATCACCGCGATGCTCACGCTTGCCGCGTTAGTATTTTGGGTTGGTCGTGATTTGATGCTCGCCAGTTATGTACTCGGCGGCAGTCTAACAACCATCATTTTGTTGGCTACGCTCAGTTATCTATTGATTCAACTTGTTAGCCGCATGCGGTGGGGGGTTGGCGTAACCTGGCGTTTCGGGATTGCCGCTTTGGCCAGGCGGGCCGGTTCGTCTACTGGCCAGATAGTGGCGATCGGCATCGGCGTCATGGCGATTTTATTGTTGACCTTGGTGCGAACCGATTTATTGCAAGCCTGGCGCACCAATTTACCTCCCGAGACACCCAATCACTTCTTAATTAACATCCAACCCGGCCAGCTCACCGATATCGAGGGGTTCTTTCGCGAACAGCAGTGGCCTAAGCCACATCTTCGGCCTATTGTCCGCGCCCGGCTCATTGCAATTAATGACAAGTCAGTTCGGCCGCAAGATTTCCAAGATCCATTTGCGCAGCGAGTCATACAACGGGCCGCAAATTTATCCTGGATGGAATCGCTGCAAAGTGATAACAAGTTGGTGGCAGGCAGCTGGTGGCGTGTGCAGGAACGGGCGTTGCCTCTAGTTTCCGTGGAACAGCAATATGCCGAGGCTCTCGAGCTGAAACTCGGAGATAGATTGAAGTACCAGATCGCCGATCAAGAGATAACAGTGACTATTAGTAATCTGCGCACTGTCGCGTGGGACTCGTTTCGTCCTAATTTTTTCTTACTGGTACCACCGGCGCTGCTTAATGGATATCCTGCCAGTTATATTACTAGTCTCTATGTTCCGCGCTCACGGGCGCATCATCTCAGCGCGTTAATCAAAAAATTCCCAAATGTCACTAACATCGACGTCGATGCACTGTTACAACAAGTAAGACGCCTGATAGACCGTGTCAACTCAGTGCTCGAATATATATTCCTATTCACCGTGCTGGCGGGAATCGTTGTGCTCTATGCAGCCATTCAGACTACCCAGGGCGAACGGCGACAAGAGGTCGCGATACTGAGGACGCTTGGCGCCACGCGACGCCAATTATTCATCGGTATGGTTTCGGAATTTGTGGTGATGGGGGTTCTCGCCGGTGGTGTCGGAGCCCTCGCAGCGATGATGACCGGTTATGCTATTTCTGAGTACTTATTAAGTATTCCATACCGATTACACATTAGTACCTGGTTGGTGGGAGTTGGCGCAGCAGTAACGATTGTCACGGCCGCTGGGATCCTTGGTACGTACCGTCTTTGGCGTACACCACCCTGGCATATACTACGTGAAAACTAGCCCCACCGATAAGCCGGGAAATCACGAAGTCCTGCACGTTGGATTGCAACCCGGTTGTGATGCTCGGCGCCAAATACGCGCCTTGACACTGCCCATTGGTTTTAAATCCAACAAGTCCAAGATCGCGCTACGGGAGTCGAGATACCGAGCTACTGTTCATCGCGGACCAGTTCCTGCACTATCTTCCATTGATTTCCTTGGCGCTCGAGCAACAATTCTTTTAGCGCAGTATCCCGGAACGTATTCGACTCATAACGTTGTGTGAAAGCCGTCTTGGCCTGGCTTGCGGTGAGCATTCGGGTCTCGAGGTCTTGGATCTCGACCCGGATGTACGCAGGGTACGCCACTTTATACCTACGCTCGGACCGCCATTGCGGTAGTGATTTGCCCTCGGCAGGTGCAAACTTGTCGCTGTAGAAGTCCAGATACTTGTCTACGTCTTGCGATGACCACGCAGATGCCCAGGCTTGCACGAAGGTTTCGACCTCCTTGGATTGGATCGGGTCTGCTGCCGGTTGCGAGGCAATAGACGCAGTTTGTGGTTTAGATTGGGATGTTGCCTGAACAGAAGTAGAAACATCGGCCAGATCGGGGACTAACTGTCCGAGCACCTTCAACTTGGCGCGCGCAGTCTGATCGTTATCTTCTTGTGACGACGCTTGCCGGTATGACAGCGCGGCAAGTGTCACATAGATGTCTCCAAGGTTTTCGTGCGCAGAGGCATAGTCCGGGTTGATCTGAAGTGCCTCTTTGAGCGCTTCCAGTGCCGAGTCATATTTTCCAATTTCTGCGTATACCACTGCGAGGTTATTCAAGGGTGCTGGCAGCTCAGGAAAATCATTGGACAGTGTGCGAAACACGTTGATGGCCTCTTGCCACTCGGTTCTTGTCGTAAGAATCAGACCCTTGAGAAAGCGCATCCGTGGGTCTTTCGGATTATCTGCGATATACACGTCGGCGGCTGCCAGAGCCTCGTCGAGCTCACCCGCTTCGATCAATCCCTGAACTCTATTAATCTCCGCCTGACCGGACTGCGCGGGCACCGCAGCGGATGCAGAAAACGTGACGAGAAATACGATTATGGATAGAACTTTCACGATCGATGCACTTCAGGTGTCAAGATTTGTATCTTTGTATCAAAGTATTTCCAATCCCTCGGCGCGTAGCATATCAATTAACCGAATCAAAGGCAGTCCTATCAACGCGTTCGGATCTGTGCCTTCGAAACGCTCCAGCAATGCCACGCCTAGACCATCCGCGCGCAGGCTCCCACTGCATTGATACGGTCGTTCCTTTTTCAAATAGTTGTCTATTTGAGCTTCCGACAAGGTCCTGAATTTGACAGTGTAAGGCATAACGTCGACCTGAGCACGGCCGCTATCGCTGTCGATGAGCGCCAAGCCGGTGAGCAGGGTGATTGCTTCGCCCGATGCGGCGCGCAGTTGCGCCTGGGCGTGCGTGTGGTCGTGAGGCTTACCAACGATCTGATCTTGGTGTATCGCTATCTGGTCAGAACCAATTACTAATGAGTGGGGCCGCGATTCCGCAACGACACGTGCTTTCTCAATCGATAATCGCTCAACCAGATCTGCCGGGGTCTCCCCGTTTTTGGGTGTTTCATCGATCGTCGGCGCAACAACCTCAAACGGAATCATAAGACGTTCCAATAACGCTTTACGAAATTGAGACGAGCTGGCAAGGATCAGGCGGCGGTTAGACATGGACGCTTTATAAATTGTTAAGTAGCTTGAGTCGATTGGAGCCGCGTCGGATCATTGCGTGTGCCGAGTTTTATCGACGGTCGCGAACAGTTTGCCGTGCCGGCTAGCGCGCAGTTATGCTCGAACATCAGTGATGTTAACCAACGCCCCCGATGATGAGAATCTATTTCGGGCCATCTTTTACATTATTTATAAATCGCAGCGCGGGTGACTAAAAACTTGGCTCAATGTCTGGGCTGTGTCAACGATTTGTAATAGTCGACATGCAAACCCTCCAATAATTACGGGAGGATTATCCTGATCGCGGTAACCGTCAGACAGATAGGCTAACCACCTACGTACATAACGGTGCGGATTGTAGCGCATTGTGTCACACCTCAGTCCACTATCTTCAAGCGCTACTGCGATTTGCGGTCTCTTGCGTGCGCGATATTCGTTATTAGCGTGTCAATTACCTAAACCTATACACCGACCGCGGACACCCGGTTTTTGCGCGGGAACATGAGAAAGCTTTCGTGAGCGCTTGACAGTATCTAAACTCCGTCATAGCGTCGAGGATCAACCACCAGGAGGAGTTTTCGATGCTGATCGAAACCAATGATTGCCGCGTGGCTATTGTGGCGGGGTTGCGGACACCGTTTGTCAAGCAAGATACGGCTTATCAAACAGTGACAGCTCGGGATCTGGGTAAAGTAGTGGTTTCCGAGTTGCTGCAGCGCATTGGGCTCGATCCAGGTGGCGTGGATCGCGTCGTGTATGGGCAGGTCATCCCTTCACCCAAGGCGCCTAACATCGCCCGCGAGGTCGTTCTTGGGGCTGGCATGCCAGCAACGGTCGATGCGTACAGTGTCTCACGTGCCTGTGCCACCAGTTATCAAACAACGGTGAATATCGCCGAATCAATTACCGCGGGCGTCATCGAGTGCGGGATCTCTGGTGGTGCGGAGAGCGCCAGCGACGTGCCAATAACGGTGTCTAAACCGTTGGCCGATGCGTTGGTAAAGGCAAATAAAGCAAAGAGCTGGGCCAATCGGTTCGCGGCGTTCAAAAATGTTGGACTCAAAGACATCATACCGGTACCCCCGGCGCTCAAAGAGCCTTCCTCAGACTACAGCATGGGTGAAAGTGCCGAAAAGATGGCCAAGGAAAATTCTATTACCCGTAAGTCGCAAGATGAGTTCGCGCATCGCAGTCACGTCAATGCCTCCAAGTCGTGGCAGGAAGGCTTCTTTAATGATCATGTAATGCATGCCTACGTGCCCCCGGAATATCAGGCTGTGGTTAAGGACAACCTGGTTCGCGATGACTCGAATTTAGACGATTACCGAAAATTACCCCCGGTGTTCGATCGCCGTCACGGAACCGTCACCGCCGGCAACAGCTCACCGCTGACCGATGGTGCCAGCGCCCTGGTGCTGATGCGCGAGGACCGCGCCAAGGCCGCGGGATTCGAGGCACTGGGTTTCATTCGCAGTTATGCCTTTGCCGCACTCGATCCCAATTGGCAGATGTTGATGGGGCCTAGCTTCGCAACGCCGATCGCGCTAGAGCGGGCGCGATTGTCGCTCAAGGACATCGATGTGATTGATATGCACGAAGCGTTCGCGGCCCAGATCTTGTCGAATGTTCAGGCATTTGAGTCCCAGGCATTCGCCCAACAGAGGCTCGGACGGGATCAAGCTATTGGTGAAATAGATTGGGATAAATTTAATTTGAGTGGTGGATCGATTTCTCTGGGACATCCCTTTGCTGCAACCGGTGCGCGCCAAATCATGCAATCATTGTACGAATTGAAACGCAGGGGTGGGGAATTTGCGTTGTGTACCGCGTGTGCCGCCGGGGGACTGGGGGCTGCCATGGTTCTGGAGTGCGGATAAATGTCGGATGCGTCCATATTTCACTTAGAAAAACGCGACGACCGCATCGCCATCCTGTGGATGGATGATCCGAATGAGCCGGTGAATACGTTGAAGCACGAGTTGATTGAGCAATTTGAGTCAGTCCTCACCGAAGTCGAAAACAACGGGGAACTAGAGGTCCTGGTATTCGCCTCGGGGAAATCACAGGGATTTATCGCCGGCGCTGATCTTCACATGCTCCAGGACGTTGCAACGCGTGAGCAGGCGCAATCGTTGTCGCAGATGGCGCAAGGATTGAACACCCGGCTGGCGCGTTTACAACCCAGGTCCGTCGCCGCTATTCACGGTGCGTGTTTGGGGGGAGGCTTGGAGTTGGTGCTGGCGCTTGATTTTCGCGTTGCCAGTAATGATCACCAGACACGCTTAGGCCTGCCTGAGGTCCAGCTTGGATTGCTGCCCGGTGGTGGCGGCACGCAGCGGTTACCGGCCTTGATCGGTGCCGAACGGGCACTGGATCTGTTATTGACCGGCCGCCATCTCAGCGCAACACGGGCCCGCCATGTGGGTATCGTAGACGAACTGGTGCCCAAGGAAATCCTGATCGAGGCCGCGATCAAGCTGGCACAATCCCGCCAACACGAGCGTGCACGGACGTTCGGCTCGGTAACAAACTACCTGTCTTTCAGAAAGCTTCGCGAATTGGTGTTGGCCGGGAACCCGATCGGCCGGCGCATCCTGTTTGACCAGGCACGCAAACGAATGCTGCGTAAAACCCGGGGCAATTACCCGGCGCCGGAACGGATCTTGGAGGTGACGAAAATCGGATTAGAACGGGGTTTCGAGGCCGGTTTGGCCGCGGAGGCCGAGGCGTTTGGAGAATTGGTCGTCAGTCCCGAAGCCAAGCAATTGGTCAATATATTTTTCGCCAGCAATGAACTAAAGAAGGATCGCGGAATTGGCGATCCGCTGATCGAGCCGCGCGCGGTCCACAAGGTCGGCGTATTGGGCGCCGGCCTCATGGGTGCCGGTATCAGTTACGTCACCATCACCAAGGCGCGGGTCCCGGTGCGCTTGAAAGATAAAGACGATCCCGGACTGAGCCATGGATTGGCCTATGTGCGGCGATTGTTGGACGGCCGCGTGAGCAAACGGGCGATGACCCAGCTACAGCGGGCGCAGTCGTTGGCCATGTTCACCGGCACCGTCGAGTACCGTGGATTTGCCAATGCCACTCTGGTCATCGAGGCGGTGTTCGAAGACTTGACCCTCAAGCAACAAATGCTGCGTGATATTGAGTCAATTACCGATGAGAAAACTGTATTTGCCTCCAATACGTCGGCAATTCCCATCAAGGAGATCGCCGCCGCGGGTCAGCGGCCGGAAAACGTTATCGGTATGCATTACTTCTCGCCGGTAGAAAAAATGCCGTTGCTCGAGATTGTTACTACGGATCTTACCGCACCGTGGGTGATCACCACGTGTGTGGAATTCGGTAAACGCCAGGGCAAGACGGTCATCGTGGTCAATGACGGACCGGGATTTTATACCTCGCGTATTCTTGGTCCGTATATGAACGAGGCCATTTACCTGCTGACTGAGGGGGTCGCCATCGATCGGATCGACAGCGCATTGCGGGATTTTGGGTTTCCGGTCGGACCGATGGCATTGCTGGACGAGGTGGGGATCGACGTCGGAAACAAGGTTGCCGAGAGGTTAAGTGAGGCGTTTGGCGACCGCATGCGCCCGCCACCGGACATTGAAAGACTGCTGCAAGATCAGAGACTCGGGCGTAAAAATCAACGTGGGATGTACCTCTATGGCAATCGAAAGCACAGCGCCAAACGAGTGGATGAATCGATTTATCAGCTGTTGGGAGTGGCACCTAGCAATCCATTGTCGAACAGCGAGATTGCCGAACGGTGTGCGCTGCAGATGGTCAATGAGGCGGTACACTGCTTGGAGGAGGGCATCCTAAGGAGCCCGCGGGACGGCGACATCGGCGCCATCTTTGGTTTGGGATTCCCGCCGTTTCGTGGTGGGCCGTTTAGGTACCTGGACCAAAACGGCGTCAAGGCAATCGCATCACGCTTGGAACAGCTTTGCGACCAACACGGCGGGCGCTACAGTCCGGCACCGTTGCTATTGCAAAAGGCCAGGGAGGGTAAAGGATTTTATGATCTTGAGGTTTGATCCAGCGGAGGCAATACGCCATGAGTTCGGTGTGGGCGGTTATCTATATGGTCGCAGTCATCATTTTCATCGGCTGGCTGTTGTACCGCGTGCGGTTTCTGCACCAGGATCAATCCGGGAGCCATGATGCCGCAGTGCGGCACGCGACACCGGCAGGCAGTGAGGGCGGCAAATTTCACCATCAAGTTACACACACCAGCACCGTTGATTGCGCAGCAAGCTCGCCGGCTGCCACGGGAGTGGACGATCTGACCCGCATCAAGGGGATCGGAAAGGTGATAGCACCCAAGCTGCACGCAATGGGGATTGTAAGCTTCGCACAGGTCGCGCGACTGCGGCATGAAGACATCGAACGCATCAACGCGGTGTTGTCATTCAAGGGCAGGATAGAACGCGAGGACTGGGTCGGACAGGCACAACGTTTGATCACCGCGAAAGCGCAAAAATGAGCTATAAAACACATTTAATAAGAGAGTTAACTAATTAAAAAATAAACAAAATAAAGAGGTTCTTAAAGTAGTTTCTTAAGCTTCCTTGTAAGCTTGTATGCTCTGGCGTAGACTGTATATAAAAACAGTATACAAATAACCAGTTCATGGCAGATATTGCGGTCGACATCAAGCTGTCGAGCCCCCGACTATGGCGCGGCTTAGAGCCCCTGCCGCCGGGTCTACCAACGGGATTTGCCGTCCTGGATGCGGCGCTGCCTACACGCGGCTGGCCGGCGGGATCCGTCATCGAAGTGATCACCCCGGCGTGGGGGATCGGGGAACTACGCCTATTCTTGCCACTCATGCAGCGGTTATCCCAGCAGGGCCGGCACACAGCGTGGATTACCCCACCCTATGTGCCCTACGCCCCGGCGCTGATTCGCGCGGGTATCTCCCTGGCCGGGGTAGTGGTCATCCAACCGCAGCACCCGCAGCAGGCATTGTGGAGTATGGAAAGGCTGCTGCGCACCACTGCATGTGGGCTGGCCGTTGCCTGGCCGCAGCAACTTACCAGCCCCACCATACGTCGTTTGCAGCTGGCGGCACACCGCGGTCATAGCCTGGGGGTATTGTTTCGCCGGCAACATGCCAACCCGCGCCGGCGCACGATGCCCGCCGCCTTGAGCTTACGCCTCGATGCGGTTGAAAATGGCTTGGCAATCGAGTTTCTCAAGGCCCGCGGTGGCTGCCGACAGCCCCGGGTTACGGTTGACTGGTGATGATTGCCAAGCCCAGCAGGCCGGTAACAGCGGTTCGAGCGCCGGCAGATTCGCGTGCAGTATCACCGGATCGGGAACCGCAACCGTTATGGCTCTGCATCCGATTCCCTCGGCTGGCCCTGGATATTCACCCGCCTGGGAACTCACCAGTGCGGGCGGTGATCGATGCCAACAATTCTGTGCATAGTGTCTCCGCAGCCGCCCGTGCTGTCGGCATCGAAACCGGCATGCCTGCCGGCGCAGCGGCAGCGTTGAGTAGCGTCTTGCAGAGCTTGCCACGGGATACGCGCCGAGAATTGAGAGCCTTGGAACAAGCGGCTCGAAGGTGCTGCCAACTTACACCCACAGTGAGCCTGGCGCCGCCGGATGCTGTGGTGCTCGAGGTGCGCGGCAGCCTGAAATTATTTGGTGGATTCGAAGGCATTCAAAGCACCCTCCAAGCAACATTGAGCCCCCTGGGTCACGATTACCACTGGGCCGCCGCGCCGACGCCGGGGGCGAGTTTGCTATTGGCCCGTTGTCGGCGGGAAATCAAAATCGAAGGCCGGGAACGATTGCGATCGGCCTTGGGAGGGCTTCCGCTTCACACCCTGGACATCGATGCCAACTTGCTCATGCGTCTGCATAAAACCGGTATACGGCAATTACGGGATTTGTGGCGGCTACCTCGCGCTGGTTTAGCGCGCCGGTTCGGTCCCGAGTTGGTCGCATACTTGGACCGTATCCGGGGCGAACGACCGGATCCATGTGCCTTGTATCGACCCCCTCTAAAGTTCCGGTCGCAATTGGAGTTACCGGCAGCCACCGTAGAGCACGCAACGATATTGGCTGCTGCGAATAAACTATTTCGCAAGCTGGTCCGGTTTTTACGCCGCCACGATGCTGGCACAGCAACCGTGTGCGTCCGTTTGTTTCATCTGCGTTCGTCATTCACCCCCATCCATATCGGGACCCGGCAGCACGCCCGCGATGCGGCACATCTTCTGCACTTATTCGACCAGGCGCTGCAATGTGGGACGCTTCCCGAGTCCGTCACTGGGCTGGAAGTGTTGTGCGCAGATATCCGGTCCTTTATCCCCGCTCGCCAGGACCTATTCCGCAATACCGCGACCCAGGCTCAAGACTGGCAGCATACCTTGGACGAACTCGAGGCCCGCTTGGGAGGCGAAGCGATTCGGCATATCGAGTCCGTGGACGATCACCGTCCGGAAAATGCCTGGATGCATAGGGTGCCAACTGGACGCAGCGCCAAACTGCGACAACGGCCATTATGGCTGTTGTCACCGCCACAACGGCTCACTCACCGCGATCGACGTCTGTGGTATCGCGGGTACCTGACTTTGCACAGCGGTCCAGAGCGCATTGAGTCAGGGTGGTGGGACGGGCAGGACTGTCGCCGTGATTACTATAATGCCAGCAATCCCCAAGGGGCACGTTTGTGGATCTTCCAAGATCTCAAACAACAGTCCGACACCTGGTATTTGCACGGTTTATTCGGCTGACTGCTCCTGCAGGGGCTCGCCGTTCGCGACCGGGCCAGCGCGGGATAGCCCCGCGTCTATTCTTGCCGAGCAACATCGAGTATAGAATGTCGTTATTTAATACCGGTGACGTTGCAGGTCTCGCCACTGCATACCATGGAATAGACGCGGGGCGCCTTGGTGCAATATACGGGTTAGGAGTCGTTTACAATACGCGTGCCGCAACCGCCCAAATAATCATTCGAAAAAAGTGCATGGCCTGACCCCCTATTTAAAAATCGCCAGATTCGATCACTGGTTCAAAAACGTCTTCGTACTGCCCGGGATCATCATTGCGGTTTATGAACAGCCTGATCTGTGGGGATGGGCATTGCTGGGGCGCGTGTTGCTGGCATTACTCGCCGCCGGCTTTGTCGCGTCCAGCAATTACGTCCTCAACGAAATCCTCGATGCCCCCCGAGACGCTTTGCATCCGGTCAAGAAAAATCGTCCGGTGCCGTCGGGTGAAGTCAACGTCAAGCTTGCTTATGGGCAGTGGGTCGGGTTCGCGATTCTAGGATTGGCATTATCATGGTCAATGGGTCGCGCATTTTTCTTGTCGGCCGCCGCATTGTGGATCATGGGATGCCTGTACAACATCCCGCCGGTGCGTTGTAAGGACAAACCGTACCTGGATGTGTTGACAGAATCGGTCAACAATCCATTGCGCCTGTTAATGGGTTGGTATGCGGCCGGCATGACGGTGATTCCGCCGGTATCCTTGGTGGCCGCCTATTGGATGGTGGGTGCGTTCTTTATGGCGGTAAAGCGCTTCGCAGAATACCGGCATCTCGATGACCCGCATCTCGCCATCCGTTACCGGGACAGTTTCCGGCACTATAACCAGGAACGGTTATTGGTTAGCGTGACCTACTACGCAGTGGCTTTCGGCCTGTTTTTTGGGATCTTCCTGTTACGCTATCGGGTCGAGCTGCTGCTGTCGATACCATTCATAGCCGGTTTCATCGGCTGGTATATCCATCTGGGCTTCCTTACCGACAGCCCGACGCAATATCCCGAAAAGCTCTATCGGCAGACCGGATTCATGGTCTATTCGGCGTTGTGCGTCGCGGTCATGCTCAGCTTGCTGTTTATCGATATACCCGTGATTGGCGAGGTCTTCCAACCGACTATGCGCACCCGCTAACGGCGGCCTGGGTGCAATATACGGGCTAACCCGAATATTGCACCAAGGCGGCGAAACAGGACGCTATCAACTTGATCTATAGAGATAATACGATCAACTGTAGCCCGGCCATCGCCTATCCCGGCTCTGGCTCGATCTCGAACGCCTGCACTTGCGCTTCACTCAACCCATAGCCAGCTATGGGTTTCGTTCCAGCGCGGCGTTCAGCCGCCCGATTTCTTCGCCAGCTTCCGGGATCCTTGGTGCAATATCCGGGCTAATGCAATCATCCGTGATCCGGGTGACCTAGCGGGCTATCCATTGAGGCAAAAATACTGTATATATATACAGTATTATGTCGGCCTATGCTGAGCTCCACTGTGTCAGCAGTTTCACGTTCTTGCGCGGCGCCTCGCAACCGCAAGAGCTGGTGACCCGAGCCGCGGAGTTGGGTTACTACGCGCTAGCGGTTACCGACGAATGCTCGGTCGCCGGCGTGGTGCAGGCGCATTTAGCGCTCAGGGGTCTTCAGGAAGCAGCGTCGCTGGCCGAGGGAGGATCCAGCCTCAAGTTGATTGTCGGTAGTGAGTTTCGCCTCGAGGACGGCCTCAAATTCGTATTGTTGGCCACTGACCGCACGAGTTACGGCGGGCTGGCGCATCTCATCACCGCGGCACGCCAGACGGCAGAGAAGGGTGCGTATCGCCTGACACGGCAACGGCTCGAGGGTGACATCCCTGAAGGCTGTATTGCCTTGTGGATCCCTGCTGAGACGCCGAACCCGCGCGACGGTGAGTGGCTCAGCCACTGTTTCCCCGGGTACACCTGGATTGCGGTGGAACTGTTGTTGACCGGGGATGACCGGCAACAGTTGCTTCGATTGCAGGATCTGGGTCGGCAGCTGTGTCTACCGCTGTGCGCCAGCGGAGATGTACACATGCATGATCACAACCGGCGGGTGCTACAGGACACCCTCACCGCCATCCGTATGCGCAAGCCACTCCACGAACTTGGCAGTGCCCTGTACCCCAATGGTGAACGCCATCTGCGTTCGCGGGAGCGGTTGGCGCACATCTATCCGCGGGTGTTGCTGGAAGAAACGGTGGCTATTGCCAAAAGATGCTGTTTTTCTTTGGATGAGTTGCGTTATGAATACCCTCAGGAGTTGGTACCCAACGGCCGTACCCCTGATTCGTGGCTGCGCCGGCTTACCGTGGCAGGTATGCACCGTCGTTGGCCGCAGGGTGCGCCAACCAAGGTTCGCCGGCTGGTGGAACATGAATTGAAACTGGTCCAAGAACTCCGCTACGAAGCCTATTTCCTGACCGTGCATGACATTGTGGCGTTTGCCCGCAGCCAAGGCATCCTGTGCCAAGGCCGCGGCTCCGCGGCCAATTCGGCGATTTGTTATTGCCTGGGTATTACCGAAGTGGATCCAGCACGGATGAACTTGCTGTTTGAAAGGTTTATCTCCCGGGAGCGCAACGAGCCTCCGGACATCGACGTCGATTTCGAGCACGAGCGCCGCGAAGAGGTCATCCAGTACATCTATCGGAAATATGGCCGTCATCGGGCCGCTCTCGTGTCCACTGTCGTTACCTACCGTCCTCGCAGTGCAGTGCGCGATGTGGGCAAGGCCCTGGGAATGAGCCTGAATCAGGTCGATGGCTTGGCGAAATCCATTCAAGGGTGGGACGGCCGGGGCGTCGAATTCGGTCACCTGGGACAAATGGGGTTGGCGGCCGACAACCCAATCATCAGGCGCCTGCGATACCTGGTGAGGGAATTGATCGGGTTCCCGCGGCATTTGTCCCAGCATGTGGGTGGCTTCGTGATCACGGCCGGGCCGTTGTCACGATTGGTGCCGATTGAAAATGCCGCCATGCCGGAGCGAACGGTGATCCAGTGGGAGAAGAACGACCTGGAGGCATTGGGGCTGCTGAAGGTGGACATCCTGGGCCTGGGCATGCTCACCGCCATCCGCAAGGCGTTGGGTTATATCTGCGATCACACCGGGAGGCGATGGACGATGGCGGATATCCCCGCCGAAGACCCGGCGGTCTACCGGATGCTGCGACGAGCCGATACCGTGGGGGTGTTCCAAATCGAATCGCGGGCCCAGATGTCGATGTTGCCGCGTTTGCGACCGCGGTGCTACTACGACCTGGTCGTCCAGATCGCCATTGTTCGGCCCGGCCCCATCCAAGGGCAGATGGTCCATCCTTATTTGCGGCGGCGCAGCGGCAAAGAGCCGGTGGCCTACCCCAGCGAGGAAGTCAAACGGGTGCTTGAGCGCACGCTCGGCGTCCCAATATTTCAGGAACAGGTGATGCAACTGTCCATTATCGCAGCCGGGTTTACACCCGGCGAGGCCGACCAATTGCGCCGCAGCATGGCCGCCTGGCGCCGCCGAGGCGGATTGCAAAAATTCCAACACAAGCTCATGCAAGGCATGCGTAATCGCGGCTATGACGAGCGGTTTGCCAGGCAGATCTGCCAGCAAATCGAGGGTTTTGGCGAATACGGTTTTCCAGAATCTCATTCCGCCAGCTTTGCGTTGCTGGCTTACGTCTCCTCCTGGCTAAAACATTATTACCCGGCAGCGTTTACTTGTGCCTTGCTCAACAGTCAGCCGATGGGGTTTTATGCCCCGGCACAGCTGATTCAGGATGCGCGCCGTCATGGGGTGAGGGTACGGCCGGTGGATGTCCGCTACAGCGGCGAGGATTGCACTCTGGAGCCACTGGCGGATTCTGAGCAGCCGGCGCTACGGCTTGGTTTGTGCATGGTCAAAGGGTTGTCACGGGCCGGCATCACCCGGTTACTGGTTGCCCGGGAACAGGGATGGACTGCCGACCTCCAGGATCTCAAGGTTCGGGCCGGGTTGGATACCCGGGACCTGGACAGTCTGGCTGCTGCTGGCGCCCTCGAGGGGCTTGCAGGTCACCGGCATCGCGCCTTTTGGGAGGTCAACGGGGTACCGGCGCCGACCCCGTTACTGCCGCATCTGCGTTTCGCAGAGGGAGAACCCTTATTGCGCCGACCCCGGGAGGGCGAGGACATCGTTGCCGATTATGCCAGCATGGGGTTGAGCCTGGGGCGTCATCCGTTGGCCCTATTGCGTCCACAACTGTCCACCCAAGGCATACGCCAGGCCCAGGAATTCTGGAGGCTGGCAAACGGCAGCACGGCGACTGCGGCCGGCTTGGTCATCTGCCGTCAGCGTCCCGGTTCTGCTTCAGGTGTCATCTTCCTGACCTTGGAGGACGAAACCGGTCATGTGAATGTCGTGGTGTGGCCAAGCG
>CAMYNX010000051.1 GCA_947259875.1 uncultured Gammaproteobacteria bacterium | reverse complement strand
CACTGGATGGGCCATTGGACCGGCGTCTTCGCGAAACTGCAGGGTGCGCAATACGTTCACGTCTTGGATGCGCTTCACCGCCGCCGAGCCCATGTCGGCGCTGAATTGTTGATCGCGAAATACTGTGAAGCCTTCCTTGAGGCTCAATTGAAACCAATCGCGACAGGTGACCCGGTTTCCGGACCAGTTGTGGAAATACTCATGCGCAACGACCGACTCGATATGTAGGTAGTCGCTGTCAGTCGCGGTGTCTGGATTGGCGAGCACATAACGTGAATTGAACAGATTGAGCCCTTTATTTTCCATCGCCCCCATGTTGAAGTCGTCAACGACGACCACCATGTAGACATTCAAGTCGTACTCTCGCCCGTAGTGCTGCTCGTCCCATCGCATCGCCTTTTTGAGTGATCGCATGGCGTATTCGCAGTTATCGATATTGTGGCGCTGGGCATAGATCAACAGCCGGACCTTGCGACCGGACACGGTTACAAACTCATCTTCGAGGCAAGCGAGGTCGCCCGCTACCAGCGCGAACAAATAGCTTGGTTTGGGGTGTGGATCCTCCCATGTCACCCAATGCCGTCCATCGTCGGCTTCCCCCCGGGTTACACAATTGCCGTTGCACAACAACACAGGATATCGATGCTTGTCGGCACAAATCGTCGCCGTGTAACGCGAAAGCACGTCCGGGCGGTCAAGAAAATAAGTAATACGCCGGAATCCCTCTGCCTCACACTGGGTAAACAAATTCCCGGCAGAAAGATACAGCCCGGTCAACGCGGTGTTCCGGTCGGGGTGCACCTGGTTTTCTATCTCGAGCCGGAACGTATTCGGAACAGTGTCGATGGCGAGTTGCTCTCCAGTCAATCGAAAACGTTCCTTATCCAACGCCACGCCATCGATGCACACCGTTAACAGGGTGAGGGTCTTGCCATGCAAAATCAACGGGCGTGAATGGTCGCCGTTACGCCGTATGTCTAGCTTTGAGTTTACCTGGGTGGTCTGCTCGCCGAGCTCAAAATGCAGGGCCACCTGATCGATAAAGAAGTCAGGGGCCTGATAGTCCTGGAGATAGGTATTGTGATTGTGAGGACGAGTTACGGCGTGTACTTCTGACATCACTTTGTCTTGTGCGCAGTTAGAATGACCACTTTAGAGTTCCCATCAGCATCACCTCCACATCGCCTTCGTTGTTGTGGTTCGGATTGCGGCGTACGAAAAGGTGCGTCGCGATCTGTGCGTTCGTGTGTGGTGAGAACTGGTAGAACATATCAAGGTCAACTTCGTGACCGTCTGGTTCCAGTGTTAATGGCCTTTCTGTGAACGAGATATTCTCTTGCAGATCCATGCCCCGGGGTACGATGAGTTGTGCGTTGCCCCGGCGCATGCGCAGCGGTCGGGATATCGCGACACCCCAGCGATCATCTGTTTGTAATAGCTCAGCGGCGAGTAACCCTAAGCTAAACGCGTCGCTACGCACGCCGTCGAAGTCTCGCAACAGGCTGGCGGTGGCATTGTCGATGTGCGTCTCAGCAAGGTCCCAGTTGCCTACCAGCGTGAGTGACGGACTCAACTGAAATTCGGCGGTCACGCCGAAGGCGCGAGTGCGTGCCCGGTCAACGCCAAAACTTCCGCCCACCGCGCCACCGAATAAGGAACCGTGTTCTTCGAGCTGGCTGGCACGAATTTGCATTCGGGCCAGTGCGCCGACGCGCCACTCCGCCTGCACGAACGACGCCCGGCTGTCCACCTCGATATCCGCGTCTGGGTCGTGGCCTTGCGCTACCACCCCGGCGTACAGGCTGACGCCCGCGCCGACCGGCCACCCGATTTGAAAACGATGTTCGCGGTCGGCGAAACCAAGATAGGGTGAACGCAGCGTATGCGCGCCGAGAAACCAGCTGTGATCGTTCGTGGCGGTACCAAAGCCGGGCCCCCAAGGCGTATCGTCGTTAAAGGCCAAGCGATAGTCCCCGTTTCCGGAGGTCCCGAACAGCCGCAGTGTTGCCGCCGCCGACGAAAATTCCACCGCATCGTGGGTCGGTCCCGACGTCGAATCCAGTGCCGATCGCGCAGACTGATCGATACGATACCCCACACTCAGCGACTGGGTGGCGGTGATCGCTACCACCGTGTCCTCGCCGTGGGCGCGGGCAAAAACCCTTTCCCAGCTGCGATGGGCGGCGCGCGTGCGCAGCAACCGGGTCAAATCGACTGTGTAGGCGCGGTCATATTGATCCAACGCCAGCGTTCGATCGAGCGCGTTTTCCGGGTTGCGCAAGGCGGCCGCCAAGGCGGGTGCCACCACCGCGCTTTGGCGGGTCAACGGCACACGCCCGGAACCGGGGGTGGGAACGGTCAGGATGCCGATCGGCTGCACCGCAGCGCCGATGTTCAAGCGTCCGCGACCATTGATCGAGTCGGGACCCGGCGGACCGAGGTCAGTGGCGGACACCAACAAGATCTCGGCGATCTCTTCGGCGGCGAGATTGGGGAACAGCTGTGCCAGCAGGGCCGCCGCACCGGACACGTATGCAGTGGAGAACGAGGTCCCGCTAACCGGCGCAAAGCTGCCACCGACGACCGTGGACCAGATGTCGGTGCCGGGGGCGAGCAAGAAATAATCCCGCGTGACGCCGGCGCGGTTGGAAAACGCGGCGATGTTCCCGTCGGCACCCAGTGCGCCCACCGCGATGCCGCGGCCGCTGAGCTGTGGCGCCAGGCGCGCGGGAAAATCGGGATCGGCGGCGGTGTCGTTACCTGCCGCCATGATCAGCAGTTTGCCCCGCGCCGCGGCGCCGTTCACGGTGGAAATTTCCATCGGCCCCAGTAGCGGTCCGCCGAGGCTGAGATTGATGATCCGCACATCTGCCCGGGAGGCCGCATAATCGATTGCCTGTAGCACCTCGATGCCGCCGCCGAAGAAGCCGTCGAAGGCCTTGATAGGCAAGACCTTGGCATCGTAGGCGATACCGACGATGCCGGCTTCGTTGAAATTCCCGGTAATCAGACCGCTAACCAGGGTGCCGTGGCTGGTAAAGTCATCGGACCGCACCCCGCCGCCGTTCACGAAGTCGCGTCCGCCGTCGGCGAAGCTGCCGACGAGATCCGGGTGATTCAGGTCGGCCCCGGAGTCCACCACCGCCACCGTGACCGGCGCGCCGGTCAGGCCCGCGCTCCATGCCGGTAACACGTTGCTGGACCGAAGGTGTACCTCGTTGTTGAAGTTCAGGAACTCATGGGAGGTTGCCGTCGGGGCGGTGTGTCCGGCGGACGTGAGTGAGACCAGGCACCCGATCGCCAGGTACCGGAACACATGATGCGATGCCATCAGACAATCCTCCCGTAGCCATCGGCTAATTCGGCGGTTGGATTCCCCACCTAGAATGACGAACGCAGTCACCAGTGCCAGCGGGAGCAACAATCCGGCCCAGTCTCTTGGCGCGCGCCGGCTCTGTTCGAATGCGGCCTTCAGCCCTGGCCTGAAGACGAAGATCAGGAGGATTGCCAGCGCGCCGACGAGGAGCATTTCCCAGGTATTCGGTGACTCCATTTTTGAATATCGCTACTATATCAGTGACAGGGCTGGCGGGCGATCGCCGGAGATCGACCGTCAATAGTATGGCACATGAATGACCAGAATAACGAGGTGACCGTGCAGCGAATCTCAGAGCTTGAACTCGAGCACCGTGACCTGGACGACGTTATTAGGCGAGTGCAAGATGGTGTCTACGTGGATCAACTTCAATTGCGGCGCCTGAAAAAACGCAAGCTGCAACTCAAGGATGAGATTACAAAATTGAAAAGCTCGTTGATTCCTGATATCACCGCTTAATCTGCGCAACCACATCCAGGTTCAATAGCCGAGTACCGGCGCAAGCCAGCGTTCGGCTTCAGGTATGGCTATAGCCTTACGCCGCGCATAGTCCGCAACTTGATCACGCTGGATTTTGGTAATCGAAAAATAGCGTGCTTGCGGGTGGGCAAAATACCAACCGCTCACCGACGCAGTCGGCCACATCGCAAAGCTTTCCGTGAGTGAGATCCCGATGCGCTGGTCCGGTTGCAGCAGCGACCACAATGTTTGTTTCTCGGTGTGATCCGGGCACGCGGGATAACCCGGTGCGGGCCGAATGCCGCGGTATTTTTCAGCGATTCGCTCATCGTTGGACAGCGCCTCATGTGGCGCGTAACCCCAGAACACCCGCCGCACCCGTTCGTGCATGTGTTCTGCAAACGCCTCGGCAAGCCGATCCGCCAGCGCTTTGAGCAGGATGCTCTGGTAATCATCGTGTTGTGTTTCAAACATTGCGAGCTTGGCTTCGATATCCATGCCGGTGGTTAGCGCGAATGCGCCGATATAATCCTCGATTCGTGAATCCTTGGGAGCGACAAAATCCGCCAGACAATAATTGGGCTGGGTCGCGGATTTTACCGCTTGCTGCCGCAGCTGGTGCAGGTTTGCGAGGACCGTAGTTCGGGATTCATCGGTGTACACCTCAATGTCGTCGCCGATGCTGTTGGCGGCGAAGAACCCGATTACCGCGCGTGCTCGCAGCCATTGCTCATCGATGATGCGATCCAGCATTGCCTCGGCGTCGCGAAGCAACTGCTGTGCTGTATCTCCGACCACTTCATCTTTGAGGATTTTCGGGTACCGTCCTTTGAGTTCCCAAACGTGGAAAAACGGGGTCCAATCTATGTAGGCACGAAGCTCCGCCAGATCGTAGTCATCGAATTGTTGAACGCCTAGTTTTGCTGGGCGTTGTGCCTTGTAGTGTGGCCAGTCAATCTTGAATCGGTTCGCCCGGGCGTCTTGCAGCGATGCGGTTTTGCCGGATTTGGAGCGCGCCAGACGTTCGTCGCGAATCTGCGCGTACTCTTCTCGGATCCCGGCGATGTACGCTTGTTGATGGTCGGCGGACAATAGCTTCTGGGTCACACCCACTGCGCGCGACGCATCCGGGACATGCACCACCGGATGGGAGTAGTTGGGTTCGATCTTAACGGCAGTATGCACCTTGGAGGTCGTCGCTCCGCCGATCAATAGTGGCAGCGCCATTCCCCGCCGCTCCATCTCGTTCGCGACGTGGACCATCTCGTCCAGTGATGGGGTGATCAGTCCCGACAGCCCGACGATGTGGCAGCGTTCACTGACGGCGGTTTCAAGGATTTTATCCGCGGGCACCATTACGCCCAGATCGACGACCTCAAAGCCGTTACACTGCAGTACCACACCGACGATGTTCTTACCGATATCGTGCACGTCGCCCTTCACGGTGGCCATCAAAATCTTGGTTTGGGCGCTGGTGCGACCATTCTTTTCCGCCTCCAAGTAAGGCAATAGATACGCGACGGCCTTTTTCATCACGCGTGCGGATTTCACCACTTGCGGCAAGAACATCTTGCCGGCACCAAACAGGTCGCCGACGACATTCATCCCATCCATCAATGGGCCCTCGATGACGTGCAGGGGGCGTTCGCACTCCTGGCGCGCTTGCTCGGTATCCGACTCTATATAATCGGCCAATCCTTGAATCAGCGCGTGTTCTAGACGTTTCGCCACCGGCCAATCACGCCATGCCAGGTTCTGTTTCTGTTGTTCGCGGCCACCCTTTCCGTGGTAACGATCCGTGATCGCCAACAGTCGCTCGGTGGCATCGGACCGGCGGTTGAGAATGACATCCTCCACCGCCTCACGCAGTGCGTCCGGGAGCTCCTCGTAGATGGCCAGTTGCCCTGCGTTGACGATGCCCATGTCCATGCCCGCTTGGATAGCGTGGAATAGGAACACGGAGTGAATCGCTTCGCGTACTAGATTATTACCGCGAAACGAAAATGAAACATTGGACACGCCGCCGGAAACCAGCACATGTGGCAATGTTCGTTGGATCTCACGAGTGGCATCGATAAACGCCACCGCGTAGTCATTGTGATCGTCGATGCCGGTGGCCACCGCGAAGATGTTCGGATCGAAGATGATTTCATCCGGTGGGAAACCTACTTGTTCGGTGAGTATCCGATACGCACGGGTACAGGTCTCGAGTTTGCGGTCCTTGGTGTCGGCCTGTCCCGCCTCGTCGAAGGCCATGACAATTACTGCGGCCCCGTAGCGGCGAACCAATCTTGCCTGCTCAATAAAGGCCGGCTCCCCTTCCTTGAGGCTGATCGAGTTGACCACCGGTTTGCCCTGTACGCACTTGAGCCCGGACTCGATAACCTCCCACTTTGAGGAATCAATCATCACCGGCACCCGGGCAATATCCGGTTCTGCAGCGATCAGGCTGAGAAAACGGGTCATTGCCGCGTTGGCATCCAACAGGCCCTCGTCCATGTTGACATCGATAATCTGTGCGCCGTTTTCGACCTGTTGGCGGGCGACTTCCAGCGCGCCCTCATAGTCTTCCTGTTGAATCAATTTGCGAAACCGAGCAGAGCCGGTGACATTGGTGCGCTCGCCCACGTTCACAAACAACGAGTCCTGGTCGATGTTGCAGGGCTCCAGTCCGGACAGCCGGCAAGCCTTTGCTATCCGAGGAATGGTCCGCGGGGCATGCGCCGCGACGGCGTCCCGTATCGCCGCGATGTGTTCCGGTGTAGTGCCACAACATCCGCCGACAATGTTTAGAAATCCGCTTTGCGCCCACTCGCCGATCTCCACCGCCATATCTTCCGGCGATTCGTCGTACCCACCCATCTCGTTGGGCAGGCCGGCATTGGGATGCGCGGAGACATGAGTATCGGCGATCCGCGACAGTTCCTCGACATACGGACGCAATTGTTGCGGGCCCAGTGCACAGTTCAACCCAAACGAGATAGGTGCGGCGTGGCGCAAGGAATTCCAGAACGCCTCGGTCACTTGGCCGGTCAGGGTGCGCCCGGAGGCATCGGTAATCGTGCCGGAGATCATGACCGGGGCTTGCGTCCCGCGATCATCGAACAATTTCCCGACCGCGAACACCGCGGCCTTGGCGTTCAGGGTGTCGAAAATGGTTTCGACCAACAGCGCATCGGCACCCCCCTCTAATAATGCCGCCGCGGATTCATAATACGCCGCGACCAGTTCGTCGAAAGTGATGTTTCTGAACGCAGGATCATTGACGTCCGGTGAAATCGATGCGGTGCGGTTGGTGGGGCCCAGCACGCCGGCGACGAAACGCGGACGTTCGGGGACGTTGCGGGAAAAATCGTCAGCGGTCCGGCGCGCCAATTGGGCAGCGGCGACATTGATCTCCCGTGCCAGATCCTGCATACCGTAGTCGGCCATCGCTACGCGGGTGGCGTTGAAGGTATTGGTTTCAATGATGTCGGCGCCGACCTCCAGATAGCGGGCATGGATTTCCTGGATGATTTCCGGCTGGGTGAGCACCAACAGATCATTATTGCCTTTTAGTTCGCGGTCCCAGTCGGCGAATCGCTTGCCACGATAGTCGGATTCCGACAGTTCGTGCGCCTGGATCATGGTGCCCATGGCGCCATCCAGTACTAGGATGCGCTCCGCCAGGGCTTGACTGAGCTTGGTCACAACCCGAGCCGCTTCCAGATGTCGCGGGTTGGCTGGCGTTTGTTCAAGGTATAAAAATGTAAGCCGGGGGCGCCGTGCTCGAGCAGCACCGCGCACAAATGGGTGACCACATCCAGCCCGAACGCGCGCAACGACGCCAAGTCGTCTTGATATTCCTCCAATTTCTTACGGATCCAGCGTGGGATCTCGGCGCCGCAGTTGTCCGAAAATCGCGCCAGCTGGCGGTAATTTGTAATCGGCATGATGCCCGGAACAATGGGTATATGGACGTCTTTTGCCGCGCACTCTTGAACAAACCGCAGGTAGGCCTCGGCGGAATAGAAATACTGGGTAATGGCAGAGTCCGCGCCCGCTGCGACCTTGCGCTTGAAGTTCTTTAGGTCCACCTTGGGGCTGGGCGCCTCCGGGTGGTACTCGGGGTAAGCCGCAACTTCGATATGGAAGGTGTCGCCGCTGGTTTCGCGGATGAAGGTAACCAGCTCATTGGCATAGGCGAATTCCCCTCGTTCAACCATGCCGGAGGGGAGATCGCCGCGCAGCGCCACCAGTCGTTTGACACCGATGTCCTGGTAGGCTTGCAGCAGCTCCCGCACTTCGGCGCGCGTGGTGCCGATGCAAGAGATATGCGGGGCGCCATTCAAACCGTGTTCTTGTATCTCCTTGATCACATCAAATGTCCCCTCTCTGGTGCTGCCGCCGGCGCCGAAGGTGACCGAGAAGAAGGCGGGTTTAAGTGCCGCGAGCGCCGCGAGCGTGGCACGCAATTTCGCCGTGCCCTCAGGTGTCTTCGGCGGGAAAAATTCGCAGCTGAACAAACGTGTATCGTGTGTATCTGATTGCATGAGAGACGGTAACCGAATCGGGTGGCTCGTGTATCCAAATGCACTTGGCGATGGACGCAAACCCGACATTTTGCCATCGCTGCTTCGCGGGCCGCAAACTGCCGTGTTGGCCCGCATTTCTCACCAGACGCCCCGCCCCTATTCATGCCCAGCAACCGGGACCGTCGACTATAGTCATTTCCTGGAACAGACGCTGCGGCTCTCTCCGGTGCAGGCCATGAGCAGAGGCGGGATTATCCCGGCCCTGGCGGGTCCTCGCACAGCTGCGTTTGGCCTTCACGCAACAGAATAATAGGGGCCGCAGTCACAGACTCCGACCACCCCTTGCGTCGCTCCAGGCGCGGCGCTTGTCCCCGCACAGCAGGGGGCCCAGCCGCACGACTCCTGGGTCAGCATCTGGGATGCGGGTGAGATATGCGAGCTACCCGGTCTGCGGAAGCAACCACGGTGATGACGCGATAGGATAACGACGATCTGCAAAAGCAAATGTAGCGGCCATAGTCACCGCCTGTGGCGGTGCTTGTTTCGTGCCGCCGCCAGCGCTATCAGTCGCCGCAATCGTGTGCGGTTTACAACACACTAGTAGCGGTAGAAATCCTGCTTGTAGGGGCCATCAACCGGCACCCCAATGTAGTCGGCCTGTTGTTGGGTAAGGGTGGTGAGATCAGCCCCGAGCTTTGTTAAATGCAGGCGTGCCACCTGCTCGTCGAGCTTCTTGGGCAACACATAGACCTTGTTTTCATATTGGTCCCGGTCGCTGAACAACTCGATCTGTGCCAGAACTTGGTTGGTAAACGAATTCGACATCACGAAGCTCGGGTGGCCGGTGGCGCATCCGAGGTTTACCAATCGGCCCTCGGCGAGCAGTATGATCCGTTTGCCGTCGGGAAAGATGATGTGATCGACCTGTGGCTTGATGTTCTCCCACTGATACTGACGCAAACTCGCGACCGCAATCTCGTTGTCAAAGTGTCCAATGTTGCAGACGATGGCCTGGTTCCGCATGGCCTGCATGTGTTCATGTGTGATTACCTGCCAGTTGCCGGTAGCGGTGACGAAGATATCCGCCTTGTCAGCCGCGTAGTCCATGGTCACCACGCGATAGCCTTCCATCGCCGCTTGCAATGCGCAGATAGGATCGATCTCGCTCACCCACACCGTTGCACCCAGGCTGCTGAGTGACTGGGCGCAACCCTTGCCGACGTCACCGTACCCGCATACCAGTGCGATTTTTCCCGCCACCATGACGTCGGTGGCGCGTTTGATGCCATCGACCAACGATTCGCGGCAACCGTACAGGTTGTCGAACTTGGACTTGGTCACTGAGTCGTTGACATTGAACGCCGGGAAAGGGAGCTCCCCTTCCTTTTCCATGGCGTACAAGCGATGGACCCCGGTGGTGGTCTCTTCGGTCACGCCACGAATATTCGCCAGGGTCTTGGCATACCAGCCGGGTTGCGTGTCTAAACGCGTGCGGATCGCGGCGAATAACGCCTGCTCTTCCTCGTTGGACGGATTATCGAGCATCGACGGATCTTTTTCCGCCTTAACACCGAAGGTGGCCAGCAAGGTGGCATCGCCACCGTCGTCGAGAATCATATTGGCGCTGCCGCCATCGTGCCAGTCGAAAATGCGATGGGTGAATTCCCAGTACTCCTCCAGGCCCTCACCTTTGTAAGCGAATACCGGGATGCCTTGCGCGGCAATCGCGGCAGCGGCATGATCCTGAGTCGAGAAGATATTGCAGGAGGCCCAACGCACCTCTGCCCCCAGCGCGGCCAGGGTTTCGATCAACACCGCCGTTTGGATCGTCATGTGTAACGAACCGGCAATACGTGCGCCTTTCAACGGCTGCCGGTCCGCATACTCTTTGCGCACCGCCATCAACCCGGGCATCTCGGTTTCAGCAATGGTGATTTCTTTACGGCCCCACTCCGCAAGTGAGAGATCGGCGACCTTGTAGTCCGGCGCCACGCGTTCAGCGGTTTGTGTGGTCATAGCATTCCTCAAAGTTTATTTATTCGTAATCGTGGTAGTGCGCCCGTGATTGCGGGCTAGTCACGCAATTTGGACTTCTGGTCTCAGCCCGGCAGCATCGCGCAGGACCTGCGCCTTATCGGTGTGCTCCCAGGTGAACTCCTTCTCCGGGCGGCCGAAGTGGCCGTAGGCGGCGGTGTTACGGAATATCGGTCGCAGCAGATCCAGGTCAACGATGATCGCCCTGGGGCGCAAGTCGAAGTGTTCCTGGATCAAGCCTTCGATGTCTGGTTCCGGGATCACATTCGTGCCATAGGTGTTCACCATCAGCGACACCGGCTTGGCGACACCGATGGCATAAGCCACCTGCACCTCGCAGCGCTCGGCTAGGCCGGCTGCCACCACGTTCTTGGCGACATAGCGCAGCGCGTATGCGGCGGAACGGTCTACCTTGGACGGGTCCTTCCCGGAGAAGGCGCCACCGCCGTGATACGCAGCGCCGCCGTAGGTGTCAACAATGATCTTGCGGCCAGTCAGTCCGCAATCACCCACCGGTCCGCCGATCACAAACCGCCCCGTCGGGTTGACCAGATAACGGGTCTGGGGCGTGATCATGCTTGCGGGTACCACCGGCTTGATAATCTCCTCGACCACCGCTTCGTGCAGCTCCCGGTGCTCGATGTCCGGCGCATGCTGGGTAGACAACACCACCGTGTCCACTGCTACCGGACGGCCGTCTTCGTAGCGTACGCTCACCTGGGACTTGGCATCGGGCCGCAGCCAGGGGAGGTTGCCGCTGCGGCGGACCTGCGCTTGTCTTCTCACCAGCTGATGGGCATAGTCGATGGGAAACGGCATGTAATGTTCGGTCTCGGTGCACGCGTAACCGAACATCAGCCCTTGATCCCCGGCACCCTGCTCTAAGTCCAGCCCTTGGCCTTCGTTAACACCCTGGGCGATGTCCGAGGATTGTTTGTCCAAAGAGACGACTACCGCGCAGTTGTGGCCGTCGAAGCCCAACTCGGATGAGTCATACCCTATCCCGCAGATGGTATCGCGCACGACATCCCGGTAATCCACATTGGCATTGGATGTAATCTCACCGGCAAGCACCACCATACCGGTATTGACCAGGGTCTCGCATGCGACGCGGGAGTTTGGATCGTGTGCTAGCAACGCATCTAGCACGGCATCGGAAATCTGATCCGCGACCTTATCTGGGTGACCCTCGGAGACGGATTCGGAGGTAAATAAGAAGCTTCGTGACATAAAACGGCGCTCCCGACGTCGGATTCTGTAAAAAGGGGCGCAAGTTTACCAGTTCTTCCCCCCGTAGACAGCACCGGCCGTCCCGAGCCTATAATCTGCAATCTGCGGGCTGTCCATTTCGTCAGCCCGCGACAGCGGTCATAATTGCATCCATGGCATCGCTCGCAAGACCCCCGAAGACCATTACCCGCGCGGTCGGGCGCGCAGTGGCGGATTACCGCATGATCCGCGACGGCGACCGGCTGTTGTTGGCACTGTCAGGCGGTAAGGACAGTCTCAGTTTGTTGCATACCCTGATCTACCTCCGGACTTATGCCCCGGTATCGTTTGATCTGGGGGCCGCCACCGTGGACCCGCAGATCGAGGGATTCGACCCGTCGCCGCTGCAGGGCTATACGGCGGGGTTGGGTGTCCCTTATTTCTACCGCTCGGAACCGATTATGGAGCGTGCGCAGACACACATGCAGGGTGATTCATTCTGTTCGTTCTGCTCACGCATGCGGCGCGGTATCTTGTACACCGCGGCGCGGGACAACGGCTATAATGTCTTGGTGCTCGCGCAGCACCTCGACGATCTGGCCGAATCTTTTTTGATGAGCGCGTTTCATCGTGGCCGTCTGGAGACGATGAAGGCGCACTACGTAATCGACGCCAATGATCTGCGGGTGATTCGACCATTCATATACGTGCGAGAACGGCAAACCGCGCATTTTTCGGCCGCCGCTGACCTGCCAGTGATACCGGACAACTGTCCAGCGTGTTTTCGTATGCCCACCCAGCGCCAGCATATGAAGGCGTTATTGGCGCAGGAAGAAGGCAATCACAAGCACCTGTTCGCAAATTTGTTGCATAGCATGCGCCCGCTGATGGGTGAGCCTCCCGCGCCGGACACGACCGAGCAGCGCACATCGCTACGTGTCGCCGGTTGATCATCGTTCCCCTGCGTGATGACAACCTACGCAAAACGACTGGTCGCGTTAATAGCGGTGGTTGCGCTCGGCGCATTGCTGGCCGTGGTGTACATAAAGGGCGTGCGCTTTCCTCCTCCTCAGTTCGAGCCCCGTCCGGTCACAACGACCGCATCCGATCCCGGCCTGGATTATCGTGTCACCGCGAACGGGGCGTATTTCCAGCAGGCCGATGATCGCAGCATGTGGTTTCGCGCGTTCGCGCCGCAACCGGAAATTACGGTGATCGCGGAGCAATCCACGGAGTTCTCTCTGCGATTGGAGAACGTTCATCCACGAGCGCTGTTGAGCGCGGACGCTGCTGAGGTGTCCGAGAATACAAAAGGATTGGTGCGGCAGGTGCGCGGGCGGACCACACCGGGCACCAGCCTGCAACTCAAATGGCGGCTCCCTAACCCGGGCACATACCGTTTTACCGCGATCGGCGATACCGGCGGCGATGCAGAATTACGTTGGGCGCTACAACGCTCGGCACAGTTGGGCGCTGATTTTGTGCTGCACCTGGGTGACATCAATTATTCTCCCGAGGATTTCGCACGAGCCGTACAGACGTTGAATACGTCGCCGTTGCCGGTTTATGTCGCCATCGGCAATCATGATTTCCACGACGCGGGCCGCTCGATACACGAGTTTTTCACCCGTCATATCGGACCGCGTAACAGCAGTTTTGCTTTGGGTGGCGTGCGCTTTGTGAATTTGGATACCGCGGCGGTTGCGTTTCCCTCGTCCATGGGCGCGCGTGGACGTCTCGTGCGCAGTCTGCCAGCGTTGACGGACACCTCCTCCGGAATTAGGGAACACGTCGTGTTCACCCACAAGCCATTGAGGGATCCCCGGGCCACGGAGACCGACAGTTACTCGCATTCACTGGGATGGCTGGAGGCGCGGTGGTTGCGGCGGGAGTTATTGCGGCGCGGTGTGGGGTCGTTATTGGCGGGACACATACATGTCGCAACCGAGTTCGACGACCAGGGGATCAAGACCTACATATCGGGTCAGGGCCTGGCGCACGCCGACTTGATCGTAGACCGACCGGTGGCGCGCATCTTGGTGGGGGAGGTTGCCCCGGGGCAAGCGGTGAAATACCGCTGGGAAACACTAGATATGCCGTTCGCCGCACACTGTAGCCCGCGGGGCTGGGAAGTATTGGAAGCGCTCGGCAAGCCCGACGTTCTGGGCAAGCTGCGTGCTGGCTGCCGTTAGTCCCGCGACTATTCACGATATGCACTGGAGGGGCCCGCAACACCGCTTCTATGAAATAACGACATTCGATACCCGATGCTGCCTGCCAAGAATAGTCGCGGGATGGCCGAGTGCAGTATACCGATTAGTCGTCCACGCCCAGCTCTTTCAACTTGCGCGCCAGCGTATTACGCCCCCAACCCAGTCGTCGCGCGGCGTTCTGTTTATGGCCGCCGGTATGTTTGAGCGCGGTTTCCAGTAACACGCGCTCAAAGGTATTTCCCAGGTTGCTGAGAATGGCGTTCTCACCGTGACGTAGTTTGTGTTCCACCAGCCGCTGCAATTGGATCACCCAATCCTCGTCGCCTTGCTGGTCTGCAGTGTGATTGCGCAGTTCATCCGGCAGGTCTGGTGCCGATACCGTTTGTCCGGGCGCCATCACCGTGATCCATCGGCAGATATTTTCGAGCTGGCGTACGTTACCCGGCCAATCGAATTGGCACAGATACTCCAACGCGTCGGCGGTGAGGCGTTTGGTATCCACGTTGAGTTCACGCGCGTGTTCATTGAGGAAGTAATGCGCCAAAAGCGGTATGTCCTCGCGGCGGTCACGCAATGCCGGCAACGCGACGCGTATCACGTTCAAGCGGTGAAACAAATCTTCTCTGAATAGCCCCTGTGCGACGCGCTGTTCGAGGTCTTGATTGGTCGCTGCCAGGATGCGAACGTTGACGTCGACCTGGTCGTGTCCACCGACCCGGTAGAAGCGGCCGTCCGATAGCACGCGCAGCAACCTGGTTTGCAGCTCGGGAGGCATGTCGCCGATCTCATCCAGGAACAGCGTGCCGTCGTTGGCCTGTTCGAAGCGGCCAATGCGTTGGCTGTGGGCACCGGTGAACGCGCCCTTTTCATGCCCAAATAACTCAGACTCTAACAGCTCCGCGGGTATCGCCGCGGTATTGATGGCGATAAACGGATTGTGGCCACGCGGGCTGTGGTGATGCAGGGCCCGCGCGACCAGCTCTTTACCGGTGCCGGACTCGCCCCAAATCAACACATTGATGTTGGAGTTGGCCAGCCGTCCGATGGCGCGAAACAGCTCTTGCATCGCCGGGGCTTCGCCGATTATTTCTGATACCTCGGCGACCGGTTCCCGCTCTTGAATATGCTGGTCTTGACGCTGTTCGATAGCGCGCCGTGCCAGCGCCACCGCTTCATCCACGTCGAACGGCTTCGGCAGGTATTCGAATGCGCCACCTTGATACGAGGCCACTGCGCTCTCGAGGTCGGTGTGCGCCGTCATCACGATAACCGGCACGTTGGGGGCGGTGGTGTGGATGGCGCGCATGAGTTCGAGACCGGATAAGCCGGGCATTCTGATATCGGTAATAATCGCGTCCGGTTGTTCACGGGTAAGCCGCTCCGGCACATTGTTGCCATCTGCGAACGTGCGGGCACGAAGACCGGCGCTTTGAAATGCCTTTTCCAGGACCCATCTAATTGATGCGTCATCGTCAACAATCCATACTTGATTCATGCATTTTTCACCTTGTTTGTGAACGGTAGATACACGGTGAAACGGGTATGACCAGGTTCACTGACGAACTCGATCAAACCGCCGTGTCTGCCGATGATGTCTTGTGCGATGGACAAGCCGAGCCCGGTGCCTTCCGCGCGCCCGGTGACCATCGGGTAGAAGATCTGCTCCCGCAGGTCGCGCGGTACACCTGGCCCGTCGTCCTCGATATCCACGCGGATTACCCTGCGATGCGATACGTTGCCAATCTTCATGAAGCGCTTGACCCGGGTACGTAGAATGATTTGACCGTCACCATTCATGGCCTCGACCGCATTCCGCACGATGTTCAAAACCGCCTGCACCAGTTGTTCGCGGTCGCCGTCCAACTCCGGTAGGCTCGGGTCGTAATCCTGCCGAATGGTGAGACCCTCCGGCTTTTCCACCTGCATCAGTTTGCGCACGTGTTCCAGCACTTCGTGAATGTTTACCGGCTCGGTCCGAATTGGTTTGTATGAGCCCATCATTCGATCCACTAATTTTCGTAACCGGTCCGCTTCATGAATGATGATTCGGGTGTACTCGCGGTAGTTGCGATCAGGCAGCTCGCGGTCCAGCAGCTGTGCCGCCCCTCGCAAACCCCCAAGGGGATTCTTGATCTCGTGGGCCAGGCCCCGGATCACCGCGCGCTTCGCAGCGTGGGTGTCGACCAGGGTTCCCTCCATCGCCAGCCGCAGAAACTGATCGACGCGGATGAGTTCCAGAATCAACCCCTCCTCTCCCTCCCAACGGATCAAGGGCGTAGCGGTGTAGTCGACATCGATAGTGATCTCCGGCGATAGCGTCAGCCGCATGCCATGGGCAGTGACCGGTTGCCCGGTGTCGATGGCCTTGAGCAGGGGCGCCAAGGACTCTCGGTCACTCCCGCACACGTCCGCCAGCGAGCGGTTCACCAGATGATTGGCGCTCAGGCCGAATAACATCTCGCCGGCAGGATTCGTCGACGTCACCACCAAATCGCGATCGCACGTCAGTACCGCGGTGTTCAGGCTGTCCAAGATTCGCTGCGCGCGCTCACTACTCGACATGTCGCAACCGGGCAAGGAGGTGAAGGATGGGGCGAGCATGTTGCACCATGGGCGTGCGGCCGGGGTAAAAACGCCCCCGCGAGGGGGGCGTTTTCTTCGCCTCAAACGCTGTAGTACATGTCAAACTCAATCGGATGAGTGGTCATATCTAACGCGGTGACCTCCTCCATCTTCAAGTCGATGTAGGCGTCCAGCGTATCGTCGGTAAACACCCCGCCGGCCTTGAGAAATTCGCGGTCTTTGTCGAGGGCCACCAATGCGTTTCTCAGGGAATCGGCCACCGTCGGCACCTTGGCTTCTTCCTCGGGGGGCAAATCGTACAGGTCTTTATCGAACGATTCGCCGGGATGTATCTTGTTTTGAATCCCATCGAGTCCGGCCATCAGCATGGCGGTAAACGTGAAATACGGATTGCCGGCGGCATCCGGGAACCGCACTTCGACTCGGCGTCCCTTCGGATTCGGGTCGTAGGGAATGCGGCATGAGGCCGAGCGGTTGCGCGCCGAGTAGGCAAGCAGCACCGGGGCCTCGAAACCTGGCACCAGCCGTTTATAACTGTTGGTGGAGGCGTTAGCGAAGGCGTTGATGGCGCGCGCATGCTTGAAGATGCCTCCAATGTAGTACAACGCGGTTTCGCTCAAACCGCCATACTGGTCTCCGGAAAAGACATTCTCTCCATTTTTCGCCAATGACTGATGCACGTGCATACCGTTGCCGTTGTCACCAACCAACGGCTTGGGCATGAAGGTTGCGGTCTTGCCATTTTGGGCGGCGACGTTATGAATGCAGTATTTGTAGATCTGCAATTCGTCCGCCTTGCGCACCAGGCTGTTGAATCTCATCCCGATTTCCCCCTGGCCCGCGGTGGCGACTTCGTGGTGATGGACCTCGATTTCCAGCCCCATCTCCTCCATCGCCCGGCACATAGCGGACCGAATGTCCTGCAGGGAATCCACCGGTGGCACTGGGAAGTAGCCGCCTTTGATACCGGGCCGGTGACCGAGATTTTGCTCATCGTACAATCGGCCGGTGTTCCACGACGCTTCCGCCGAGTCGATCTCGTAGAAGGCCCCGCTCATTTCCACGTCCCAGCGCACATCGTCGAAAACAAAGAACTCGGCCTCGGGACCGAAATAAGCGACGTCGGCGATCCCGGTTGATTTCAGATATGCCTCCGCGCGTTTGGCGATCGAGCGAGGATCACGCTCGTATCCCTGCATCGTTTCCGGTTCGATGACATCGCAGCGTAACAGCAGTGTCCGGTCTTGCAAGAAAGGATCCAACACCGCCGAGGCGGGATCCGGCATCAAGATCATGTCGGACTCGTTGATACCCTTCCAACCGGCGATACTCGATCCGTCGAACATCTTACCGTCCTCGAGAAATGTTTCGTCGACCACCCGGGTCGGCACGGTGACGTGTTGTTCTTTACCTTTGGTGTCAGTAAAACGGAAGTCAACGAAGGTGACGTTGTCCTCCTTTATCTTGTTAAGGACGTCTGCAGCAGACATGAAAAATCTCCTTTATCTGTCGTTGTGATGTGTTAGATATTGAGCGCGGCCGAGTACTGCGCCGCCGAAGCCTGGAACCTTGAGTCTCAAGCAGAAATCGTGCCAGCTTGAGACCGGGGGCAATTGGCTGTTTTTTGAACCGAAGTCGTGCGTTAGCAGTCACCAATTGGGCTATGGTAGTGCAAGGCAGCACCGAATGCACTAACACAGTGCAACAAAAGGGGGCTCAATCGAGTTTGTGCACCCGCAGACGCACCACAATGTCGCCGCGGCGCTCTGACGTTTCGACCACTTGATGACCATGAATCCGGCACCAGGCCGGGATGTCGTGCAGCGCTGCCGGATCGGTGCAAAAGACTTCCAACTCGTCGCCACTGTCTAGTTGCTCGACCTTCTCTTGAGTGCGAACCACCGGCAATGGGCAGATCAGATTGCGTGCGTCGAGGGTGAAACCGGTCATACGTACCACTCCTTGGGAATTTGATCCTGGGACAGTGGCGTCACCGACAACACTTGTTGGTGTCCATCACGTTGTGTGACTTTGACGCGTACCTGCGATGCCGCGCGGCCCTGCCCGAAGCGCGCGGTAATCCTCGCTGCAAGCTCCAACTCATCGCGGCTGGCGTGTCCGTCAATCAATGCCAGTGGGCCCGGATGGCTGTCTGTGTAAAGATGGGTGAAGCGTTTGCTAAAGCCGTGCAAGAAGCGATTTTCGCCCGCGTCTCGAGCAACGATAAGCTTGAAATTTGGTCGCGGGCGCAGGTGGCGGCCCACCTTGAGCAGCATGATGTCGTCGAATTCGTAACGCCGTTCGCCCCGCATCCGCCACAGGTCCCGCAGCTTGGCAGAGTAGTTGCTATCGGTGAGAAAGCAACAACCACCGGCGGGTTGCGAATAACCGCTAAATCCAAAGCGATCCGCCATCGCCATCTGGGCCTTGCGGCTGCGGCCGGTGATGCGGCCTAGCTTTTCCCGGTCGACCCAACCTGCCCGTTCCGGCAGCGTTGGTTCCAATACTTGTGCGCTGAGCGGCCGCAACAGCCGGTCGAACGCCTCAGATTCCCGTGCAATGATAGGTAATTTGTGTTTGAGTTGTGACTTCGGTCGTTGCCCAACGACCTCACCGGTAATGATGAAGTCAAAGCGATGTTGGTCCATCCACTCACGGGCCTTGCGCACCATGAATCCCTTACAGTCCAAACACGGGTTGAGGTTGGCACCGTAGCCATGCTTGGGGTTGAGAAGCACTTGTTTATACTCTTCTATGACATCGATGATGTGTAGTTTGATACCCAATTGATCCGCGACCCACAGCGCGTGATTGCGCATGGATTTGTTTCGGTCGCGTGCGCGGATTGCGTGGGTATGACCCGCGACGCAAAATCCAGTAAAGATATTAACCCCCTCCACATGGATGCCCTGGTTGAGAATGATTTTCGCGGCCAACATCGAATCCAGACCGCCGGATATGAGCGCAACCGCTTTTCGTTGTGTGGTCATACACAGGGCTTCAAACGTAAACTATAAAGATCAGGACCCCAAACAAAAGGGCCCCAATGGGGCCCTTTCAGTTTCATCAACAGGCTCAGCAGCCTGCTCCTCCTCGGTGACTTGGGCGCAATCTGGCCCTATAGAACCAGCAACCATATACCAAATCTGGGGTGTTGTCTAACCATTTTGCGCGCTGGTCAAACGCGCCGCGCACGCAGATGTCTGGGGTATAATCCGCGCCTGCTGCGGTCTCTCGAACCTATTGATATATCAATAACTAAGACGGAAGTCGTGACGTTTCAAGAAGTCATTCTAACCCTCCAGAAGTTCTGGGCCGATCGTGGATGTTTGCTTATGCAGCCTTACGATATGGAAGTCGGTGCCGGCACATTTCATCCTGCGACGTTTTTAGGTGCGATCGGTCCGGAGCCAATCAGTGCCGCCTATGTGCAGCCGTCGCGACGACCTACTGATGGGCGTTACGGTGAAAATCCCAATCGTCTGCAACATTATTTTCAGTACCAGGTGATCTTGAAACCCTCACCGTTGGATATTCAGGACCTATATCTGGACTCCCTGCGTCAGCTGGGCGTCGATCCGCTGCGCGACGACATCCGGTTCGTGGAAGACGACTGGGAGTCTCCGACCTTGGGTGCCTGGGGCCTGGGCTGGGAGGTGTGGCTGAACGGCATGGAGGTCACCCAATTCACGTACTTCCAGCAGGTGGGCGGCCTCGATTGCCGACCGGTCACCGGCGAAATCACTTATGGCTTGGAGCGCATTGCGATGTATCTACAGGGGGTCGACAATGTTTTCGAGCTCGTCTGGACCCCGGGGTACCGTTACCGAGACCTTTATCACCAGAACGAAGTCGAGATGTCCGCGTTCAATTTCGAGCATGCCAGCGTTACGGATTTATTCAATCAGTTCGACTCTTATGAGAAGCAGAGCAACGACCTCATGGCGCGTGGGTTGCCCATGCCGGCTTACGATATGGTGTTGAAGGCCTCCCACGTATTCAATCTGCTCGACGCCCGCCATGCCATTGGCGTGACCGAGCGCACGCGTTACATTGGCCGCGTGCGTGTACTGGCGCGTGCGGTCGCGGAGGCCTACTTCGATAGCCGCGAAAAACTGGGGTTTCCTCGTGGCCGCACGCCGGCCAAAGCGACATGACCACCCGCACGCCTGGCAAGACACCCGCCAACCTGTTGGTGGAAATCGGTACCGAGGAATTGCCGCCCAAGGCGTTATCGCAACTGGGCCGCAGCTTCGCTGACGGTTGCCGGCAAGGTCTGGCGGAGGCCAACCTGCTCGACGACACCAATACTCCACATCGTTGGTTTGCCTCCCCGCGGCGTTTGGCGGTGTGGATCCCAGCGGTGCGCAGCAAGCAGCCCGACCAGCGTATCGAGCGTCGCGGGCCATCGATCTCGGCCGCCTTCGATGGCGATGGTAACCCAACACAGGCAGCGATGGGTTTTGCGCGCTCGTGTGGTGTTGAGGTTGAGCAATTGCATCGCGCTCAGGACGGGAAGGGTGAATGGCTGGTGCGCCGCAGTGTGCAGCGGGGCCGTACTGCGAGCAAGCTGGTCCCACAATGTGTGGAACAAGCGATCAAGCAGCTGCCGATTCCCAAACGTATGCGTTGGGGCGATGGGAGTGCCGAGTTCGTGCGGCCGGTCCACTGGCTGGTCATCATGCATGGAAGCTCGGTGATCAAGGCCAATCTGTTGTCGGTGGATAGCGGTGCGTACACGCGCGGCCATCGTTTTCATTGTCTGCACCGATTGCGGTTATCGAGCGCCGATCAATACGAGAAAATATTGGTAGACAGCGGGTTCGTCATCCCAGATTTCGATAACCGGCGGCGAATAATCCAGCAGAAAGTACAAACACTGGCAAAGCGGGTGGATGGGACGCCGATGATCGATGATGCGCTGTTGGATGAAGTGACCGGTCTGGTGGAATGGCCGATCCCGATACTCGGGGAGTTCGATAAAACATTTCTCAAGGTGCCACAAGAGGTATTGGTGTCATCCATGCGGGATCATCAGAAATATTTTCCAATAAAGAGCCACCGTGGCCGCTTGATGCCGTACTTTATCACCGTCAGCAACATCAAGAGTAAGACCCCCAA
>CAMYNX010000050.1 GCA_947259875.1 uncultured Gammaproteobacteria bacterium | reverse complement strand
CACCACCTGCTTCCGTTTATCGGTAAATGCCATGTCGCCTACGTACCCACCGGCAAGGTGATCGGTTTGTCAAAAATCGCGCGTATCGTGGATATGTTCGCGCGCAGACTGCAGATCCAAGAATCCTTGACACAGCAGATCGCGGATGTCGTTATGACCACCACGGACGCGGCGGGGGTGGGTGTGGTGATCGAGGCGAAACACCTGTGCATGATGATGCGCGGCGTGGAGAAACAGAACTCGGTAATGAAGACGTCGATGATGTTGGGATCGTTCCGCGACAATGAGCGTACCCGCGCCGAGTTTCTGCAACTGATTTCCAACTGAAACAGTTGGCAGTGAAATAACCAAACTGCAATCGCTCGACATCGTATATACTAGCCCGCATCTTGTACCATGGCGTTCGTTGAACGGCGAAATATTCTCTGACCGCGGGCCCCATTTCGTGAGCCCGAACACTTTGCAAATAGAGGGTGGCTTATGCGTATCGCATTGCTGGAGGACGACACCGACCAGGCCGCTTTGCTAGTACACTGGCTCACTGAGGCGGGTCACCAGTGTACGCACTACACGGAAAGCAAGCCATTCATTCGTTCCCTGAGCCGCGACAGCTTCGATCTGTTGATTCTCGATTGGATGATTCCGGAGATGAGTGGGTTGGAGGTGTTGAAATGGGTGCGATCCAATCTTGAGTGGCCGGTTTTGGTTTTGTTCATTACTCAAAAAGAAGATGAGGAGCATGTTGTGGCAGCGCTCGAGGCCGGTGCCGACGACTATATGACCAAACCGGTCAAGCAATTGGAAATGGCCGCGCGTGTCAATGCCCTGGCGCGACGTGCCGGCATGTTAGACGATGAACAGGCGGTCATGGAGTTCGAGCCTTACCGGATAGATGTGAGCAGCCACACGGTGACTGTGGCCGGTGAACCAATCAAACTCACCCAAAAGGAATACGAGCTGATTGTTTTCTTGTTCAAGAATATCGGACGAGTCGTCTCCCGCAGTCACCTGTTGGAGAGCGTATGGGGCACCAATCCCGACATTAATACCCGCACCATCGATACCCATATGAGCCGAATCCGCAGCAAGCTGGGTATTGCTCCAGAGAAGGGATGGCGCTTGAGCTCCATCTATCAGCACGGTTATCGATTGGAAAAATTGGCGCACGACGCACCACAGTAGATGGATAAAATCGACCGTCTGGCGCAGTTGAAGAAGCGGTACCACTCTTCACTGTCAGCCAAGGCGGTGGAACTCGAGGAAAGATGGCGTGCGGTTACCGCCAGTCAATTCGCCCCACCCGCATTAACCGAACTTACCCTATACGTCCACCAGCTGGCGGGCTCGACCGGTATGTATGGTTATGATCAACCGGCACGATTGGCGCGCGATCTCGAGGCGTACCTACGGGAGCCCGCTCCGGCGGAGACCGGGTGGCAAGAAAAGACCTCGGCGTGCGCGCACGCACTGGTGCAAGCGCTGGCAAATTCGCAGCAGGTGACTTAAAGCGGGTATGAAAATCTAGGGGTCAGAGTCCGTGACTACGACCCTTATTCCCCTCGCGCTTATTGTCTTTCCTTCGCGGCTTTCGCGACCAGAAAATTGACCAAGTCCATCAGTTTCTCATTGCCCCCGGCGCTGGTGGCAGTGGCGCGGTACTTCCCGTCGACGATCATGGTCGGTACACCGGTGGCCGCGTATTTGTCCGACATCAATTGCGAATGCCGCAGTTTGCTGTCTACGGCAAACGAATCGTAGGCGTCAAAGAATTGATCTGTTGGTACGCCATTGGCCTTGAGGAACGGGATCAACTGGTCTTTGGTGCGGATACGGTTTTTCCGCTTATGAAGCTCATCAAAAAAATTTGCATGCAGTTTGTCCGCCATATCCATGGCCTCAAACGTGAAATACACGCGCGCGTGGAAGGCCCATGTGTCTCTCAATATTGCCGGCAGGCGAACGTAGGCTGCGTTCTTGGGTTTGTTCGTCCGCCATTTTTCAATCACCGGCTCGAGTTTGTAGCAGTGTGGGCATCCATACCAAAAAAGCTCCAGCACCTCGATCTGGTTCCCGGTTTGTACCGGCTGGGGTGCAGGCAGCTTGAAGTAATGAATATCAGCCGTGTAATCGGCGGCATGGGACGAGGTCGCCATCACCGCAAACCAGAACAGCGCGGCGCAGGTCAATTGAAAGGGCTTTCGCATGCGATATGACTCCAGACTTGTTCGCGCGTCAGACTATTTAAACCATCCCGAGAAAGCAAGCCTTGCAGGGATTATTAAGACATTTTAATGAACGGATACCGGCGTCATCTCGAAGCGCTCCAGCAGGCGCGCCGCCAAGCCATCGAATCCCCCATTGCTCATAATCACAACATGATCGCCGTTTGCCATTTCTTTGGCTACACGCTCAATGATCGCGGTCACCGAAGCGAACACTTCGACGCCGTCACCGGCCAGGGAGGTCACATCCCAACTGATGCCGGGCGGTTGATAAAGCAGCGTCAAATCGGCACTGGATAATGATTCGGGTATTGCCTGCCGGTGCTTGCCCATGCGCATGGTGTTCGATCGCGGCTCGACAATGGCAATGATCCGGCTGTGACCTACATGATGACGTAACGCCGTGAGCGTCTCTTTGATCTCTGTTGGGTGATGTGCGAAGTCGTCGTACACGCGTATTCCATCGCGCTCGCCAATAACTTCCAGTCGCCGTTTCACTGATCGAAACGAAGCCAAGCAGGCACAGGCGTCAGCCGGCGGTACGCCAGCATGCTTGGCCGCGGCGATTGCGGCGAGCGCGTTGGACATGTTGTGACGGCCAATCAGCGGCCATACGACCTTGCCGGCGGGTTTTCCCCGATACTCGATCTCAAAGGCCGTGTAGTCATCGCTCACCGGGCGCCCGGTCCACACCGCTTGCGCGGCTGTGCCATGGGTACTAGGAGGCGGTGCGTTAAAGAACGCGAGTGTGGACCAGCAGCCGCGATCCAGAACATCCCGCAAATTGTCGTCGGCGCCATTGACGATCAGCAGCCCATTGCCCGGCACGGTCCGAATCAAGTGGTGGAACTGACGCTTGATGTCGTCCAGATCATGAAAAATGTCTGCATGGTCGAATTCTAGGTTGTTCAACACCGCGGTTTGTGGGTGGTAATGGACGAACTTCGAGCGTTTGTCGAAGAACGCGGTATCGTATTCATCGGCTTCAACCACAAAAAAGGGTGTATCGCCGACCCGTGCGGAGACCGCGAAATTAGTGGGAATGCCGCCGATGAGAAATCCGGGGCGCAGCCTCGATTGATCGAGGATCCAGGCTATCATACTGGCAACCGTGGTCTTGCCGTGGGTGCCGGCTACCGCCACGACGTGGCGCTTCGCGAGGACGTTTTCAGCGAGCCATTGTGGGCCCGAGATATACGCCAGGCCGCGATTCAAGGCCGCCTCCACCGCTGGATTGCCGCGCGACAGGGCGTTTCCAATGATGATGATGTCTGGGGCGGGTTCCAGTTGCGCCGGATCAAACCCGTGGATGATATCGATACCGAGAGCGGCGAGTTGGTGGCTCATCGGTGGGTACACGTCGTTGTCCGATCCGGTAACGCGATGCCCGATCTCCCGTGCCAACCGCGCGATTCCACCCATGAAGGTGCCGCATATGCCGAGTATGTGGACGTGCATGTCAGCCGATTTGCCCGAATACCATAAATACCACGATCAAGGTAAACACCTGACATCCCACCGTGATCAGAAAACTCGCCCCAACACCTAATTCCAGCGCGTGTTTTATGACATAGACCGCGATTGCCAATACCCATATGCTGAGCGCGAACAGCAACGTCATCGGCATTGAAGCGTCTGGCGCTTCTTTCGCTTGTTGCAACCAGCCGACGACCGGCCACGCGACCAGTTGTAATAGTGCGCTGGTGCCAAAAATTGCAGTTATGGTTTGTCGGAAGCGCTCGACTTTTGATTGCCAACGAAGCACCATCCAAATCGCAAAACCAAACACAACCACCTGAGCCATTGACATCGCTACCACCATCGGAATTTGGCCATCGGCGCGGTGGGTAAGAATGTTGGTGAAGATCGCGGCGACGGTGGTCGCGACCACAAGTGTACTGTCGGCTGGCAGGTCTTGTGGTTTTGCCTGGAACAGGCAAAGATCGAGCAGCAGTTTAAGAAAATTCATACGGTCATACTAGTATAGTTACGCATTTAGCGGTGAGTTTACTTGTCATTCAAGACGCCCAACTGCTCGACCAGCGATGCCGGGAGTTGGCATCCTGCTCCTGGATCGGTATCGATACCGAGTTCCTCCGCGTGCGGACCTACTACCCGCGCTTGTGTTTGGTTCAGGTTTCAAGCCCCAATGGAGTGATAGGCATCGATCCTTTAAAGTGCGAAACCCTCGAGCCTTTAATTCACGTGCTTGGTGACACCGCGCAGACGAAGGTAATCCATGCGGCGCGTCAGGATTTGGAGGTCTTATACCATATTTGTGGTTGGGCGCCGCAACCGGTGTTCGATACCCAAATCGCCGCCGCATTGTTGGGTTTTGGAGATCAAGTCAGTTATGCATCATTGGTAGCAAAGATTGCCGGGAAAACGCTGTCGAAACATGAGACACGGACCAACTGGTGTTCGCGGCCGTTAACCCCCGGTCAACTTGAATATGCTTACCAGGATGTCAGTTACCTGGGCGAGTTATATCAATATTTGAATGCCGAACTAGAGCGCCAAGGCCGCCTGTGGTGGCTGGAGGAGGAGTGCCGCCCGTTGGGGGACCCTGCGCTTTACGCCGTGGAGCCCAAAAACGCCTACAAACGTTTACGCAGCGGCCATTCCTTGGACCCGCAGTCGCAACACTTGCTCAAACATCTCGCTGTCTGGCGGGAACGCACCGCGCAGCGCAAGGATTTGCCCAGAAACTGGGTGGTCGATGATAACCAACTCGTCGACATCGCTGCCGCCAAACCCCAGGAGTGGGAGCAGTTGATGAAAATTGAAGGTATCCCGTCTCAATTCGTGCACCGCCACGGTAACGCCGTATTGGCGGTGATTGGCCAGTCCCACCGTGGGGACGGCGAGGAACTCGTGTGGGGATCGCCCACACGGCTTAGTGATCGTGAGAAGCGGTTGGCGGACCGTCTGATTGAAATCATCAAAGCACAGGCGCAAGCGGAGCGTGTCTCGTCTACCCTGGTTGCTTCGCGCAAGGAAGTCCAACGATTCGTGCGCCAGCAGCACAATCATCCACTGGTAACCGGGTGGCGTTTTGAACTGGTTGGCCGCAGGTTGCTCGAGGAGCTTAAAGTTGAACGAGACGGTTAAACGGAGAGCGGGGACCCGAGAGCGGGGATCGGAGAGCGGGGATCGGTGTTCGTATAAAGAAAATGGGTCTGAATTGAATACCGCGGTACGTGGGGGGCGAGAAGCCTATTCTCTTCAGTTGTCATTCCGAACGCAGTGAGGAATCTCACCGTGTTGGACGTTGTCGGTAAGATTGAAATGGCGAGATCTTATCCTTCGCCCGTCCCCGCGCAGCAGGGGAACTGTGCTCAGGGCAGACTCCCGTTCCGTCTCGGGATGACATCGTAAGCGAGGAATCCGACCTAATTGTTGGTTGTGCCGAGCATAGCGAGGTGTCTTGAACCGGAAACACTTCGTCACCCAATGTCATTGGTCCGGTGCCGGAGGTAATATGATAGAGTTCTTCGGCGTCGAGGTGTTTGTACAGGGCAAGTGTGACGTTCTGCTCGATAACCGCTGGTGCCAGACTTTGATTGGCATTGCCATGCACGCGGGTTTGTCCCCGCGCAACTGTTAGGTCAGGATTATAGTCCCCGTTTCCTCGTTGTCTGATTACGCTAGCCGGATGAGTCGCAAGTGATCACTCTCGTCACAGGTGGAAGCGGTTTCGTGGGCAGTCATCTCGTCGATGGATTCTTGCAGGCAGGGCATGATGTGCGCTGTTTGGTGCGTTCGAAGGCGCGCCTGGGGTGGCTTGAAGACAAGCAGGTCGAGCTGGTGGAAGGTGATTGCACGCGGCCCGATACGTTGATCTCTGCGGTGCGGGAAGCGAATATCGTCGTGCATGCGGCCGGGGTCACGTGGACCGCGAAGCGTTCCAGATATTTCCAAATCAACGCGGTCGGAACGCATAACCTACTGATGACATGCGCCGAGCATGCACCCGATCTTGGACGTTTCGTTTTTATTTCCAGTCAGGCGGCAGCGGGTCCGGCCCGCAATGGGCGGGCGCTCACCGAGCGGGACATTCCGCGGCCGATCTCGCCCTATGGCGAGAGCAAATTACTCGCCGAGAATCATGTGGCCGCCTTTGCGGGGCGATTTCCCTGCATAATCCTACGGCCGAGTGCGGTTTATGGGCCCCGCGACCGTAATTTTTTATCCTATGTCCGCATGGTTAAGCGCGGTTTCCTGGTAGAATTAGGTTCCGGGCAGCGCGAGGCGAGTCTTTGCCACGTTCAGGATCTGGTAAGTTGTACGTTGGCCGCAGCCAATAGCCAGATTCCTTCCGGGTCGGTATATTTCGTCGCTGACGCAGACCCGTATGCTTGGCGGGACGTAGAAAAAGGTGTTTGCACGGCATTGGACGTCAACCCGCGGCGCCTGACGGTGCCAAAATGGGGTCTGCGGGTGTTTGGCGCGGTGGGTCAATTATATGGACTTCTTACAGATCGACCGGTTAGGATAAACACCGCACGGGCGGCGGAGCTGCTGGAGAAACGCTGGATCTGCGACACTACTAAAATGACTAAAGAACTCGGGTTCACATCCAGCACGGAATTGACCCGAGGATTACAACAGCTGGTTCGCTGGTACCAAGAACAATATTGGTTATGACAAACCGAATCCTCGCCAAACAAAATGCTCTAGGCCGCCCGCGAGCGGGCATCTTCGATAAGTGCCAACAGTTCACCCGCGCCCAAGAACTCATCGAGGCGGGTATCTATCCCTACTTCCACACGGTGGAATCTGCCCAAGAGCCTGAGGTTATCTGCGACGGCCGTCCGATGATAATGATGAGTTCCAATAATTATCTCGGATTGACCAGCCATCCCAAGGTGAAGGAGGCGGCGATCGACGCGGTGCGCCGCTATGGTACCGGCTGTGCCGGCTCGCGATTTCTAAATGGCACCCTGGCGATTCACGAGGAACTCGAGTCCCGGTTGGCAAAGTTCCTTCGCAAAGACGCAGCGATCGTCTTCCCCACTGGGTTTCAAGCGAACCTCGGTGCGATCTCGGCCTTGGTAGGCAAGCATGACCTGATCGTGATCGATAAAATGAATCATGCCAGCATCTTTGACGGGTGCCGGCTTTCATTCGGTCAAATCCGCAAGTTCAAGCACAACGACATGGAAGATCTGGCGCGGATCCTGCGCGACAACATGGGTAAGGCTGCATTGGTGGTTGTGGATGGTGTATTCAGCATGGAGGGTGATATCGCTGATTTGCCGGGTATTGTCGAATTGTGCCAGCAATATAACGCTGGATTGATGGTGGACGATGCGCACAGCATCGGCGTTCTCGGAGACCATGGCCGCGGCACTGCGGAACACTTTGGTCTCGAGGCAGACGTGGATCTCATCATGGGTACCTACAGCAAGTCCCTGGCGACCATCGGAGGATGTTTGGCCGCGGATACCGATGTGATTGACTATCTCAAGCATCACGCCCGCTCTTTGATCTTTTCGGCCAGTCTGCCCCCAGCGCCGGTAGCCGCGGCATTGGCATCATTAACAATCATCGAAGAAGAACCAGAGCGCCGCGATCGACTGTGGCGCAATGCGTCTTACCTGCGCGAGGGATTCGTGAATCTTGGTTTTGACATCGGGGTGAGCGAGACACCGATTGTGCCGGTGGTGGTCGGTGATGAAGAAAAGGTGCTGGTTACCTGGCGGCGCTTGTTTGACCAAGGAGTTTTCGCGAGCCCGGTGTTGTACCCAGGGGTGCCGCCGGGCATGGCCCTCATTCGCACCAGTTGCATGGCGACGCATACCATCGAACAACTCGACCTGGTGCTGGATGTGTTCGAGCGTGTTGGTCGTGAGATGGGGCTCATCGACTAACTTTTGTTACCCGCCCGCATGCGCCGTTGGTTAGGCCTATTGTTGGCTGTGTCGGTAATTGGCATTGGAACCGCGCTCGCCTTTGATACCGCGGTTGAAGATCACCGTCCGGTCCTTCTCGGCGCGGAGTCTTATACCGAGGGCTGGGATCAGTATTTCTATTTCGAGGACGGCACCTTCCTCGCCGTCCAGATCTTGATCAGTAATTATGGGCCGACCGATCATCGCGCGCTGGTGATCGGTTCGCTGGTGTCGCCCGACAGTGATAAGCCGTTGGTGATTAAAAACGGCCGCGGCCGCAAAGATTGGAGTTTCGATGACCGCCAGTTGGATCTCAAGGTCGCACATCACCGATTCAACGGGACCCATCCCCATTACCGCCTGTATCTGCGCAATAGCCGGGGCGAAGTCGAATTGACGGTGCAAGTGCAGGTTGAGCCCTGGCGGCTCGGACACATCCCAGACCCACAATCCGCGAAATTTCAGTACGCCTCCTATATGATGCCCATGGCTCAGGCCCGGGGACGATACCGGCGTGGATCGGAGAGTGGGGGTGATGCGGGACCATGGCAAACGCTGCGCAACGGGCGGGGTTTTGCGTTCCGCTACTTGAACAGTACGTCTTTGTCCAAGGTAGCTCCCGTATGGATAAGGGTTGCCCCCATCGACAGCCAGGATTCGGCGTTACCGATCTTCTACCTCGTACAGCGGCCGGGCCAAGAGCAGTCGAGCTTTCTCGCGATCATGGGCGGTGGACAAATCCGTCAGCAATGGACGAAATTTCCGGTAACGCTAATAACCCCCGAACATGACGCGCCAAATGAAGCCGAACATGACACCGATGCTGACCGACGGCCGCCAAGCACCATCGAGTTTCAAATAGCGGGAACCGATGGGGCGGTAGAGGGTAAAATCACCATGACGCGCCTGCTGCAGCGATTCGACTTCGTGCGCGAACTCAAGCCCATCGAGCGGTTTTTCGTGCAGTTTTTGAATACACCGGTGCACTACAGGTACCTCGCGCAATACGACCTGACTTATCAGGGTAAAGACGGTGGCCAGCAGTTGACCGGGACGGCCTTGGCCGAGATCATGACACTAAAGCGTTAATCCACATCGTACAGCCGGGTGACGAAAGCCAAGGCTGAAAAAGTTTTTTTTATAGGGGAAAATGGGGTCCACCGAGACCCCGGAAAGCTGGGGTCTGACCCCATCTTTCCGGTCTGACCCCAGCTTCCCATCCCTCGGCATTGGATGCCGGGGCTAGTTATATTATGGCCGCAAATCAAGACAGCTTGACTCCAAGACCCATTCGCTGGGTCGTAGCCTTCCTCGCACGTTTGTATTGGCTGGTTCTGATCGCCGCGTTCGCATCTGCTTATTACTGCTTCTTTCTTGCCAAAGAGTTGAAGCTTGATGCCAATATCATTTCGTTGATGCCCGAAGGGGTGCAAAGCGTTGAAAACCTGCGCACGGTAATCGAGAAAACCGGCGGCTACAGCAATGCGATGATCCTCGTCGAGTCGCCGGATCGTGATGCGGCACTACGGTTTCTGTCGGATCTGAGGGCCGAAGTTCTGCAATTGGAATGGGTAAGCAGTGCGGAGTTCAGTGAAGACACCGCGATCTTCGAAAGAAATAAGTTGCTCTTCGTCGAGACCACCGACTTGCAGGAAATCGATCGCAGACTGGCGGCACGACTCGACTACGAGAAGAAGCACCTGAAATTCAAAGTTGAAGATACGCCTGTTGAAATCAGTATCCGGGGCACGAAACGACGAGTCCCTTCCCTGGATTTCGACGATATTGAGCAAAAATATGAAGGTAAAAAAGATAAGACGGAAGGTCAGAAACTGTTTCAAAACGATACCGGAGACCTAATCATCCTGGTCGTCATGCCCAAGGGGGGGACGACCAATGTAGCCTATGCAAAACGCATAATCTCGCAACTCCAAGACAAGCTTCGCCTCGTCGATCCTTCCAAATACCATCCTGACATGAGTGTTCAACTTGGCGGTAGGGTCACCAATCTTGTCGCCAAGTTTGATGCGATCATGAGTGACATCAAGAGCAGTGCGGTTTGGTCACTTTCAGCGATATTTTTAGTAGTCGTTCTGTTTTTCCGTCGCTTATCCGCCTTGTTTTATATCGGTGTACCGTTGGTTGTTGGCTTTTTGTGGACGTTCGCGGTCACGCAAGTGGTTCTCGGCGGCTTGAATCTGATTACGATTTTTCTGGTGTTGATTCTATTTGGCCTGGGGATCGACTTTGGAATCCACAATCTTTCACGCTACAACGAAGTACGGCAACACGGCGGCACATTGGAGCAGGGTTTGAGCACGGTTTATCGAAGAACAGGGCAGGCCTCATTGTTGGCCGCGGTGACCACCATGGCCGGATTCTTCTCGCTGATGATCACTGATTTCCGGGCGTTTTATGAGTTCGGATTCATTGCTGGCACCGGCATTGCGTTTGCGTTGTTATCGATGTATCTCGTGTTTCCGGCGTTGATCGTCCTCGCTGAACGGGTCAAGGCCTACCGTGCGCCACCGGAGCGGACAGAGACAACCAAAAAGGGCGGGATTTTTCCATTCACGAACACAACAATGGTAGTCGGAGCCATGTTGTGTGTCTTCAGCCTTACGGTATTGAGTCAACTCGCGTTTGAAAACGACTTCGGTAAGCTGAAAACCAAAGTCGAAAGTCTGAATGAGGTCAAACGCAAGATAAGAGAAGTATTTCCGCTGCGTTCAGACAAGGCGGTGGTATTCGTGGAAAGCCTGGACGATGTAAAAGCATTGGTGGATACCGTCGAGTCGATCAAGGATCTGGGTGACGCCGCCGGGGACCCGACCATCGACAAGGTAAAGTCCATTTACAACTTAGTGCCGGAATCCGAGGACCAAAAGGAGCGCATCGGGATCATAGACCGGATCCATGACCAGTTAGCGGAAGCGACGAGATTGCTGGAGGATTTCGCGGAGGACGATGAGCGAAAATCTGAGCTGCAAAAGTTGATCACGTATCTGGGTGTGTCCGAGATGAAACCGACTGATTTACCGTTACCGATGCAGAGGATATTCACTGGGGTTCCCGGTTCCGGCGGTTACCTGGTGTACATCTATAACCGCAAGGGCACTTCGAAGTTAGCGGAAGCGCAAGCCTTCGTTGACGATATTCGAGAAATCACCGTAAACGATAAGACTTACTATCCCGCCACCGAGGCGATGATTTTCGTCGACATGCTGAATTTGATGAAAAAAGATGCAACGCTTGCCGTTTCCGCTGTATTGGTGACCGTAATGATTATTCTGTTGCTCGCATTGCGCAGCGTAACGCAGACGATTGTCGTATTGATACCGGTCGCCGTCGGTACCCTATGGATGCTTGGTCTGATGGCGGCATTCGATGTACGGTTGAACGTATTCAATATGGTGGTCCTGCCGACAGTACTTGGTATTGGGCTGGACAATGGAATCCACATCTACCACCGCTTCCGGGAACGCGGGGCCGGTGGGTTGATGCACGTGGTTAAGACCACTGGCGCTGCGGCGTTCTTGACAACATTGACCACCATGCTCGGGTTCGCTGGGACGTTGACCGCGTCGAACCTCGGACTGCAATCTCTCGGCCTGGTGGCGTGTATCGGCCTTGGCGCTTGTATGGTCAGTTCGTTGACCGTATTCCCCGCCATTTTGCAATGGCGCGCCAACTCGAGGGCGCAACGACTGGCGACGTAAGTTAAACTGTCATCGAGCGCGTATCCCGCCGGGGGTTGCGTCGATACACTCTTGCTCAGGGCGCCCGGAACCCGGTTGCGCCGATGCGTGTCCCATATTAGGATGCACAGCCATTTTGACGAAGGACAGTGTCGGGGTCGCCCTTCGATTACCGCATAACTATTGACGTGACTGAGCCGGCCACACCGCCCGATCCGAGCGGGCCCGACTATGAGGCGGTGATTACCGTTTGCATGCGGGCACATGGACCCCTCGAGCAGTGGCCGGAATTCAAACCACTCCTGGGCCGATCTCCATTCCAACGCCATCTTCACCACCTGGTCACTCTGGGGATCACGCGTGTCGCTGTTGTGCCGGTGATGACCGGCAGCTTGGATGCGAATCACGACCTGACCGGCGTGATCAGCGCGCAGCAGCAAGCGCTGAACGCGTCCCCACCGGTGGTTGCGGTGATCACCGCGCCGCAAATGGATCAGTTGGTGGAGCATGTGCTGGTGATGCCCGCGACGGTGGTCTACGACGCGCGTCTTTATCAGGCAGTACATGCGTCACCCGGCGCGGTGAGATTGGTCGATGGCGCCGACGATACCGGTTTGGCGCGTCTGACCCCGGATACATTGATGACGGCGGTCAGAAACGGATCCTCCGGTGCCACCAGTGCCGCCAAGCACGGGGTTCGCACACTCGATGTGGACACGCTGCCCCGTTATCTACCGGCGCTGCGGCGGCATCTGCGCCCCTGGTGGTGCGATGCGGCTAGCGAGGCGGATCGCGATCGCGCCGGTCGTCTGCTCATCGATGCAGCGCAAAAAGGGGTGCTCGACTTTCCCGCCCGTTATCTACATCCGTGGCCCGAGAATATGTTGGCCAAGGCGGCGGCTAACACCCGCATCACACCCAATCAGATCACCGTGTATTCTGCGCTGATTGCATTCTTCGGCACCTACTTGTTCGCAACCCAGTATTTTCTGCTGGGATTAATTATCGCGGTGATCGCGGGCATCTTGGACGGGGTGGACGGTAAGCTGGCACGGATAAAGCTATTGAGTAGTCCATTCGGTGATCGCTTGGATCATAGCCTCGACGTGAGTTTCGAGTTTAGTTGGTACATCGCCTTGGGTTGGGGTTTGAGTCAGGCCACCGGCGATGCCAATGCATTGTGGGTTGGATACGCAATCCTGTTTGTGATGATCGTCGCCCGCGCCCTATGCGGTGTCTATCGCTTGATCACCGGACACCAAATTCACGACCACACAGTGTTCGACAGGGGAGTCAGGTTGGTGGCCGGGCGGCGCAACATTTACGTGTTGGTGTGGCTCGCCGGCGCCTTGGCGGGAAATTTGTTGGCGGCCTTCTACATAGTGTTGCTTTGGGCGATTGCCACGGTGTCCGTCTACGCGGCCCGGATTCTGTTTGCGCTCGTCGTGAAAAGGCAACAACATCGCCGTGCGTCCGCGTTGACGCCGGAGTGAGCGATGGTGGCTGATCCTCCTGCATCGCAGCGACCAGGCCCGGTTAACGGCGCACAGCTTGCTTCCAAGGCAAGCATCATGGTGGCGAGCAAGATCGTCGGTGCGTTTAGCAAGGTTGTGGCGATCGTAATACTCGTGCGGTTGCTCGATAAGGAAGATTTCGGGCTGCTGAGCTTTGCATTGGTGACCTACCTCGCGGTCACGAAGTTGTCTGAATTGGGTCTTTCCGACAGCGTCTTTTATTTTTTCGGCAAGTATTCCACCGCGCGAAGAGGTTATGCCCTGATGGTCGCGCGCACCTTGTTTTTACTGGCTTTCGCGGCTGGACTCTTGCTGTTGATAATCGGTGCGGTAACCGATGCCAACGGCTACTCGGTGTTGGGATTGTTCATTCCGCTGACGATCCTGGCGCTCATCGAATTACCTACCCTGCCGATCCAAAACGCGTTGATTGCCATCGATCGTACCAAGCATGCGGCGTTGGTGAACATTTTATTCAGCCTGGTGTTTTTGGTGGCCGTGACTACTCCCGCATTTGGCGGTCAATCCATTCAGGTGATCACCTATTGCCTGGTGGGGTATGGTTTGTTCCGGCTCGTGGTCAGTGCATTTCTCTTTTCCCGCCACTTTGCCCCCGATAGCGAGACCTTGCCGCAGGGCTTGATGCGTGAGGTGTTTGCGTATTCGATTCCGTTGAGCGTCGCGCAGATCATGTGGAAGCTCAATGAATTTGTTGACAAGTATGTGGTGATGTTCTTTCTCCCCGTGGCGGTGTTCGCCGAATATACGGTCGGGTCGTGGGAAATCCCGATGGTGCCCACCATCGCGTTCACGGTCGCCTCGGTGATGATGCCCCAGTTGGTTTCGTTGCATATGCGCCAGGACTCCGAATCATTGCTGGGATTGTGGAACGAATCGATCAAGAAGGTCTCATTGATCGTGTTACCACTCATGGTGCTGCTGGTGATCATCGCTCAGGACCTTATCGTTGTTCTGTTCTCCAAGGATTATTTGAATGCGGCGTGGGTGTTCATGGTCTACTCCCTGGTGTTGTTTCACCGCGTGGGTGCTTACGCCGCGGTATTGAAGGCAGTCAATCAAACCCAGGTGGTAACGCGTTGGTCGGTGTACACCGTGTTACTCAATTTGTGTCTGAGTGTGCCGTTGGTGCTGTGGTTGGGCATGATCGGTGCGGCCATCGCCACGTTGGTGGCGGTTGGCGTAACCTGGATCTATGTGTTAACCAAAATCGGGCATGTCCTGCACGTGCCGTTGAAGCGGGTTTTTCCATTTGGTTTTTACACACGAGTACTCGTGGTCGCGTTTGCGGCCGCCATACCGGTGCTTGTTTTGACGATGTATGTGGAATCCTCCCACGGGCTGGGACTGATATGGAAAACCGTTATTTACTTCGCCAGTTTCGGTGCGCTCTGTGCCATCACCGGCATTGTGCAGCGTGCCGATGTGCGGTTTTTGGCGGGGCTGGTCGGCTTGCGCCCGCGGCAGGCGGTTCCGATCGTAACGGTTGGCAATGCACCGTTCCGGCGCTAAACTGCGGGCGCACTTTCCCTAGCTTTCACACTGCACCCAGATCCATCCATGACAACGGCCGCGGCCCAATGGGCACACTTCAAGTACCAGCTTGGCTACAAGGTGAGCAAGGTCGTGATGCCCAACTCGCCGTCGGCGTCGTCGATTCCCTTCGTGGAATACCTGAAGTGGTTTCGCTACACACGTTTCACGCCGGATTACCCGTATTCCATCGACATCCAAACCCGCAGCGGTTGTAATGCCCGTTGCACCTTCTGTGGAGTGGGACGTGAACAAAATCGGATAACCGGCCGCATGAGCGATGACTTGTACCAACAGATCATCGATGAAGCGCTGACGTTTCCGAACCTTGTGCAAATCAATCCCTATCTACTCAACGATCCGCTGGTGGATAAATCCATAGAGGAACGCATCGAGTATATTGTGCGTAAGCGCAACGGCCGCCGAGGTCCGGCGGTGCGCATCATCACCAACGCGGCATTGCTGACCGAGGAACGCGCCTATCGCCTGCTGCATTCGGGTCTCGATGAAATCAACATCAGCTTCAATTCGATCATTCCCGAGGTCTATGAAACGGCGATGCCGCCTTTGAAGTACGACAAGGTGATGGAAAACATCCTCGCGCTGGTGCGGCTGAAAAAGCAGCTGCGCCTGCGGAGGCCCAGGATCAATATCTGGACCGTGCTCACGAAAGAAGTGGAGTCGAACCTCCATAATGAGAAGGCTTACTGGAAAAGAGTAGGGGTAAGGTTCAAGGCGAGGAAACTCGACAACCGCGCCAGTGCCGACATCGAAGCGGCACAGCTTGGCAACCGTCCTATGGATTTGGTGCAGATCTGCCCGATTCCGTTCTGGCGCGCGTGGGTCATGTGGAACGGCGACATGATCATGTGTTGTGTGGACCAGGAACGATCGAACATTCTCGGCAATTGTCGGGACCGGCCGATCAAACAGATCTGGAACGATTCCAATTATCAGGATCTGCGCCGACGCTGGCGTACCAAGGAACTGGACGGATTGTTGTGCAACGATTGTAAGGGCTCTTGAACGCTTGGCTGCTATTCGGCAACCGGGCACGCGCACATAAACGGAATGGAAGTGCCGCCGGTTCCTTAAGACTTGCTTAAGGATGATTGATCTTCGCCGGGCGAACCGTTAACCTCGGTTGCCGACCTGATCGGACAACACAAATAACCCCTCCCAGGCTTTCTTCACGATGGACGAATTGGTACCCGACTGGCAACAAAGACCGCTGATGCGGGCCGGTCATTATGTCATCAAGAAACTGGAACGCTCGATTGTCAAGGCGGATCCGAATGCGAATCAGCCGTTTTATGACTGTGACGATTATCCTTGGATAGCAAGGCTCGAGAGCAACTGGCGAATCATCCTGGGTGAATTACACCAGGTAATGAAGCATCAAGATCAATTACCCAGCTTTCAAGACATATCCCAGGACCAGGTGAGCATTAGTCAAGATCAGCGGTGGAAGACATTCTTTCTGTATGGTTACGGCTACAAAGCGGAACATAATTGTCGTCGTTGTCCGCAGACTACCCAGTTGCTGGAGACGGTGCCGAATATGCTGACCGCGTTTTTTTCGATTCTCGCACCGGGAAAACATATACCGGCGCACCGCGGGCCCTACAAAGGCATTCTCCGTTACCACTTGGGTTTGATCGTCCCAGAAGCTGTTGACAAGTGCCGGATACGGGTCGGTGATGAAATTCGCTGTTGGGAGCAAGGTGAGAGCTTAATGTTCGATGACACCTTCGAGCACGAGGTCTGGAATGATACGCCGGGCACACGGGTGGTGTTGTTTGTAGATGTCATCCGCGAGCTGCCGTTTCCGTCCTCGCTGGTGAATAAGCTGGTGATCAACCTGATACGATGGTCGCCTTTTGTTCAAAATGCACGTAACAACGTAGATAACTATGCGTTGGGCGTTGAACGCCCTACACAGCACCACTAGCACAAGAAAACAAAACCACTATTCGTTTTTTCCACGACCGATACAACGTTGATGAAAGCGATCATACTTGCCACCGCCTCTCAGGACCCCGTGTCACCGGAACCTATCGCATTCACCAAGGCATGCGGGGTCACCCTGCTGGAACGGCATGTACGCGCACTGAAGGCCTGCGGTATCGATCGTGTCGATGTGGTGGTTAAAGACGATGATGTGTTGATAAATGATCATTGCAAAGATCTAACTCAGCGCGGCGTGTCGATTCGTTTCCGCACACTTGAACAGCTGCGCAGGCATCTGGTGGTGGCCGATACTGAATCCGCGTTGATCGTGTTGGGTGACTATGTCGTCGAAACGGCGCTCATCGAGGCGGTATTACTGGCCGAGGGTGATTCCATCTTAGTGGACTCGCATCCACCGGTCGACGCGGCGCAAGCCCCGCAACCGGGACACGGTCCGGTGTTTGCCGGGGTAGGGGTGGTCAGTGGGGCGAAAATTCCCGCGCTCGCAACGCGCGACCAGTCGCTTGCGTCTAACCTGGAGACTTTGGGCGACGTCAGGCAGATTGACGTGAATGCGCTGCCGAGCTTCGATCCCGCACTGCGCCGCGACCGGCGCCGCATGTGGATGCAAGTCGCGAGCGCGGCCGATGTGCGCGTTGCCGAGGCGCGCTTGATCGAGGGAGTTCAAAAAGGCTCTTTGGATTGGCCCGCCCAGGTGCTGCACGCGCCGATCGAAAACTGGGCCATCGCGCGGCTCTGCCGCACCTCGATTACACCGAATCAACTGACATTGATCACCAATATCGTCGCCTGGGCGGTTACCGCATTAATCCTCACCGGTCATTTTATGAGTGCGCTGTTATTGGCCGCCGTCGTTGGCGTGATGGATGGCATCGATGGAAAACTTGCGCGCTTGAAGCTGATGACCTCGCGGATAGGGAAGTTGGAGCACCTGTTTGACATGTTTTTCGAGTACTCGTGGTGGTTCGCGCTGGGATGGGTGCTGTCCCAAGGCGATCCGAGTGCACCGGTTTTTGCCGTCGGCATGGCGTTGATAGTGTGCAATTTTGCGGATACCGCGGTGGCCGGCGTATTCTGGTTTTTCAAGGGCCGCAAACATGGGCGGCGTCTGGATAACTACACACCGTTTGACCTAATGGTGCGAAAAGTATCGGGAAGGCGCAATATTTATGTGTGGATCATCCTGCTAACCGCATTGCTAAGCAGCGTCGAGCTGGGATTATGGATGGCCCTAGCTTGGGGTGTGGTGACGGTTCTGGTGAGAGGAGGCAGGACATTCATGCATCTGCGCGACCGCCGCAGGCCGGTGGAATTCGAATTTGTAGTCCGTTAGCTGTCTTCGGGGTGGCCGGCGCCATTCGTCGAAGGCGCTCATCTGATGCACGCAGCTCAAGGTGCAACTGGGACTGCAGCCCTTGCGGGTGTGAAATTCACGACGGATGTCTTCTCCTGTGTAATCCACGATCGCTTTGTTCGGATAACCACGTCGTTGTGAACACCAATGCACCTTGCCGTGTTCACAGATGTATAGGTAGCGGGCGCCGGCGCGGCATTTCCAGTCATTGGGCTCGCCGAGAATGAGATTCTTCTGGAACAGGTGGTAATTCAGTTTGTGGGTTAGTGAACCGGAATGCCCGCCAATTTGCTGATAGACCGCAAACTGTTTGCGGCTAAGTGGCTGCAAGGTGCCGGTTTCGTCGTGTAGTACGCCGACGGAGTGGTAAAAACCATAGTGTTTGGCGCGTTCTGCCACTATCAAGGCGTCTTTCGTCCGTTCATCGCTGATCCCGAGCACCGAATTGATATTGACCTTGAAACGCGCGTACTGGGCCAGCAGAGCCAATTTGCTTTCCACGGAATTGAGGCTTTTCATGGACACCTCATCGGCTTCCAGATTGTCGATGCTGATTTGCATCTCTTGTAAGCCACAATCGTTCAACATCTCGATGCGCTCCCGGTTGAGGCGGAAACCATTGGTAATCATAGTGGCAATCATGCCGTGATCCCGTATCGCGCGAATGACGTGTTCGAGTTGCGGATGCATCAGGGGCTCGCCGCCGGTGCAGGTGACCGCGGCGGTGGACAATTGGGCCAGGGCCGCGATCCGCTCGCGCAGTCGTTCCAGCGGGACCGGTGGGGAGTAATCGTCGTATTCGTTGCAGTACCCGCAACTCAGATTGCAGCGCCGCGTGACCACCAGTTGGGCGAGCAGCGGGTGATAACGCGAAGACACCGCCTTCCACAGGAATTTGGACACCGACCACCGGTACTCGGCCTTGCGGCGGATCTCGCTCGGTTGCGGTGGGAGTTTTGTAACTGCTTGTTTAATTGACATTTAATCGCATTTTGGTGGTGTGATCTGGGCGCCCGGTAGGCATCAGGTCACGGTCAGCGATGGATTATTGATGACCGGGCTGGTCGCTATCAAGCACTGACTGCGAATAGCCGCGGTGCGCGACGACAAAAACTTGGGGTTTGGGGGTTTTTCAGTTATAAGTAACTATTGACAGAAAAGTCTTGTCGAACCGGTCTTATGCCTTAAGATCGCATCAGCACAATAGTCTTAATCCGCCGGATTATTTGGAATATTCGTCGCCGCGGGCGAGTCCCCTGTTGCGGCGGCAAATGTGACAATCGAAATGCCAGATAACACAATAAAGCTCGTTATCATATGCGCTGTTGCCGTGCTCGGTGTGCCGGCGCTCGCTTACGCGCAGGATAACTGTTCGGCGATCACCCACCCCTCCAAGCCCGTCGAGCAGACGCAAACAGGCGATAAGGATCAAATTCCGATTGACGCGCCGGTCAAGATCCAGGCGGACGAGATCGAGTTTCCGCGCCGCAATGTGGTTCATCTGCGTGGATACACCCAATTGATCCGCGGCGGTCACCGTGTGTATGCGGATGAGTTGATCTTCGACAAAGAGAAACAAGAGATCGAAGCCCGTGGTTTGGTGACCCTCACAACGCCAAGGGGCGATGTGGTCAAGACGTCGGTGCTACACTATGACGTCAACCGCAACCTCATGGAGTCCGGGCCGGCGGAGATTGTTTTGGCGAGCCGCGAAGCGCGGGTCGTGGGTGCAACCAATGGTTCGGTCACCGCACATGGCACCGCCGACCAGGTGGTGTTCAAAGGTGCCGACGTGATGCATTTGAAGGAAGTGAAGCTGACGACCTGCTTGGACGGGAAAGACGATCTCGTATTCGCCGCCGACGATCTGAAAGTTGACCTCGAGAAAGGCTTGCGCGTTGCCAAACGCGCGAAGGTGCGGTTGCTCACGCCCCACCGGCATCCGCAGATCACTGATCTGATCAACTAGCCCACCAGTGATGCGATGTGCGGCGCCGGCAGTGTGGCCGCATGTCAATATACGGGCTAGATCAAACTCACCGTATTTTTTTAGGCAACAGCACGAACAAGCGCCCGGGCTGTTTCATGAGGCCCGCCATGCGCTCGGCGCTGGCGCCGTGGCCCCAAAACAGATCGGCGCGCACCGGGCCCTTGATGGCACCGCCGGTGTCTTGGGCCAGCACCAGGCGCCGGTAGGGTTCTGAGTTCGTGCCCGGCCGGGTGGTGTCGAGCCAAACCGGAACGCCGAGAGGAATCACGTTGCGATCCACTGCCAGGCTGCGCTGGGCGGTAAGCGGCACGTTCAGAGAACCAACGGGACCCGCTTGTTGCGCCGGGCGTAAGGCGAAGAACACATAGCTGGGATTACGATGAAAAAGCGCCTCGGCGCGGTGCGAGTGATCACGTAACCAATCGCGTATGGTAAACATATTGACATCCTCGCTCGCGAGTTCTCCCATCGCGATCAATTCGCGGCCAATGGAGCGGTACGGATGTCCGTTTTGATCCGCGTACCCGACAGCAGCTGTACGGCCGTCGGGAAGCTCCACCCGGCCTGATCCTTGGATGTGCAGAAAAAACAGTGCCACCGGATCATCCACCCAAATCAATTCTTGTCCCGCGAGCAGGCCCTGCTGAGTGTCGATCTGTTGCCGGTTGTAGTAGGGAACCACCTTATTCCCAATCAGCTTGCCGCGAACGCGTTTATCTTTGAGTTCCGGAAACAACTCCGACAGGTCCACGATCAGCAGATCCTTGGGGCGAGCGTAGATCGGATAGCGAAATTGTTTCGAAGGTGTGAAGCGGCCCCGTAGCAGAGGTTCATAGTAACCGGTGATCAGTCCGCGGGTGCGCCAACCGGCGCCGCGTACCTTGTGCGGTGTGAACCATGTTTCGAAAAATTCGCGCGCCTGGGTGTCGTTGGGAGCGGATAGCCCGTGTGCCGCGCCGCACACCTGCGCCCAGGATTGATCTTGGCGCGCCAACCTTTTGCAACTGTGTAGCAGTGCCGGCCAGCTTTCGGCGTGGCGGTCTTGATTCCAGGCGGGCAAGTCACGCCACGCCACCGCACCGCTGATGCCGGGAGGCGGCGCCAACCAAGCGCAGCCATTCAATGCTATGGCTGCAATCATCAGGGACCACAGGGTGGCCATCGGTAACCGTAAGGGCATGACGGGCACGATCAGCATGCGGTTATTTGCGAAACGCCGAATTGTATACGAAGATTGGCCTCACGAGCGGGTAAGGAGAGACGATGAAGACACGATTTGCGGGCACCGGCACCTATGTTGCCACTGAAGATCTGATGATGGCAGTCAATGCTGCCGTTAACCTGGCCAGGCCGTTGCTGGTCAAAGGCGAACC
>CAMYNX010000049.1 GCA_947259875.1 uncultured Gammaproteobacteria bacterium | reverse complement strand
GGATAATGTCATTCAACGCCTGATCGAGATTATTCGTTCGTTTCCAGAACTGCCGCTGTGGATGGCGTTGTCCGCAATCTTGCCGGTCAACTGGAGTCCGATTTTGATATTTTTCGGCATCACCGTGATCCTCGCACTGTTGGACTGGACCGGTCTCGCGCGCGCGGTTCGTTCCAAATTATTGGCTTTGCGGGAAGAGGATTACTGTACCGCAGCACAACTCATGGGCGCCCGCCCGCGACGAATCATCGGTCGTCATCTGTTGCCCGGTTTTTTGAGTCATTTGATCGCCTCCGCGACGCTCTCGATTCCCTCGATGATACTCGGCGAGACGGCGCTCAGCTTCCTGGGATTAGGGCTGCGACCACCGATTACGAGTTGGGGAGTGTTGCTCAACGAGGCACAGAACATCAATGTCGTCGCGCTCTATCCCTGGTTGATGCTCCCGGTGATGCCGGTGATTGTCGTAATTTTGGCATTTAACTTCTTTGGCGATGGATTACGGGACGCGGCCGATCCATACAAGTAATGGCGTGCTTAGCCATCCCGTTTTTTGACTCGATACATATAGTAGGTCCAATTGCCTGCCGATGAAGGCAGCGGCAAGCTCTCCCAATGTGGTCGCCGCATCTCGCGATCGGTCACGACGATACCGTAGTCACACATTAGTTCGTCGATCAGCGGTGCGAGTTCGTCTACCAATTGCCGATCACGTTCACGATTAGTGGACCCAATATCCGCATGTAACAACACCACCTTACCGTGCAACCGTTGGATCGCTTCGCGCAAGGTGTCCCGGAAATCACCAAGATACAGATCCGCACGATCCGGTACATAGGCCTGGGGCGCATGAATCTCTCGGTCGAATACCAGGATCTGGCGGTGCGGGAGTAGCCGGCGAAGGTGATCATAAGTCCGAGCCTTACCCAGGCCGAGTTCGACTACCGGACCCGTTAACCGCGCCACGAGATGAACTGCTCGGTCAAGACACGCGCGCTGGGTCACCAGCCGCTCGATCATACGCTGCAACAGACTGGTATCGTCACGCACGAGGTCGCTATCGTCCCCGTCCACCCGTTTGCCACTAGCCCGCATATTGCACCAGTATCCGGGAAGCTGGCGCAGGACAGGGGCGACTGAACGCCAGACTGGAGCGAAAGTCATAGCCGTAGCTAATCGTACCCGGGCCAAGACTTGTAGATTCGATATATGCAAACGGTTTTTCAATCAGTTACCTCAAGGCCGGTGGCCGACTGGTGCAATATGCGGGCTAGCCTGCATATCGCACCAAGTATCCCGGATGACGGCGAACGGACTTGTGCTGCGCGTAGTCACAGGGTCGGGCGGCTGGACGCCGGGGTAGCCCCGCCCCTACCCTCTGCCGACACCGTGAAGAATCAAATATAGCCATTTCCAGGATGATGCGTTTAGGGCCTCGTGGGTTCACATATGAATTGAGGCGGGACGCTTTGCTGCAATATGCGGGCTAAAGAGCCCCTACCAGCTGTGGGAATAAGGTGCCCTGGCTCGAAAGTTCGTCGAATGTACCTTGTTCGCCGATCTTACCGCTGTCCATCACCATCACTAGATCAAAATATCGGGCCAATTCCGCTCGGTCGGACACCCAGATTAGAGATTGACCCTTACGGTACTCGATCATTTTTTTCACTAGCTGAAGTTCTGCTCCAGGATCCAATGCGCTGGTGGCCTGATTGACAATGAATACATCCGGATTCTTGAGCAGACAACGCGCAATCGCTAGTTTCTGCCGCAACGCAAGGTTAAGCCGGGAACCGCCAATCCCGACTTCATAATCGAGGCCAACCTTGGTGATCGCCTGATGTAAATCCAGTTCCTCGACCATCTCAGCAATCAGCTCGCCGATCCGCGTCTGGGCTCGCGCCTGCTCCGGATTCGGTCTGCCAAATAGGATATTGTCCTGCACTGAGAGCGCTGCATTGAATCGTCCCGCATCGAATCCCGCGACTGCAGTTTTCATCGTCGCCAATCGCTCGGCCAGAGCGCGTCGCGCATTGATGAGGCGGGACTGCAGCTGCTCATTGATCAGGCCCAGGCGATGTTGCGACGGCACGAGTTTGAAAGTAAGCGAAAGCAGGCGTATCCGTTCTTCCTCATCCAATCCCGTAGCACCATGTTCCTCGGCGCGCGCGAGCAGTTTGGCAAAACCCGGTAAATCATCGGCGCTGATAAAGCTATATTGTTCAAACAGTTCACTATCCGGGTCAACGTCAGCAAATAATTCGATCATGGTTACGGCCACCTGCTTACCGATTTCAACCATGTCGTCCGTGAGGCTTGCCGCGTCCAATACTCGCCGAACATCAATATTTGTCGCCAAATTCTCGAGCGTAAACGCTGGGTCCAAGGCCGAACCGAACAACAGATTCTCGGCAACGGACATGTTGGTGTTATACAGGTCGCGGTCAAACGATTGCACGAGATCCGCGAGTTCCGGTTCGTGTAAGCGACGACGTAGTTTGTCCCGCGCCACCAGAATCCGTTCGATCAACTCGGGATAGGCGTTGGGGTCTATCTGACCCCGCAGCCCCAGTTGATAAAGATCGTTCTCCATGTCCACAAGCTCTGTGAGCTCAAGCGCCTTTTGTTCCAACTCCGCCGCATGGGCAACACCCGCCGCTTCACAATCGATCCAGTCGGCAAGCACATCATCGCGGCTGTTGTCTGCAGCCATCGCCGCCTTGAGCTCATGCTCCCGCGATTCCTTGCCTTCGTCATCGTAATCGGGCTCAGTAATAGGCCGGTGCTTCAAGCCGTAGTACAGGTTATCGCGTATGGTCCCGGCAAATACATAAGCGCTTTGTCCGACATAGGCCATTCGCCTACCGAGCACCGCCTCCGGCAACTCGACCACATTCTGATTATTGACAACGAGTCGCCCGCCGGTGGGTTGAATCAATCTGGCAAGCAGCATAGCTAGCTCGTCCTTACCGCTGTTCCCAAGTCCTACGGTGATCACATGGGTGTTGGTATCCAGCCCAAAACTTACCCCGTCGATGAGTCTGACGGTTCCATCCTCGGAATAACTCAAGTTGGTAGAAACCAGACTGCCGGTTAGGGGCTCGATGTCCTCAGGCTCCTCATCCAGCAATTCCTGCGCCAGCATATTTTCGGGCTGAAATTGCTCGATGATCTGGGAGTATTTTACACGCACGTCTTCCTTGGTTTGATAGTACTTGAGTAACGTCTTCCAGGGGTCTGAGATGTCCTTGTACGCCGCCAGCGCAGCAACCAGCGCGCCGAGGGAAAGCTCACCGGTGATGACAAGATACCCCCCCACCGAGTAAAAGAAAAACGGTGTGAGTTTATCTAGGAAGTTATTCAGAAACTTAATGAAGAATTTACGGCGGTATACGTCGTACCGGATATGAAAAACTCCACCCAATATATTGCCCACGTTGGCGCGAGCAAAGCGAGAGGTATTGTGGGCATGGATCTCGGTGATGCCGGAGACTGTTTCACCAATGCGGTCAGAGAACGTACGAACCTTTTTGACTCTTTGCTTATTGAGATTATTTACCTTACGCTGCAGCTTTGGAATCACATACATCTGCAATGGATACATCATTATCGAGGCAATCCCTAGAAATACATCCTGCACAAATATGAACGATAAATATGTAAGTAAAACCCCTCCCTGAAATGCCGGAAGTGCAAACGACTCGCCAATGAAGCCACCCAGGGGCTCGGTCTCGGCAACAATCATCGGAATGAGCTCACCTTGGGAGGTGCGTTTGAAATGAGGTAACGGGAAACGTAATATGCGGCTGTAAAGTTCGTAGCGGAACCGGCGTAGCATCCGCTCTCCCACTACTCCTCGATAGACATTATTAACGTACTTGAAGCCCCCGTTTAGAATTACCAAACCCAGATAGAAAAAACACAGGACCAGAAGATATCCGATTTGATCAAGGTCAAAACCCAGCATTGAGTAGGGCGCGCCCTGGCCACCGATGGCCTCGTTGATAATGCGCTTGGGAACTTCCAGGGTGATATAAACAAGAGGCAGAGAAACGAAAGTCATCAGGATCAGAAATATCTGATCCTTGAGTGTGTGTTTTAAGACATAACGATAGATAGACGGTTCCATGATCACTCACCGGAAGGCTGAAACGAGGGTTATCGGTTAGTTATTGGTGAAAATTCCTCCACTAGGGTAGCTTACAAGGGCCACTTGCTTGACTCAATAAATAATGTTGGCTAAAGAATGCGCTTGATAATTTTAACAACTGGATCGGTACGCCGGCGTTACTTTGTTCAAGCCTTGAATTCCACGATGCCTGTTACTCGCGTATTTGTCGAGACGGGCGAGTTGACACCGCCGTTTGAGATCTTTCATCCACTTGAAGAAGAGAGCAAGAACTATGAAAAACAAACATGGTTCAACGGCAAGCCGCCATCGTTCACAGATATCACCGCCACGGAGTATTTTCCATCGTTAAGCCAACCGGAAGCAGTGCGCGCCATGACCGCGATCCGCCCGGATATCATGATTGTTTTTGGCACTCGCAAGCTCAGCACATCGGTAATCAACGTGTGCCCATCGGGCGCATTTAATATCCACACCGGCGACCCGGAGCAATACCGAGGACTCGATGCCCACATGTGGACGATTTATCATCGCGATTTCGACGCCCTGTCGGTAGCACTGCAACGCTTGGCAACAGAACTGGACCGGGGCGATATCCTGGCCCTGAAGAAGGTAATGATCGTTCCCGGAATGCGGCTTTTTCAATTACGGGCGGCCAGCACCGAGACGGCCATTGAGTTGTCACGTCAGACGGTGATCAACTTTCAATCACGCGGAAACCTCCAATCCCGTCCGCTACAAACCATCGGGCGGTACTACTCATTTATGCCCAGCGTATTGAAACAGCTGTGTGTGAAGCGATTCGAGAGATTCACCGCACAACTATGACTTCAACGCGCTCAATCGAAAATACGGTGGCCTTTGTGGTGAAAGGCTATCCACGGTTATCCGAGTCATTTATCGCTCAAGAAATCGTCGCTCTAGAACGACGAGGATTGGATATCTTGATCGTCTCACTGCGGCACCCCACCGATCCGGTAATCCATCCGATACACGACGAGATCAAAGCGACGGTATTGTATTTACCCGAATATTTGTATCAGCAACCGCTGCGCGTTATTCGTGCTTGGACTAACGCGCGGCACTCACCCCGCTACGAGGCCACCCGCAACATGTGGCTCGAAGACCTGCGCCGCGATAGGTCGGCTAATCGCATCCGGCGCTTTGGTCAGGCGATGGTGTTGGGTTGTGAACTGATGGGAAAAGTGCGGCATCTACATGCTCACTTCTTACATACCCCGGCGTCGGTCGCGCGCTATGCGAGCACCCTGATGGGGATACCCTGGAGTTGTTCAGCCCATGCGAAGGATATCTGGACTACGCCGATGTGGGAAAAACGACAAAAGCTCGCCGAGTGCACCTGGATAACCACGTGTACCCAAGCCAACGTCTCGCATCTTTCTGCAATCGCGGAGAACCACGATACCGTCAAGTTGAATTATCACGGCTTGGATCTGCAGCGGTTTCCACCACCTATTCAGCCGCGTCCGCCACGGGATGGGCACCATTCCGATGACCCTGTGATCATTCTGTCGGTAGGCCGGGCAGTGGACAAGAAAGGCTACGACGACCTGTTGCGGGCATTGAGCCAATTACCGACTAGCCGCAAGTGGCAATTCGTCCACATCGGCGACGGTGATCTGTTACCGGCACTCAAGCGCCTCGGGCAGGAACTGGGGATCGCATCGTGCATAAGATGGCTCGGTGCATTACCACAACAAGAGGTTTTAGTTTGGTACCGACGAGCGGACATATTTGCGCTGGCGTGCCATGTCAGCGCCAACGGCGACCGGGACGGGCTGCCTAATGTTCTACTGGAAGCATTGAGTCAACGGCTAGCGGTGTTGTCGACAAACGTCTCTGGTATTCCCGAGTTGATTGATCAGGGTGAGCACGGCGTGATAGTGCCGGAACGCGACATCGCGGCCTTGACTCGGGCATTGGACCGACTGATCGGCGATCCCGACCTTCGCATGCGGCTTGGAGAGGCGGGTAGCATCAGGGTGCGCGAGAAATTCTCGCTCGACGCCCATATCAACGGCATTGCTGCCCAATTTGGCATTCAATCGGCGAGCGCAGCATGAAAATCGCGTTTTATGCGCCGATGAAGCCTCCCGATAATCCCGAGCCTTCTGGCGACTGGCGAGTGGCTCGATTATTATGGCGGGCCTTAGACACAAACCAACAGGAGGTGTTTCTGGCATCCCGATTCCGCAGTTGGGATGCATCGGGAGATGCACGGCGCCAGCAAAGATTACAACGTATCGGGAAACACCGCGCCCACAAGTTGATTAGTCTATTTCGCCAACGTCCACCCAAGCAGCGCCCTGCCGTATGGGTGACCTATCACCTGTATCACAAGGCCCCTGACTGGATCGGGCCAGCGGTTACCACGGCCCTGGAAATTCCATACCTCGTCGTCGAGGCGTCTCATTCCAGCAAGCAAGAGAACGGCCGGTGGTCGTTGGGATATGCAGCGGCTGCTGATGCGATACAAAAGGCGGACACCGTGATCGCATTGAATTCAAATGACCTGCCGGGTATCAACAGACTTCGTAATGAGGGCGTGGTTCTCATGCGGCCGTTTATAGAACTGCCGCGACTTCCGGTCAAACCATTAGCTACCGAGCTGCGGACGCGGTTGGCGAAGCAGCACGGTATTCCCCACGACCAACCTTGGTTGATCACTGTCGCCATGATGCGGGAAATCAGTAAGCTGGCCTCGTTCCGGTTGTTGGCCAACGCCCTTAACACCGTCAGTGACCGCCCATGGACACTCATGGTCATTGGCGATGGATCGGCACGAAGCCAAGTCTTCGAGTCGTTTTCCGCCTTACCCAAACAACGGGTCCACTTTCTGGGCGAACTCGGCGGCGAGGATATCAACCAGTGGCTATCGGCCAGTGATCTACTGGTGTGGCCAGCGGTTGGAGAAGCCTATGGTATGGCATTGCTGGAGGCGCATGCCTGTGGTGTGCCGGTAATTGCCGGTCGTTCCGGTGGCGTGGGAGACATCGTCGAGCATGGACAGACTGGGTTGTTGGTAGAGCACGACGCCGGTGCATTTGGCAACGCGGTGCGTTCTCTATTGAATAATCCCAACCGCTGTGCGCAGATGGGACGGCAAGCCCGGCGCAAGGTAGAGACCTTGCACGACATCGCCACAGCGCGGGTCACATTACAAGAGGTCATCAATCAAGCGGTCGCACGCCGGTCTACAAAACGCTCGCGTGTGTCGGTTCGAGGAAGCATCTCTCTTGGATAAGGACGAATACTATCGTGATATTCTAGATGGCCTGGCAACCTACTACGCCAATCCATTCATCGCCGATATTCTGGCCACCGTGTCCCGATTCACCGCGCCCGATCTCGGTGCGGCATTGAACAAAAATCAAATTACCGGAAAGCTATGGTTGACGAACGAACTGTATCGGGCAGTCGGTGGGCGCCTTGGTAACATTTATATCTTGGGTGGTTGGTACGGTGTATTGGCAGCAATGCTGTTGCACGACAACCGTTTCGATATCACGGGAGTTGTATGCATCGACAGGGATGAGCACTGCAAAGCGATTGCTGAGAGCCTCAACCGTACCCATATTTCTCGCGGGAAGTTTCGCGCGATCACCACCGACTTACAGCAGTTGGACTACGAGGATATTCTGGTAAACAGTAATTCCAAGACAAGGCCCGATTTGCTCATTAATACCTCCTGCGAGCACCTCGACCGATTTGAGCAGTGGTACGCGAAGATACCATCAGGCACCTTGCAAGTATTGCAGTCGAATGACTACTATGCCTGCGAGGAACATACCAACTGCGTCCCGGACCTTCAAACCCTTCAACACCAAGCGCCGATGCGCGAATCTCTGCTCGCGGGATCTTTGAGATTGAAAAAATATACCCGCTTTATGTTGATTGGCTACAAGTAAACTATGCCCCGTAACGCGCCAACATATTTTGCCTCACTCGCAAACGAAAAGGTGTGCAGCATTCAACCACCGGGCTGCCGGGTGAGTGGCGGTTCGCCCGATGAGCTCCTCTACGAAATCCCAGCAGTGCACATCGTGCACCAGATGGTGGGTCAACAAACCGGTTGGTTCGTCGGCATCTACAGTGTGATGGCGTCGCTTTTGAAGATGCGAAATCACCTGCCCGAGAGCGCTCTTCGGGCCTACGAATCCCCGGCTTCGCCGCCAATCGATGATATCGACATGGGTGTTAACTACGCGTAAGCCCGGAGCGGCATACACCGCAGAACGCGGCTCAAACAGCGATAGGCCGCCGTAGCCCAGTCCTGGTAACTCACGGATCCAGTCTTCATGGATACGATTCCATGGCGGTACCAATACCGGTAGGCTGCGCATGCCAAACAAATCTCCTAACAGCTGCGCGCCTGCGTCAAGTTCTTCGCATAGTGCCTGCTTGGCCCGATTTCCTCCGAATTCGCATTTTTTCTCGCCGGCCGACGCATGGTCATGGTGGGCATAGCCATGCTGCAATACCCAGACATCGGACTCGGCTAAGACTGTTTCCGCAAACAATGAGTCGGTCAAGGTTGGCACTGCGGAAACCGCAATGGGAACTTTTAGTCTGCGTCGCAGTACAAGTAAAGAGTCAATGGCGGGGTCTTTATCCACTGAATCATCGTCTCGCCACCAGAACGTCGCCGTCCTGTCCATCGCTCGCCAAGCGTCTAGTTCCTCCATTAGATCTATCCAGGCCGTCATCGCACGATCAACATCCTAGACCTGATGCCAGCGCATCAACGATGTATTTGGCGCTGTTCTTTGCGCCTTCCAGATCGATGAATTCTGTCGCGGGCGTCATGTTCGACGCGTGATCAATGGTTTCAGCCAACACCGGCGGCGTCAGCACGGCTTCATCGAGAGTCAGCGCATAGCCCCTTTGATGCAACCGTTGCGCGCGGAACGCCTGTTCGGTTTCGCCACCGCCGGCAAAAGGTACAATCACCGACCGCACCCCTGATCGCAATAAGTCTACGACCGTGTTGTATCCACCCTGGGACACCGAGACCGTGCAACGCCTCAACAAAACAGGAAAATCAGCGCGCGCCGCTTCGACAACGATATCGCCGTCCGCATGGGCTTTAATTGTTTGCAAGTCCTGCTTCGGCAAACCGGGGCCAATCAAAAACCGCCAGCGCAGCATTCTGAGCTTCGACAACGGCCGCGCTTCCAGTGCGGTCAACATTAGGCGCCTGCTTACTGCACCACCGCCTGCAGAGATCAGTACTTCTTCCCTCCCATTCGTACCCGGCAACCGATCTATCTCATCACATTCCGCGATATAACCGGTATAGAGAATCTTGTCTTGAATCTCGCTGGCCATGGGGAACGATTCGTCAAGACTTATGAATGCCGGATCACCATGCACTAATACCTTATCGAAATGCTCGTTGAGCAGCGAGACAGTCTCCGCCACTCGTTGCGGTCGCCGTTTTTGGAGCACGTCACGCACCGAGGAGACGATGAGTGGGCGGCGTCGCGCATTGCGGGCAGTCTTTAGCAATGGCATGAGTTCGAAGCGCATTTGCCTGCGTCCGAAAGGGAAGGTCTCTAGTATAAGGACGTCTGGCTGGAATGTGACGAGGCGATCTACCAAACATTCGCGCCTACGCGATCGCCATGTATCGGAGACCGGTTTTCCATTTTCGTCGATCAGTGCCGTAAAATCGCCCGCTGCGCAACGTACCGGCGGTAACTGATACACGGGGTAGGGCAGATGTGGCACCGGCATGCCACCGGACACCAGTTCGACACGCATGCCCGTTGCCGCAAGTGCCTGGGCAAGCAGCGCCCCGCGCTTTAAATGACCGGTCCCCAACAGGTGTTGGACATAAATAAGCACTCCCCCACCGGATGTTGACGCATCGGTCGAAGCGATGGGCAAGGAGAACCTACTGCGGTGCGCGGATCAGCACGTTCGGCCGTAATTCGACCGGTGGTTTGCGCCGATTCGCAACCCACGACTCCACGCGATCGCCGACGGTAGTCAAACCATTTAGAATTCCGGGGATCACGACTTCCGAAGGAAGGGGCTGACTCGGTAATTCATGCAGCGCCCGCGCCATGACTCTCCAGTCCCGGTCACCGCTACCAATGAGCATCTTGGCCACACCGAGTTGCTGCGCCCGGCGTGCGCGAATCAGCTGTTCTTTTCTTGGTCGTGTACGCGGTACCAGCAGTGCCCGCTTGTTCAAGCTCAATATCTCACAAAAGGTGTTGTAGCCACCCATAGCGACTACCCCAATCGCTTTTGCGATGAGTAACTCGATATGATTATCGAACTTCAAGGTTTGTACGTGCGGCAAACAATCGGCACGACGTTGAAATGCACGTTGTCGCGCGGGAGACATGAATGGCCCCAACACCAGAAGCGCAGAGTACGATAGACTAGAGTCGTGCTCATACGCACGTAAAACCCAGTCAATCATCTCCTCACCGTCACCGCCACCGCCGGCGGTGACTAATAGATACGGTTCTTTCATTTCTACCGACGGTAACATCCGTCCTTTCGGTGGATCTCGCCGCAGGTAACCAGTGTATATCATCTTTTTCTGCACTGAACTCGGAACACTCAGGCCCGACAGTGGCTCACCCAATTGTTCGAGACCGTACACCCATATCTCATCGTAGATGTCTCGCAGCGCGGGAAGCGCGCGTTTGCGTTGCCATTCACGCCGCAGCATGGCCGGCTCATCCATGACATCCCGCAGACCCAACACCGTAACCGTGCCCCGCTGTTGCAGATGCTCCAAAGTGTGCAACACCTCCCCGCCAAGCCCCAATGGCTCCTTGTCGACCAAAAACAGGTCTGGATCGAATATCTTCGCAGTGTGGTGGATAATTGAGGAGCGCATGGCCAAGGTCTGCTCCAGATCGATATGTAACCCCAGCGACGTATACTTACCGTTGTGGAGCTTGATGACTCCCGGTATGCGTACGAAATCCACCCGCGCACGGTAATCGAAACTACCGATGATTGGTGAACCCGACAGGATTAAAACTGAGAGTCCTTTATACCTTTCGACCAAGGAATGGGCGATCGCCCGGCATCGGCGAAGATGGCCAAGACCAAAGGTATCGTGGCTGTATATGAGTACCCGGCCACCGTTCAAGCGCTCACTCATCGTGATCTTCCCCTGCGGCGTGTGATTGTCGGCATATTACATGGCCATCGAATCCGGCGCACTATTTCCGCGCACTTTGACCCGGTAAAACAGTCTATTAACATTGGATCAACACTTTCGCTGTCTGAAATCGATACAGGATGCTCGGTATGTTAACCAAATTAAGCACATTTCTTTCCACCACCCTTCGCGAGCACAGTCATAAGATGCCGCCCCGCTTACTCGAAGCGATTCGCCTTCAGCAGGACTCCAGCGAAGTACTGATAGGCTGGATTCAGCTCGCCGTGGTACTCATTTTTGCTGCGTTATACACACTCGCCCCCAAGACTTTCACTGAAGAGGCGGAATTCGCGCCGGTCCCCTGGGCGTTGGCTGCGTATTTTATGTTTACTGTAATCAGGCTGACACTTGCACACAACAAAAGACTGCCGGACTGGCTGCTCTATGTTTCGGTAGTAGCCGACATTACGCTGCTGTTCGGCCTGATATGGACTTTTCACATTCAATATGATCAGCCAGCCTCGTTCTATCTCAAGGCGCCCACTTTGTTGTATGTGTTCATCTTCATTTCCCTAAGAGCGCTGCGGTTCGAGGTCAGATTTGTTGCCGCCGCCGGTGCTGTCGCCGCCGTAGGCTGGTTGCTGATGATGCTTTACGTCGTGACACACGACCCACAAGGCGAGATGATCACGCGCGATTATGTCCAATATATGACTTCCAACAGTATGCTGCTGGGCGCCGAGTTCGACAAAGTGATTTCGATCTTAATGGTAACCACGATCCTCGCCATTGCATTGCATCGCGCTCGCGGCCTATTGGTGCAATCAGTGGTAGAGAGTACCGCCGCCCGCGATCTATCGCGTTTCGTTCCTACCGAAGTCGCGCAACAGTTAAAATCATCGGATCATGAGATGCTTGCCGGCGAAGGCGAAGTCCAGCAGACAACTGTGCTGTTTGCCGATGTAGAAAAATTCACGACACTCTGCGAGAACATGCCGCCAACTGAGTTGATCAATACTCTGAATGAGTTTTGCACCGCCGTTGCAGAACCCATTGAGCGCTTCGGCGGGGTTATCAATCAGTTTCAGGGAGACGCAATCCTGGCTAGCTTCAACCTGCCCAAAGCCGACGAAGACCATGCCGCCAATGCGGTGCGCGCCGCGATAGCTATCCAAAAGGTGTTGAGCAGCCGGACCTTTGGCGACGGTATAAGCTTGCGCTCCAGAATCGGTGTGAACACAGGGGTCATAGTAGGCGGATTGGTCGGCACCAGCGATCGATTAAGTTACACCGTGTTGGGTGACGACGTGAACCTGGCGGCAAGATTGGAGCAACTCAATAAACAATATGGTACTCAGATCTTGGTGTCAGAAAGTACTTACCGGCTTGCCGGGCCTGATCGTTTTGCGTTCAAGCGGATCGGCGAAGTCAAGGTGCGGGGCAGACAAGCCGACACCACCATCTATATGGTGGACCCCAACGTTTCCGCTGAGAACTAAAGCGCGGTGCTGCCGTTAAGCGTTGCCGCGCCGTAATTGCGTAATTCTCCGCCGCAGATTGGATTGCGCCGTAGCATCGTAACGGGAACGAAAGAATTCGGTGAAATAGAAATAAGGTCGACTGGCGAGCATTTCAAAAATTCTGAGTTGATCGCTGTCGAAGTCTCGGTCTGACACATGCGGGAATTCATTTCGCACCAATTCCCCGAGTCGAATGAACTCCTCCCATGGCAGCCCAAAGCTTGCAAGATCAATATCCACGGTGAATTGTTCATCCACGCTCTGCGGTTCACTGGGATGTACGGTCATCATGACCAGATTGTGCACAACTTCTAAAAAATTGGTATCGGCGTCTCCCTCTGCGCATCCCAGGAATAACTCGGCGCTTCGCCGTTCGTTATCATCGGCGTCGGGTTCCCAAATTACATCATGAAACCACAGCGCCATTTCCACCGCATCCGGCCAGGTGAGTTGATCGCTGATGGTGTCAAAGTGTCTCAAACACGCTAGGATGTGACGTAAGTCGTGATAATGGCGATGGGGATGTGAATAATGTCCTTCCAGCTCGCGATACACATCCTCAGCGGAGCGCACCATACGGTCCGGCATACACCGCTCCCATAAGGAAATGAAGCGCTGCTGCATAATGTCGTCCTACCTCTAAGACCAACTCATGAGAGCCACCGTCGAGATTCACGAACTCCGGACTATCCTGCGGTTGTTATGCCACAATAGTCTGGCGCATCATCCTACCGGTCTTCGTATTGCTTCAATTTGGCTTGTGATTCTTCGTACTTGTGTAATGTATTGGCTAACCGGTCACTCAACAACCGCATGACATCGAGCGCAATCTCTGCGTTTTCCGAAAGCAGTTTCAACAATGTCTCGCTCGTCACGCGAAGCACTCGCACTTTACCCTTTGCGCGGATTGTCGCCGATCGCGGTGCATTATTTAGGATACCCATTTCTCCGATCAGCTCGTTTTTTCCGAGCACAAAACTAGCTTGGTCTGCATCGGCATGTGTAAACACTTCTACCTCTCCGTCGATCACGACATACGCGCAGTTCGATTGATCACCGGCGTGGAATAACTCCTCGCCATCAATAAATGTGACGGCTTCACTGGTAAACGCCAGCAACTTCAGCTTAGCTGGAGGTAACTTCGCGAACAACGGAATGTTTCCGAGTACTCTGGCTTCCGCGGTCAGCGTCACAATGCCTCTCCCCGATGACAAACGACCATAGTTCAAGGTTGACATGGCATACCATCCAGATCAACCTTTTCCCAACTCCTATTCTGTTCACAGGTTACAATATTCATACCATCGCTGACACCCTGAATCAGCCAATTGACAGATGAAATGCAGCCGCTAGCGATTAAACGACTGTTGTCGTGCCTCCTTGGCGCTCTGATGCCGGTATCGCTTGCGATCTGGGCAGCCCAAGGAGAAGGCCCCGAGACGCCTTTTCAAGACTTGCTCGTACGCTGGAACGACACTCTCGATTTCACTGAGCGCGTGCTAACCCTGCCGCACATTGGCAAACGGGAAATTCGGCCGTTGCTCGAAAACATCACGGTGGTGCAAGAGTCTGCACAGGGGGCCCGGGAACGGGCGGAGCAGGAGCTTGCCAAGCACAACAATCTGCTCGACGCCCTGGGCCCACCCCCGGAAGAAGGTGACCCAGCGGAATCCGCCGATATCGCCGCAAAACGCAACGCCATCACACAACAGGTCGCTCGCTACGACGGCCAAGTGAAACAAAGTAACGTCGTCTTCGCACGCGCCACCAACCTGCTTGGGCAAATCGCAGATGTCGAGATCGGTACCTTAGCGCGCCTTCTCAGCAAGCGTTCGCCTCCGCCATTATCACCAGGCATTCTCACGAACGCGGTAAAACAACTTCCAGAGCGTCTCCAAGGGTTGGGGCGCGAGGGTGTCGAATGGTGGTCACAGAAGGATTTCGTGCCGGAGCGGGGCACGCGAGTCATGTTCCTGCTAGTGACCAGCCTTGCCATCCTTATAGCTTGGTGGGGCGCCCGCTATTGGCTGTTACGACGATACGGACGCGATGCGACTAGCCATGGCCCCACAACACCACACCGCAAATTGGTTGCCACCTTGGTGGAAAGTGTCGCTCGCGTCGTACTACCTGTATTGGCCGTCTTATTACTCACATTCATGGTGATATATATCTTAATCCTTGGTCATGAGTTGCGATCAATCGTAAACAGGCTCGCCATCGCGGCGCTGCATTTTGTGATCATCACCGGTTTATCCAAAACAATACTGGCGCCCCGTTATCCATCCATGCGTATGACGACGTTCAGCGACCAAGCGGCCATACAACTTGACCGCTCCCTGACGTTATTCGCCGGCACCGCATTCGTATTCTATTTGGTCATGGCGGTAAGTGGTGTCGCCATGGTCGAACCACTGCTCGTCACCTGGTTGGTGGAAACACAAGCACCCGCCGAATTATCAGCGGTGGTGGGCATGACCGCATTACTCGTTCTGGGCATGCTGTTGCTCAAGTTATTGCGCCCAAGCAACTGGCGCTTCATCGATGCCGACACCGACCCACCTTCTACCTGCCCACCCTCAGCAATCTATCGATTGCTGTTCAACTTTGCTCGAGCGGGGCTCATCATCAGCATCATCGCCGGCGCCTTCGGTTACCTCAACTTCGGGTTGTTCGTATCGAAACGCATTGTATGGACTTTGGCGCTACTCGGGGTTGCCTGGTTGATACATGGCCTGGTTGCCGCGGGAACGAAACTGGCTACTTCCGACGCGAATACGGTCGGCGCCTGGGTGCGGCAACGGCTGAGCATTGGCGATGCTGGCGGCACACGGCTGGTGTTCTGGTTGGTGTTACTCGCCGACGTGCTGTTGTTCCTTACGGTAGCCATGATGATACTGCTGATATGGGGCATGCCGTGGACGGAAGTGAAACCGATATTTACGGGTCTGGCCGATGGCATCGAAATCGGTAATTTTGAGTTTTCCCTTTTCAATGTTGCTTTCGCAATTATCGTCTTCGTGGCGCTGGCCATCGGCGTCCGGTTGCTGCAGCGTTTGCTGTCCAATCGAATTCTGGTGCAGACCAGTCTCGACATCGGTGTGCGTGATGCCCTGACCGCTGGTGTTGGATACGTCGGAATCGTCCTCGCGGTACTAATCACATTCTCGGTACTCGGCCTCAACCTCGGCGAATTGGCAATCATCTTCGGCGCCCTGTCCGTCGGTATCGGTTTTGGTCTGCAGCACACGGTCAATAACTTTGTCTCCGGGCTCATCTTGCTCGTTCAACGTCCGATCAAGGCCGGCGACTGGATTGTGATCGGAAATAACGAGGGCTATGTCAAACACATCAACGTGATCTCTACCGAGATCCAGACCTTCGACAACGCATCTCTAATCGTACCTAACAGTAATCTTGTGACCACGGAAGTCATGAACTGGATGCACAAGAGCAAAGTTGGACGCGTGATCATTCCGGTTGGCGTGTCTTATGGTTCCAATCCCGAGCAAGTTCGTGAGGTGTTGCTGAAGTGTGCCGATGAAAATTCCGAAGTGCTTGGTCGGCCGGTTCCACAAGTCATCTTCAGGGAATTTGGCAACAGCTCATTGGACTTCGAGCTGCGATTTTACATTCGCGATATAGACGGCCGCCTACGTACGGCCAGCGATTTACGTTTTGCCATCAAAAAAGCGTTTGACGAGGCCGGTATCGAGATTCCATTTCCGCAACGCGACATACACATTCGGGATGTGATTAGCGAAGCAGACACTCCCGATTCTGACCGGCTCGCATCATCCTCCGGTGAACAGACCAAGATTACCCGCATCCACCGCTCAACCCAGGGCCAAGTCCCAGCAGGTGACGATAAACTTGAAACGAAAGAGTGACCGGAAATTTGATCGTCAAGCGAGCAGTCGTGGTGAATCCACATCAATAGCGACAACAAATACCACAGGAGACAAGCGTGCAAATAAGCAGTGAAAGTTTTTCCGATGACGAATCCATTCCCAGCGAGTTTGCGTTTTGTTTGCCGGACCCCGAATCCCATGTCGGGCTGGCGCAGAACCGCAACCCACACCTAAGTTGGCGCGGGGCGCCGCAGGGCACAAAGTCCTTCGTTTTAATCTGCGTCGATCCGGACGTACCGAGTAAACCCGATGACGTCAACCAGGAAGGCCGCGTAGTGCCGGCGGATCTTCCTCGTACCGACTTCTACCACTGGGTGCTGACGGACATTCCAGCAACGTTGACGGAGATCGAGGCGGGCTCGGATTCCGACGGTGTTACCACGCGTGGAAAGGATCAGACCCCAGGCCCCGGCGGCTCGCGCCGCGGTTTGAACGGCTATACGAATTGGTTCGCCGGTGACGCCGATATGTCTGGAAAGTACTGCGGCTATGATGGGCCCTGCCCACCATGGAATGACGCCATCAAGCATCGCTATGTGTTTACGGTGTACGCGCTCGATCTCGATAGGTGCCCAGTGGATGGTGATTTCGACGGCGGTGACGTCCTAAACGCCATCGCGGGTCATGTGTTGGACCAAGCCGGCATCACTGGCACCTATAGCCTGAACCCAGATGTCCCTGCCTAACCCTTCTAGTGGGATAAACCTTTTGTTTAGGATTCAGCTCCAGACGGCGTTTGCTTGAGACCGTTTCGACCTAAAACCGCTGAATAGAGGGAGGCAACCGGGACCGGCCCCGAGCCGACACGGACGTATTCATGGCGGGTCCGGGAAATTTTCCCTCAATTCAGGTTGGCCCGGAACTATAGACCATAAGGAACTGAATTGGGGAGAAATTTACGAGACCGTCGCCAGCAGGGATGCTGGCGTCGAGCCTACAGGGACGTATTCACGGCGTGTCTTGGAAATCTTCCCTCGATTCAGTTTAGCGCAGAACCATATACGGTCATACGTGAACACCGCACCGGGGTTCGCGCCAATCAGGAGGAATCGGGGCGACGGCCGATCGGATACACGCCGGTGTCACGCCGAAATGGAATCCACAGCATGCGGGGCAAATCAATACACACGCCGGTGTCACGAAACGTATCGATACCAATAGTCATGGCGGTATGACCGCCCTCCGGCTGCGCTCGGTAGGTACCGAACAGCCGATCCCACCACGGCAGGTTGAAGCCAAAATTGCTATTAGTCTCATGACGCTTCACTGAGTGATGCACGCGATGCATGTCCGGCGTCACCACTAACCAGCGCAGTTTGGCATCCACGGTTTCCGGCATATTCACGTTAGAGTGGTTGAACATGGACGTGGCGTTGAGGAGCACTTCGAAGATCAGTACTCCGAGCACCGGCGGACCGAGGGCAAAGATCACCCCGAATTTGATGCACATCGATAACAATATCTCGACGGGATGAAAACGCGCGCCGGTGGTGACATCGAAATCCAGGTCTACATGATGTACCCGGTGGAGGCGCCAAAATGCTGGCACCGCATGAAACATCACGTGTTGCAGATAAATCGCAAGGTCCAAGACGAGGATCGATACCAGTAACTCAATCGCGCCGGGAAACGATGCGTAGTTGAGTACCCCCCAACCACGTTCAGCCGCGAACAGTGTCGCCCCGATCGCCGCTGCTGGGAATATCAACCGCAACAAGGCGGTATTCAGGGCCACGATACCGATATTGCTGAGCCAGCGACGCAGCTTGGACACCATCAGCGGCCGCCTTGGCGCGATGATCTCCCACCATGCCATGAGCGTAAACACACCCAGGAAAAATCCGATTCGAATCAGTCCTTCGTTTCGCAATATGAATTCGTCAACACCCATCATAAGTTGGAGGTAATATTTCTAAGTCTGCCCTGTGTAGTCACACGGCACCCATCTTGTATGGTTAACCGGTCCAGTCAGTTTTGCGGTTCAGGGAGCGCAGATGAATCGTACTAAACCGAACTCAAAGCATCGCGTACCCGCTCCAACCGTTCACGCACCTCTTTGCCAAGTTCGGCTAACTCCTCGCGCTGCACGATACCCAGCACCGCCGCCGGGTCCATGAATGCCACGGTGACGCCGCCATTATCCTCACGTACCACCACGTTGCACGGCAGTAATAGGCCAATATCTGGATCCGTGTCCAACGCCTGATTGGCAAGAGTTGGGTTACAGGCTCCGAGGATCACATAAGGGGCTTTATCGATACCCAGCTTCTTTTTTAGAGTGGCCTTGACATCGATCTCGGTTAACACACCGAAACCCTGCTTCGCCAACTCCTCAGTGACACGGGACACAACATCGTCAAAGTTGCCCGATACCTGTATGCTGAAACCGTATGTTGAATCTGTCATCGGATTTCTCCTTTTACAATCGAATTTCGTGTTTCGTGCCTGAATTTTCCCCAGCAAGACTCGATTTTTCGCCGCCGGCCCTCCGATGCCACTGGCGACCAATCGTGAAACAAGTGATTCGGGAGATCAGGCATGGCCAAGCAGACATCCATCATTGCGGTGATGATGACCGAGACAGGGTGTTGAACTCAGCAAGCCAAAACAGTCGCATTCTGCCCCACCGATTACCACCCGTCGTTTCCACGCATTACACGCTGGCACTGATGCGCACCGGCAGGCGTCGGCGGCCCCATTTGCCGGGCGATCCCTCAAACGCACCGGCACACTGGGTTCCGCAGGCCCGGCAGTGACCCGTGTCGTCGAGATTCCAGTCGTGCAACTCATACCAATCGCGACCGATCAATTTGATCCCGCATTGGTGGCAATAGGTGCTGCCTCCCGCTTCGTCGTGCACATTTCCGGTATACGCGTATCGTACGCCGTTTTTGACGGCGATTTGCCTCGCTGTCATTAGTGTTTTCGGCGGTGTAGGTGGCTTGTCACGCATCTTCCAATCCGGATGAAACGCGGTAAAGTGCATCGGCACATCGGGCCCCAAGCGGTCTACCACCCATTGCGTCATTTCCTCGATC
>CAMYNX010000048.1 GCA_947259875.1 uncultured Gammaproteobacteria bacterium | reverse complement strand
GCCGCGGCCCATCATGGTGCTATCGAGGGACACGGCAACACCATTGCCGTCGCGGCCCATGGCTTGAATGAAGTCTATCCTCGCCGGCACCGTAAACTTGCATCGCACATCTCGGGATGTGGCGCTTTGGTGTCTGAGTTTCCGGTGGGAACAGCGCCACGGCGGGAGCACTTTCCACAAAGGAATCGCATTATAAGTGGACTGTCACTGGGTACAGTAGTTGTGGAGGCGAACCACAGGAGCGGGTCACTGATCACCGCCCGGCTGGCAGTGGAGCAAAATCGTGAAGTATTCGCCATACCGGGACCTATCCAGTCCCCACAGTCTTGGGGCTGTCACGAATTGATTCGGCAGGGCGCGAAGCTCGTTGACCGCCTGGAGCATGTGCTGGAGGAGCTGCCACTCGATAACCGGCCCAAAAATATTTCACGTGACCAACCCGAACTCGAATCGGGGCCTAATGAAGATTTACTCGTGCACATGGGCTATGAGCCTGTCACTGTGGATATCCTGGTAGCCCGTAGTGGATTGACGACGGACTCGGTTTGCTCCATGCTGTTACAGATGGAAATCAACGGGTGGGTCGAGTCGTTCGCCGGCGGGGGATATGTCCGAGTTCCAAAAACTAAACGCTAAGGCGTACCGATGAAAGAAAACGTGCTAGACGTTCTCATGTATTTATTCGAAAACTATATGGTTGAGGAGCCTGAGTTACAAAAGGATCATCAAACCTTAACCGCGGAACTATTCCAGGCCGGTTTTGAGCATCGCGAAATCAATAAGGCTTTTGACTGGTTACAGGACCTTTCGGATATGTGTGATCCTGATTATCCGCCTCCAATGAGTATCGGCAAAAAATCAATTCGCCATTATGCAGCGGAAGAGATGCGTAAACTACACACGGAGACAAGGGGATTTCTATTGTCCTTAGAGCAGTCCGGAGTGTTGGATGCACCAACCCGCGAGGTAGTAATCGATCGAGTTATGGCATTGGAGGTAGAAGAGATTGACTTGAATCACATTAAGTGGGTCACAATGATGGTGTTGTGCAACCAGCCGGGACAGGAAGACGTATATATGTGGATGGAAGATGTGGTCTTAAATGGTGTTGATGCGAAATTACAATAATAAAGACCGGGGACTTTCTGTCCCCACGCGCAAAAACAGTCTATGATTTTCAGCAATGTCAAACATTGCTTTTGTAAGTTGCTGCTAGTCCAACCAATGTAATATGCCTAAGAACCTGATCGTCGTTGAATCACCCGCCAAGGCCAGAACAATCACCAAATACCTCGGTGAAGAGTTTGAGGCTATGGCATCGTATGGTCACGTCCGCGATCTGACACCGAAAAGTGGCGCGGTGAATCCCGATCACGACTTCGAGATGAACTACGAATTAATCGAGCGCAACAAAAAGCACGTTGATGCGATCGCAAAAGCATTAAAAAATTCGGATGCTCTTTATTTGGCCACTGACCCGGATCGGGAAGGTGAAGCGATATCGTGGCATCTGTATGAAATCCTCAAGGAACGCAGTGCTTTGGATGGTAAACAGGTACACAGGGTGGAGTTTTACGAATTCACAAAACGAGCGATACAACACGCCGTTTCTCACCCGCGGGCGCTTTCTCAAAGTCTGATTCATGCACAGCAAGCAAGGCGCGCATTGGATTATCTTGTAGGCTTCAATCTATCGCCGTTGCTTTGGAAAAAGATTAGCCCCGGCTTGTCGGCAGGTCGCGTACAAAGTCCGGCGCTGCGCCTCATTGTGGAACGTGAACAGGAAATCGATAAGTTTGTGGCCCAGGAGTACTGGACGATAGAGGCCGATCTGCATGCTGACAAGCAGCCGTTTTCTGCTAAGTTGACCCACTTCGAGGGTGGTAAATTAGAGCGGTTCTCCATCACCAATGAAACCCGTGCCGATGTAGTACAGCAAGCGTTGATCACCAACGCTCAAGGTAAGCTATGGATAACTAAAGTTGATAAGAAACAGCGTAAGCGCAATCCTTCGCCCCCATTCATTACGTCTACCTTGCAACAGGAAGCGGCGCGAAAACTTGGTTTTAGGACACAGCGGACCATGCGCGTCGCGCAACAACTATACGAGGGAATTGAGATCGAAGGAACGAGCATCGGCTTAATCAGTTATATGCGAACCGATTCGGTAAATCTTGCTGCAGAAGCTGTTAATGAATTGCGGGAATTTATCAACCAGCGCTATGGCGCCGAAAACCTGCCGGCGAATCCCCAGGTATACAAAAACAAATCTAAGAATGCTCAAGAGGCCCATGAGGCCATCCGCCCGACCTCGGTCGCGCGCACCCCGGAGAGCATTAAGGGCGCCTTAAGCGAAGAACAATTCAACTTATATCAGCTAATTTGGACACGAACGGTTGCGTGTCAGATGATTCATGCCGTCTTAGATACCGTTGCGGTTGATATGGAAGCCGGTTCGGGCAACATATTCCGTGCCACCGGCTCGACAATTAGCAAGCCGGGCTTCATGACTGTGTATCAAGAAAGCAGCGATGACACAAAAGAAACAGATGACAATCATAAGTTACTGCCGCCGCTCAAAGAGGGCGATCGCGTTGGGGTCAAGGTAATTCGCAAAGAACAGCATTTCACCGAACCACCTCCGCGCTATTCTGAGGCGAGTCTAGTCAAGACACTCGAAGCCCATGGGATTGGCCGTCCATCGACCTATGCAACCATTATTTCGACCCTGCTGCAGCGTGAATACGTGACACTGGAAAACCGAAGATTTTTCCCTACCGATATGGGCCGGGTAGTAAATAATTTTCTATCCACTCAGTTTTCCCAATACGTGGACTACAACTTCACGGCTCGACTGGAAGACCAATTGGACTCCGTTTCTCGTGGCGAGCAGAACTGGGTCGATATCATGCGGGATTTTTGGAAGCCGTTTAAGACTCGGGTCGAAGAAAAGGAACACGTGCCCAGAGAAGAAGTCGCCCAGGCACGCCAATTAGGCACCGACCCCAAGACCGGAAAACCGGTAAGCGTGCGTATGGGCAGGTTTGGGCCATTCGTACAAATTGGCACTCGAGACGATGATGAAAAACCTAAGTTTGCCGGCCTGCGACCCGGACAAAAACTGGACACGATCACTCTGGAAGAAGCCTTTGAATTGTTCAAGCTCCCGCGCGACTTAGGGGTAAGCCCCGAGGGCGAAGAGATCTCCGTTAATATCGGCCGTTATGGTCCCTACGTGCGTTACGAGAATAAATTTGTGGCGATCAAAGATGACGATCCATACACAATTACTCTGGAACGGGCACTAGAACTTGTGGCGGAGAAGAAAATCGCTGATGCCAATCGAACCATCAAGTCTTTTGATGGCACCGACATCCAGGTCCTGCGTGGCAGATACGGGCCTTATATCACCAACGGAAAAAAGAATGCCAGAATCCCGAAAGATATCGAACCGGAAGATTTAACTTTAGAACAGTGCACGGAGCTCATCAAAGCGGCACCCGAACGTCGCAAGAAGAAAAAGAAGAAGAAAAAGACCGCTAAACAGTCCTCAGCCCAAGTCTGACGGCGTTTCCAGAACCAGGCTTTCAACGGCACTCAAGTTGGCGCGCTTCATAGGCCTGCCATCGACCGGGCATATGGGTGCTTCCCGTAACTGTTTTCTGTTAAAGATCAAAAGCTCGACCATGCCATGGTCAACGCTGAACCGGAAACCGGGAATCTGGACGAATCGATTCCCCGCGAAACGCACTCGCTTGTCGAACGTTTGACAAGGTATTTGATTTTGGTCGAGATGGTCCACAACTTCTTCTGGATTATCAGCGAATAGATGAAGTTCGACCGGAGTATCATCCGTCACATTGCCGCGTAACAACGCGCCAACCAACCGTGGTTGGAAAGCAGCAAACAAGCACATGATCTCAGCGGCCCGCTGCCGACCACAGCGCAATTTATCGGTCAAGGACTTCCCGCGAAACAATCTCAATCGCGTGGCAAAAGCGGATTCTATTTCTCGATTAGTCGGCAACGGGGTACGGCGATGATCGTATCCCAGGCGCATACAAGCCTTATGTTTCGCAACCTGATAGTTACGAACCGACTCCTCGACCATGATACGCGCGGCCTCCTCACAGACGGCCCGGCGTTTATGTTCGTCGAGACGATTCCGTTTACCGCCGCTGGAACGACGGGTTACATTGATTTGCCTAGCCCGCATATTGCACCAAGGATTCCGGATGATGGCGAAGGGACTTGTGCTGCGCGTAGTTACCCTGCTTTCCCTCGGCTACGCGGGGACAAGGCGGGCGCAAGGGCAGGTCCAGGCGTTCGAGACGGAGCCAGCGGCGGGATAGCCCCGCCCTTATTCTTGCCACGAAACCTAAGCAGCTGATTGGTGTCATTTCCATGACGAAATGCTGTTGGTGTCTCCAGTTGTATACCATGAATAAGGGCGGGACGCCTTGGTGCAATTACGGGCTCGGCACAGGAACACCTAAAATAAACCCTCCGGCACCGGCGCTGCCGGTGATTTCCCCACAGAGGACGAACCATCCAATTGCACGGGGCCGGCCATCGCTGGCGCCGGCTCCGTACCGGCCATAAAAAACTCCTCATAGGCCTGGGGGTCGGACTCCAGCGCAGATTTCCCGGTTTCGGTGGAAACGAATCTGCTTATGATGTTGTCGGGAACCGGCGACCACCGCTCCTGTGAACCCTTCAATGCGACACTCATATAATCGATCCATATCGGCAAGGCCGCCCGGGAACCGGCTTCACCACGACCGAGGGTCACAGGATCATCGAAACCCACCCATGCCGTCGTCACCACGTCGGAGTTGAAACCGGAAAACCAGGCGTCACGGAAGTCATTCGTAGTACCGGTCTTGCCAGCAAGGTCAGTTCTTCCAAGAGTCAGCGCGCGCCTCCCGGTTCCAGTGCGTATGACATCCCGCATCATACTTGTCATCAGGAAGTGGTTATCCGCTCGCAGGACTCGTTTTGCCCGGCGTGGTCTCAAGAGGTGTTCGGCAGCGTCATCCGTGGCCGGGGACCGCGAACAGGCGCGACAGATGATTGCCGGATTCGCCTGCTCCACTACATTCCCGTACCGGTCTTCCACCCAGTCGACAAAATAAGGCTCTATCCGAAATCCCCCATTGGCAAACACTGCATAGGCCCGAACCACCTCCAGCGGTGAGATAGAACCCGCACCGAGAGCTACAGATAAACCATTAGGCAAACGGCTACGTTCAAAACCGAATCTGGTCAAATGATCAAGCACGGGTTCGATTCCGATCGCTCGCACAATGCGCACCGAAACCAGGTTAAGGGACAGACTCAACGCCTTGCGCAGACGAGTTGGTCCGAAAAACTTACCGCTGTAGTTCTCCGGTCGCCATACTGTGCTGTCACTGCTATCGGGCACTACGATCGGCGCCCCACTTACCAGCGTTGCCGGAGTGAACCCGTGCTCTAAGGCAGCAGAGTAGATGAACGGTTTTATATTAGACCCGGGTTGACGCTGCGCTTGAATGGCGCGGTTAAACTTACTCAGATAAAAATCAAATCCGCCGTCTAAAGCCAATATGGCGCCATCCTCTGGCCGCAAAGACACCAAGGCCCCAGCAACTTCGGGCAACTGGACTAGACGCCATTTTTCTTTTTCACTTTCCTCTACGTAGACAACGTCGCCCACTTTGATGACATCTTGCGCAGACTGGGGCTCGGGTCCGACGGTATTGTGATTGATATGGCGCTTGGCCCAAGACATCCCGGACCAATCCAGATCTATCACTTGACGATTCTGGGTGTACAGCTTCGCGCTTTTGTCTTTAACCGCGATAACGATCGCCGGTAACATTTCGCCACTTTGCGGAACCTTGCCGAGCCTACGATCCATGTCTTCCACGGTAGTCGAGTCGCTCAATTTGTAGTAACTAACCGGTCCGCGGTAACCGTGTCGTTCATCGTACCGTTTTAATCCTTTACGCAGTGCGCGGTCGGCGATGCGCTGTAATCCTGGGCGAATCGTCGTATACACCTTAAAACCCCGCCAGTAGGCTTCTTCTCCATAGCGACTAACCATATGCACGCGAGCCATCTCCGCCACATACGGCGCTTGCATATCAACCTTCGCGATATGCTTGCTGGCGGTGATTTCGGCACCGCTAGCTTCCCGAAACTCATCGTTGGTAATGTGCCCAAGTTGACGCATACGCCGCAAAACGTAGTCACGTCTTTTGATGGCGTTGTCAGGATTGGCGAGCGGATTGTCTCGTGAGGGGGCCTTCGGCAAACCGGCAAGCATGGCTATCTGTGCCAGTGTCAATTCGTTAAGGGATTTGCCGTAATACAAGCGTGCCGCGGCACCAAAACCATAAGCACGATTGCCAAGAAAAATTTTATTGATGTAAAGATAAAGTATCTGGTCTTTGGTTAGCGCTCGCTCAATTCGAAACGCCAACAAGACCTCCTTCAATTTTCTTATGTACGTTTTCTCCGGGGACAAGAAATAATTCCGCGCTACTTGCATGGTGATGGTACTGGCGCCCTGGTCGTGACCCCGGGAGCGAAGATTAGCCAAAGCGGCGCGAACAACGCCGGTCATATCTACACCCGGATGACGATAGAATGAGTCATCTTCCGCAGCGAGAACAGCGTTGACCAGTTGTTCGGGCGTGGAATCTATACTGACTGGCTCTCGGCGCTCCTCACCGTACTCCGCCATTAATCTCCCATCAGCGAAAAAAACGCGAAGTGGCACCTTGAGCTGTACATCTCTCAAGGACTCCACGGCTGGAAGCTCGGGCAGTAGCGACACGGTGAATAATGCAATGGCGACCCCGGCCGCCAGCACCACTCCAGCGAGGCCGATGATCAATCCGAGGATGACGCGAAACAGGGTGCGAATCACAACTAACATGAAAATATCGAGAACACGGCTAAGCTTACTACACGTAGCGAAAAAACGTCCGATAGCAGATAGTGAAAAAACGTCCGATAGCAGGTAGTGAAAAAACGTCCGATAGCATTTGTCAGTCCTACTCCGATCGTCTATATTTGCATTGACATGCTAACGTAAATTGACACATTGCCCCCCTAACTAACGGATAAAAAGAGGTAATCCTGGTGTTATTCCAGAAAAAGCGGCCAAATCTGATTGGAATCGACATCAGCTCTTCCGCAGTGAAGCTGCTGGAATTGAATAAAAGTGGTGGCCATTACCGGGTCGAACGCTACGCGGTGGAGCCGCTGCCCCAGAATGCCATGATGGAAAACGCGATCACCGACGTTGAGCAGGTAGGCCGGTCGGTAGACCGGGTGGTCAAGCGCGCGGGGACCAAAACCAGAGACGTCGCAGTGGCGGTATCTGCATCTCATGTCATCACCAAGACCATCACCATGCCCAGCGGCCTGAAAGAACAGGATATGGAGACCCAGATCGAGACCGAGGCGGATCACTATATCCCCTACCCCTTAGAAGAGGTGAATCTCGATTTCGAAGTCGTGGGACCATCCGAAACCAATGCCAACGAAGATGAGGTCATTCTTGCCGCTTGCCGTAAGGAGATCGTGGATGATTACATCGCGGTCGTCGAACGTTCCGGGTTGAAGCCGGAAATCATTGATGTAGACGCATTTGCGATGGAAAATGCGTATACGCTGATCGCGAGACAGATGCCTGGTGGGGGAATGGAAAAGACCATCGCGGTGCTGGATTTTGGAGCAACCACCGCGCACATGAACGTGATGCACAATAACCGTTCGGTTTACACGCGTGATCACACATTCGGCGGCCGGCAGCTTACCGAAGAAATCCAACGGCGATATGGATTGTCGTACGAGGAAGCCGGACTAGCTAAAAAGGTAGGTGGATTACCCGACAATTATCAGCCCGATATTTTACAACCGTTCATGGAAGCGATGTGCCAAGAGACGATGCGTGCGCTGCAATTCTTTTATTCTTCCACACCTTTTAATAGTGTCGATCAGATACTGCTTGCCGGTGGTTGTGCACAGATCTCAGGTATAGACGAGCTAATTTCCGATCGATTGAATGTACCAACAACAATCGCCAATCCCTTTTCGAGCATGTCCCTGGCATCTCGTATCAAACCACAGATAATCAGCGGCGACGCTTCGTCACTTATGGTGGCTTGCGGATTGGCGTTGCGGAGTTTTGAGGGATGACCAGAATTAACCTTTTGCCATGGCGAGAAATACGTCGTCGCGAACGAGATCGACAAATCCTAACCGGGAGTTTTCTTTCATGGATGTTAATGGGCTTAGTAGTTTTTTATGGTTGGTGGCATATGAATGGGCTCATCGATTTCCAGAGCAGTAGAAATGGGTTCTTGACTCAGGAGACCGCTAAACTCGACAAACAGATCAAGGAGATTCGGGAAATCAAGCGGCGTAAAGAATCGTTATTGGCGCGCATGGAAGTCATTCAGAGTCTTCAGTCCAACCGAACTCAGATCGTGCATGTTTTTGATGACTTGGTACGTAAATTACCCAAGGGGGTTTATTTAACTAGTCTCAAAAAGAAAGGTAAGAACATCACTCTTGCCGGTTATGCGCAATCAAATGCCCGGATTTCAAGCCTTATGCGAAGCCTCGATTCGTCGGACTGGTTCGCGAATCCCAATCTAAACGTCATCAATGTCACACCTAGCGGGGAATCAAGAGTAAGCAAATTTACGCTGCAGGTGAAAGAGGAAAAAAAGAAAAAGCAGGTTTCCCTTGACCAACAAACCAGCGCCAAGAAAACGGGTTAAGTAAATGGCACTTAGTGACTTACAAGAGGTAGACTTTAATGACATCGGGTCGTGGCCGCTGTGGCTGAAAATAACCAGTACCGGGTTGGTTTGCATCGCGATACTGGCAGCGGGGTATTGGTTTATCATAAAGGATCAGTACGCCGATCTGCAGAAATTGCAGCGCCAAGAAGCACAGCTAAAAGATGCTTATCTCAAGAAAAAGGCCTTAGCAATCAACCTTGCCGCCTATCGTCAACAAATGAAGGAGATTGAAGATACCTTCGGTGTGATGCTCAAACAGTTACCCGACAAAACAGAGGTACCGGAACTGTTGATCGATATAACCCAGGCAGGACTCGGGCGTGGTTTACAGTTTCAGACGTTTAAGCCTCAAAGAACGCGGCAGGAGGACTTTTACGGGGAAATGCCCATAAGCCTGGCTGTCAGCGGTAGCTATCATCAACTCGGTGAATTTGTCAGCGATCTGGCTTCGTTGCCGCGAATCGTGACCATCGGCGATCTGGACCTGACGCCGATCAAGGGCACAGACAAACTGATGATGTCAGCAACGACCAAGACTTATCATTATTTGGACGAAGATCAGATCCAACGGCGGAAACAGGCATCTATTAAAAACAAAAAACGGCGTCGAAGATGATAATCTGATATGGCTCGCTGGGTTACAGTGTTGGTTATTTTCATGTTGCTTGCGGGATGCAGCGAAGGTGACATCCGTGACTTGCATAAATTCGTTAACGAGGCACACAAGGATCGTAAACCTCGTGTCGAACCGCTGCCTCGTATCCGGCCGTATGAAAGTTATTCTTATACAGCAACTAACTTGACGGATCCTTTTTCTCGCGGCAACTTGTTAACGCGCAAGCCAATGGCAGGTGGTAGCGGTTTGAGTCCGGATCTCGATCGGCGCAAAGAACCGTTGGAGCAGTACCCTTTAGATTCTTTGAGAATGGTGGGTACATTGAGTCGCGGTGACGATTCGTGGGCGGTGATCCACGCACCCGATGGAACCATTCATCGAGCTGGTCAAGGTAACTACCTCGGGCAGAATTTTGGAAAAATTGTGACCATTGCCGATGAAAAATTGGATATCAAAGAAATCGTTCAAGGCTCGGGTGGAAATTGGGTAGAGCGGGATTCCACTATTGCGATCGTAAAATAAGTCGAACAAAGAAGACTCAACCACTGGGACCAAATACTATGAAAACGGTTCGAACTTCCTCTCTGCTAATTGCCGCACTGTCGACTTTGATACTGGCAGGGAGCCCGTTGCTAACTCACGCCACGGAACTAAAATCCCTCAGCTGGAGCAAAGACACTGACACCACCTTCTTGCGCATAGACATGGATGGTCAGGCAGCCCATAGCACCGAAATTCTGGACCGAGGCCGCCGCCTACGGGTCAGCTTCGACGACACCACCTTGAATAACAGTGCGGTTGATATTACCGGCGAGGGAGCAGTTAAAGGCGTATTTCCGTACCTGGCCGACAACGGTCAGGCCGTTCATGTGGATTTATTGATGCGGGAGCCCGGCACCCTGGTAGTACAACCGACGGAATATGGATTTATGGTCAAACCGATGATCGGCGGCAAACTGGCGACTACCGGAAGCCCGCCAGCTGCGACCACGAACGCCACTGCCGACACGCCTTCGGTGTCGGCAAAACCAAAACCGGTAATGATTGCGCAGGCATCCGGTCAAGACGTCCAATCGCTGCCATCCAACGCACCACCCGCCGTCAATGTTATCCAAGACATCAAGTTTTCGCCGCTACCGGGCGGACGGGTGCAGATAAATATACGCACCGCTTCGCGCCCGGACACCCCCGGCAGTTTCAGCACTAATAAGCCGGCCCGATTGGCCTTTGATTTTTTTGGTGCACGCAGCGCTTTACCGCGTAACGTCATAAAAGTGAAAAGCGGGGCTGTTGAAAGTATCGCCACGGTGGAAACGGACGACCGCACGCGTATCGTGCTGAATCTGGTGCGCCCCGTATCGTACGACACCCAGATCACCGACAATGGCATGGTGCTCATTATCGAAAGTGTGACCACGGGCATCTCCCGGACGGTGACTCCAAAGACGACGCGTTTTGCCAAAGGAAGCGAGACTACGACCCACAATATCGATCGCGTAGATTTCCGCCGCAACAAGGAAGGCGGTGGCAAAATCATTGTCGAATTGTCAGATCCAACCGTCGGCATCGATATCCGGGAAGAAGCGGGTGAAATCATCGTTGACTTCTTGGATGCCAAGATTAGATCTGAACTTGAACGCCGACTTGACGTCGTCGACTTTGCGACCCCTGTGCAGTCGATTGACACGTTTCAGCAGGGTAAACATGTGCGTATGGTGGTGCTTCCTACGGGTAGCTATGAACATTTGGCCTATCAGGCCGGGAATGTGTTCACTATCAACGTCAATCCTATTGTTAAGGAAGAAAAAGAGGTAAAAAAAGACGAGTTTGGTTATTCAGGCGAACGGCTATCACTTAACTTTCAAAAAATCAGCGTACGCGCCGCATTGCAGGTGATCGCCGATTTTACCGGACTCAACTTCGTGACAAGTGATTCCGTAAAGGGCGAACTCACACTCCGTTTAAAGGACGTGCCATGGGATCAGGCCTTGGACATCATCCTTCAGACCCGGGGGCTCGGCATGCGCCAAAAAGGTAACGTGGTTTGGGTCGCTCCGGCGAACGAAATCGCCTCCCGTGAACGGGCCGAACTCGAGGCTAGTCAACAAGTTGTTGAACTGGAGCCGCTGATCTCAGAGCTGATCCAGGTGAACTACGCCAAGGCTGACGACATCGCGAAGCTACTGAGGTCTATCAAGGCGGTCGACACCGGTGTGCAACAGTCGCTGTTCGGCAGCGTCAGCATTGCCCAGGTCGAAACGGTAAGTAATTCGTTACTGTCACCGCGCGGGAACGTCACCGTAGACGGACGCACGAATTCGATCCTGATTCAGGATACCGCTCGTAAAATCGCAGAGGTACGTAAGCTGATAGCTAAACTGGATAAACCGGTGCGCCAAGTTCTGATTGAGACCCGCATCGTCGAGGCCAACGACAACTTCAGTCGGGAACTTGGTGCTAGGTTTGGATTTCAACGGCTCACCACAGATGCGCGTTTTCCGGGCATCAAGGACTCAAACATTGGCGACGTCATTACCAGCGGCACCTTCGCGGGCACGGAAACAATTGCCGATTCCCTAAACGATGACGAACCCGGGCTCATCTTCGAAACCCTGCCCGATGGCTTGGCGGTCAATCTGCCGGCAGCTGGCATTGGCAATGATCCGGCAGCCTCATATGTGTTTGAAATCTTCAAGGCCGGGACCGGGTTTGCCCATCTGCTCAGCCTCGAGTTGTCGGCGCTGGAGGCAGAAGGCCAAGGTAAACTCATCGCCAACCCACGTTTGATCACGGCAAACCAAAAAGAGGCGCATATTGAACAAGGGCAAGAACGTGTATTCACCACCAATGTGCTCGGGGTAGGCAGCGTGGTGACCAAGAAGGCCGTGTTGGGGCTCACTGTAACGCCGCAGATTACGCCGGACGATAATATCATTATGGACGTATTCATCACCCAGGACTCGTTTGTCGGTGACGGTACCGACACCATCAACACCAAGCAGGTGCGCACCCAGGTATTACTCGAAAACGGCGAAACCGCGGTGATCGGCGGCATCTACCAACAGGATGAGGCCCGTGGTGTCAGCAAAGTGCCGATCCTGGGCGATATCCCCGTACTCGGTGCACTGTTTCGGAAAAAGACCGTGCGCGACAACCGGATCGAGTTGCTGATCTTCCTAACGCCGCGCATCATTAGCCCGGCTTTGAATATCGGTTAAACAACTGGGCCCTCGAACGCCGTCACCGGCTGCCGTTTGCCAACGCCTGCAGAGTTGCGCAGTGACATTTCTGCTCGGTACTCAGTCTGAGTCGGGCAACAAAACGCTATTATGAATGGCGGTTGATCGTTGTAGATACCACCCCATGTATTGCACCAACACACCCCACCTCTATTTAATGGTATGCAGAGAAGACACCCGCAGCGTTTCATCCGAGAAATGACTACATTCGAACTTCCAGACTGTTTGGCAAGAATAGGGGCGCGGCTATCCCGGCGCTGGCTCGGTCTTGAACGACGAGCCCACATTGCTCACCAGACGGCGCCAAACCCCGAGTCCGCGGTAGAACTTAAAGCATTGAGCCAAAGTTATGAATTAGAGGTGTTACGACAGTCACGCCTATCCCGCCCCTATTCCTGGAATGCATCGGAGAAATTCGCGGTGTCTCTTTCAGAAATGGCGACACTCAATGTTCCAAGTTGCGCGGCAAGAATAGAGGCGGAATTCTTGACGCAATATACGGGCCAGTGATCCGTAACCTCATATTGATTGGACCTATGGGCGTAGGCAAAACTACCATTGGACGGCAGTTAGCAAAGCAATTGAAAATGGAATTCGTGGACTCAGATCATGAAATCGAGGAACGGACCGGAGTCGCCATCAGTGTCATATTTGAAATCGAGGGGGAAGACGGCTTTCGTAAACGCGAGACGGCGATGCTGCAAGAGCTATTAAAACGGCAAAATCTTGTTTTGGCCACCGGTGGCGGCGCTATCTTGAGTGAGGTGAATCGAAAAAATCTACGCAAAAGTGGTACGGTTATCTATCTACATGCTGGGGTCGATACCCAACTTGCGCGCACGCGCGACGCAAAGAATCGGCCATTGCTCAACACCGACAATCCACGTGAGAAACTTGAAGCACTAATGAAGGTACGCGAACCCTTGTATCGCCAAGAAGCGGACTTGGTTGTTAACGCCGAAGACCGCCCGCCCGCCACCGTGGCTCGAGACATCCTGCGCCGTCTTACTAAAAAATGACGGCCCTGACCCTGCACGTCGAATTGGGCGCACGCAGTTATCCGATTCACATCGGTCCGGGCCTGTTGCAGCAAAAAGACGTGCTTCGCCCACACATCGCCGGCCGCCAGGTTATGATCGTGACTAACGAAACGGTGGCGCCACTTTACCTGGAGGCTGTCAAGAAGGCGCTGATCGGCTTAGATATCCATGTCACTGTGTTGCCGGACGGTGAACGGTACAAAAACATGGCGACGCTAGAGACTATCTTCGATAATCTTATGGCTGCGCCTTGCGACCGCGAAACCACCGTATTGGCTTTGGGAGGAGGAGTGGTGGGCGATATTGCCGGATTTGCCGCAGCTTGTTATCAACGGGGTGTTCCCTATATTCAGATTCCCACTACCTTGCTTGCACAAGTGGATTCCTCCGTAGGCGGTAAGACGGCGGTGAATCATCCGCGAGGCAAGAACATGATTGGCGCGTTTTACCAGCCCCGAGCAGTGATCGCTGACACCGACACACTATCGACGCTGGCGGATCGCGAATTACGAGCGGGGATCGCGGAAGTCATCAAATATGGATTAATCCGCGATCCTGAGTTTCTCGCATGGCTGGAGCAGCACGTTACCCGCTTACTGGTCCGGGATCACGAGGCACTCACTTTCGTTATCAACCGTTCCTGTCAAGCTAAGGCTGAAGTGGTGGCCGCCGACGAGCTCGAACGAGGTGAACGGGCACTATTGAACCTCGGGCATACATTTGGTCATGCGATCGAAGCAGCGGTCGGATATGGAAACTGGCTGCATGGTGAGGCGGTCGCGGTCGGCATGCTTATGGCGGCATTTATGTCCCAAATGTTGGGACATCTAACAAAAAACGATTACCAACGTGTGTTCGATCTGGTGAAACAAACCGAATTGCCCACCCAACCGCCACCTGAAATACGTGGCGATCTACTCAAAGAACACATGCAGGCGGACAAAAAAGTCGCGGCGGGTAAAATTCGCTTAGTGCTACTCGAATCGATCGGGCAGGCTTACTTGACTGACGACTATCCGCCCACGGCCCTTGACGAAACCTTGCACCACTTCAAGGTTTTGGATTGATACGCTCGAGACTACGTCCACCAGGTTGATCGGGCCAGATCTCCAGGCCTTTGTTGCGGACCGGCGACTATTTCTCGGTTCCGTGCCCAGGGCGGGTCATAACCTACGCGGTGACAAAAGCATTTGTGCCCTCATCCGAAAATGGGCTGAGTGGGTCGGATCCAACGGTCGATGCGAAAAACTGGACCTACCAGAAGCGTGGTTTCCGTGAAACCACAGCAATGTAACTGCCGCTAAATCAAAGAAAATAAGGAAATGCTTATCTTTCCACTTGATTCAGGGTCACATTTCTGACATTTTGTGGTTTCCTGCTGCATAACGCACAATCAGCATCATTCTGAAAGTTACAACGAGCTAGACAACTTTTCGTTGTCTCCACAGCCGCCGCAGGAAAAGCGGTGAGCCTGCCAGAGAAAGCTGGATTGTAGAGGTTACCGTTGCCGGCGCCCATACCCGTGTTTTGGGTGACGGAGCGCCGCTCCAAGACGAATGCCGCATACATGCGGCACGCCACCGTCGCGCCTAGTAGGGGCATTCCCATCTACCAACTAGAGGGGGAGCCTGCGCAGCGGGCAAATGAGGAGATCCGTATATGAAAGGTCGCGTCAATAGCGCCCTCAGTAACAAACGAAGCCCCGGTTTACCAAAAAAACGGGGCCTCTACGACCCTGCACGCGAACACGAGAGTTGCGGCGTGGGCTTTATTTGCGACATTAAAGGCCGCCCCAACAATCAGATCATCAAGGACGCCAACCATATCAATTGTTGCATGGTCCATCGCGGCGGCGTTGGCTATGAAAAAAATACCGGCGACGGCGCCGGTATACTCACCGCGCTACCACACAAATTATTTCGCAAATTTGCGCAGCAAGATCTCCGGGTGACGCTCCCAGATCCGGGTCGTTATGGATCCGGTATCGTATTCTTGCCACAAGACCCACTCGAGCGCGATCACTGCAAAGCAGCGCTTGAGTCACAAATCACCTCCGCGGGGCAGGTGTTTCTTGGTTGGCGCAAGGTACCTATAGACCCAGACGGCGCTGACATAGGTAAAGCGGCACGCTCCGCCATGCCACACATCGAGCAATTATTCATCGGTGCAAGTAACGAACTCGAGGGCGATGCCCTCGAGCGTAAGTTGTACTTGATCCGCAAGCATTCGACACATCTTCTCCGGGGTGACGAAAACTTGGCCGAGGGAAAGCTATTTTACGTATGCAGCTTATCGTCCAAGGTCATTATTTATAAGGGGATGTTAACGCCCCAGCAGGTTTTTTCGTTCTTTGAAGACTTGAATGATCCCGATTACGAATCGCATCTGGCCATGGTGCATTCGAGGTTCAGCACCAACACATTTCCCTCGTGGGATCGTGCGCAACCGAACCGCTTCATGTCGCACAACGGTGAAATCAACACTTTACTCGGAAATATCAACTGGATGAACGCTCGCGAGGGCGTTCTTGAATCACCAGAGTTTGGCGACGATCTGTCAAAGCTTCTCCCTATCGTCGAGGAAGATTGCTCCGATTCCGGTACTTTCGATAACGTACTCGAGTTCATGTTGATGACCGGTCGAACGCTACAAGAGGCCGTCATGATGATGATCCCGGAGGCCTGGCAGCAACATCCAAATATGCCTGCCGACAAACGCGCCTTCTACGAATTTCATTCTTGCCTCATGGAGCCATGGGATGGACCCGCTTCCATCGCATTTACGGACGGCAATTACATCGGCGCCGTGCTCGACCGTAACGGTCTCCGCCCCAGCCGCTACTACATCACCGACGACGACAAATGCATCATGGCGTCGGAAGTTGGAGTTTTATCTATCGATCCTAAAAAGGTAATCCAAAAGGGCAGGTTGCGTCCTGGCCGTATTTTCTTAATCGATTTTGAGCAGGGGCGAATGATCCCGGATGAAGAGATCAAGGCCGAGTGGGCGCGGGGCCGCCCCTATCTAGAATGGTTGGAGCGTCAACGCATTAACTTGGAAGAGTTGGAACCGAACCGGAGACCGCACGGTTTCGACCCCGAAAGCCTGTTACCCCGGTTGCAGGCGTTCGGCTACACAACAGAGACTTTGCAGTTCATGTTGTTGCCGTTGGTCAAAGAGTTACGTGACCCCCTGGGATCCATGGGTAACGATGCGGCCCTTGCCGTGCTTTCCGATAAACCTCGCCTTATCTATGATTATTTCAAGCAGCTATTTGCACAGGTCACAAATCCGGCCATTGACTCGATTCGTGAAGAAGTCATTATGGGGCTCGAGTGTTACATAGGACCCGAACGTAACCTGCTGGAAATCACGGAGCATCACGCCCACCGTTTGAGAGTCCCACACCCGATTTTATCAAACGAGGAACTCGCCTCACTCAAATACATCGATCATCGCGGATGGAAATGCTGCACCATAGATATCACCTTTCCTAGAGGCTCCGGTCACATAGGTCTAATACAAGCGTTGGAAAGGATTTGTGCGGAGACCAGTGCGGCGATCGAAGATGGTTACAGTCTCGTCGTGTTATCGGACCGCAACATCGGGCCAAACAACGTTCCCGTCGGCGCATTGTTAGCTACCGGCGCCGTGCACCATCATCTGGTACGCACGCACTCGCGGACTCGTATCGGGCTCGTGGTGGAAACAGGCGAAGCTCGAGAGGTGCACCACCATTGTCTACTCATTGGTTATGGTGCCGATGCTATCAATCCGTACCTCGCCTTTGAGGCTTTGTGGCAGGCCCGCGCAGAAGCGTTGTTCAGCGACGTTGACCACATCAATTCGGACGACGATGTAGTCGCCGCCTACCGTAAGGGGACGGCCAAAGGGATGTTTAAAGTTATGGCGAAAATGGGCATATCGACGTTGCAATCTTACAAAGGTGCACAAATTTTTGAGGCCGTCGGTTTGGCCGATGAAGTAGTCGATCTGTGTTTCAAGGGTACTGCCAGTCGGGTTCAGGGCGTGGGATTTGAGGTCCTGGCAGAGGAGATGCAGCGTCGGCACGAAAACGGTTACCCAGGTCGTGATGTGGTACGCCTACCGGTGTTGCCCAATCCTGGGGATTTCCACTGGCGTCGTGGCGGCGATCGTCATATGTGGGAGCCACAGGCCGTGGCCAACTTGCAAAAGGCGGTTCGCACCGGAAACGAGGACGTTTACTGGCAGTTCGCACGCCACGCCAACAGCGAAGGAACTCGGCTGTGCACGTTGCGCGGACTGCTAGAGTTTAAGTCTGGCGTGAACGGCGGCCCGATCCCAATCGAAGAAGTGGAGGGGGAAAAAGAGATTGTAAAACGCTTCGCTACGGGGGCTATGAGCTTTGGTTCCATCTCCCAGGAAGCGCATGAATCACTCGCCATCGCAATGAATCGCTTTGGCGGCAAGTCCAATACCGGTGAAGGTGGGGAAGACCCGGAACGGTTCAAGCCACTGCCGAATGGTGACTCCAAGCGTTCCGCTATTAAGCAGGTAGCCAGTGGACGCTTCGGAGTAACGATCAATTACCTGTCGAACGCCGACGAGTTGCAAATAAAGATCGTACAAGGCGCCAAACCGGGTGAAGGCGGGGAACTGCCTGGATCAAAAGTGGACGAAAATATCGCCGCGATCAGGTACTCGACACCCGGCGTCGGCTTGATAAGCCCTCCTCCGCATCACGATATTTACTCTATCGAGGATATCGCCCAGTTGATTCACGACCTGAAAAATGCAAACCCAAATGCGCGGATCAGCGTAAAGTTGGGCGCAGAGATAGGCGTAGGCACGGTTGCCGCTGGCGTCACTAAGGCGCGCGCAGACCATCTGGTTATCGCGGGTGATTCCGGGGGCACGGGCGCGTCACCGTTAACGTCCATCAAGCATGCAGGCATACCATGGGAGCTTGGCGTTGCGGAGACCCACCAAACATTGGTGATGAACAACCTGCGCTCCCGGGTGGTATTACAAACCGACGGTCAACTCAAAACCGGGCGCGATGTGGCGATCGCCGCG